>CALCCZ010000081.1 GCA_937900075.1 uncultured Lentisphaeria bacterium
GGTATGGGATAAGCGAAATGCTTACTTTAAAACCATCTTTTGCGCCCTCTACAAAATTTTCATAACTGTATGACTGGTGAAATGTTATGAATTGATAGCGTTTGATGTCACTGGTTTCCTCAGTTGAGCGATATTTTTCCAGTTTCTCTAACAAGTCCGGACGTATTTCTTTCAGTAAGTCATAATCAACCACCCAAGTTGAATCAGGCTTCTTAAAGAAAACTTTTGGCTCGGCTCTTCTTGCAAGAGAATACTTAACATCAGAACAATCTTCTTTTGTATGAATCTGAAGTTGTCCCCAAACAGCGCACCCCGGGTTTTTTGTATTTGAGTTTTTTAAATATGCCTCTATCAATGGATGCTTAATTATATCTGGGACTTTAGCACTATTGCCTTTGTTAAGTAAGCACAAGGCAATAACCTCCCACCAGTTCAGATTCTCAACTACCTTTGCAATTCGCTCGGCATCGGTCAGTTTGCGAACTTGCTCGTAAAAGTGTTCTTTTGCAATCTTATCAAGCGTGTATGTCTTCCCCGTTCCAGGAGGTCCGTAAAAAATGGTATTCAGAGAAAATGGAACAGATTTATTGTTTTCCACGTTTTCCTCCGCTTCTTTTTCTTGATCTTGCTTTCTTTCTTCTTTAATAACAGCACCGGTAGCTTCAACAGAACTATTTTTCTGTACAAAGAGGATAATATCCTGAGTCAGTGCCGTACAATTTTGATCTTTATAGCAGGTTTCATCCAAACGCGAATAATTGAGTTGTTTTAGTTCATTGTCTTGAATGATAATCTGGCGAATCTCCTCTGCCATTTTGAAATATGCTGGCAAATTTTCTATCTTTCCCTGCTTGGGAATATCCTCAAAGCCGATTTGCTTGGCAAAAGAGACAAACATTGTGCGTTTATAAAAGCAGTATTTTTCAGGATAACGGAATGAAAGATAGACACTTATGGCATGTAAATTCTGGTGATGCTTCTTTTTTCCTGCTTGACCATCGTAAAATTTATTGTTTAGCACTTGTGCCGTTTCAATAAATTTCTGGATTCGCTCTAAAAGCGGCTGTGTTTCATCAAACAAGGCGATAAACCACTGACGGGTTTCTTCAGGGAATTTTCCCGCATACTCAAGAATCATACCTCGTGGGAATACACTTTGTGAGTCGAGCAGGTTTTTTGCCTTTGCCGTTGATGCTTTCAACATTTCTTGAAAATTTTCAGCATTTGGATTCCAATTATCCTGAAAACATTTAATCGCTACCCATTTATAGCGCTCATCCTGGTCCATCTGCTGAAATGACTTCTTGTACTCGGCAATAATGGATTTTATTACATCCTTATTCATATCACTCCTCCTGTTGTGGAATCAAATCACAATCACTGTTAATTATTGTTTCCCCTTCCCTGCTATTCCAAACAACTGTGGAATATCCTCGTTTTGGAATACAGCAAGATTTTCTCCATGTTTTGATGTCAAATATCCGGCCAGGCCGGCGGCATTTATGCACATATTGTAAAGTCAGGTCTCCATTTGATTATTCTTGCCCAAGGGGAAAGTACAGATTAATTATACTCTCTCTTCGACGATAAATCAATGCGTTTTGAGCATTTTTGTTAAAAAAAACTTTACAAAATGCCGCTATTTTGACATATCTGGCAAAAATGGCAAAAAAAATTGACAAAGAACATGAATACCGCGAAAAGGTTTAAAAATCTGCATCACCGCAAACTGAGACAATAGATACGGGAAGTTTCATTCCACGGATGAAAACCGGTGCCGATATATTCAAAAAGATATCTTTCATAATAAGCGGTATGGTCCGTACAGCAATACAGATTTTTATATCCCAGGGATGCCGCTGTTTCTGCTGTATGTTTAATCAGTTTTCCCCCGAACCCCTGATTGCGGTATTTTTCTTCCACATAGAGCGCACATAACCACGGATAAAGATCCATTCTGCTGATAAAGTCATTGGTAATCAAACCGCAGCCACCTGCGATTTCTTTTCCTTTAAGCAATAAAAACCATTGCGGCAAAGGTGAAGAAGTCTTGACTGCATTCTCCATACAATCCCGATAGATTTCCGGGTTACCCCAGTGTTCGCTGAAATATCGGCAGAAAATATCCAGTTTTTCCGGATTCATGCGCAAAGATATGATCTCTATATCTGCCATTTTTACACCTGCCCTGCAATGACGGCAAATTTGCCGTTCAAATAAATACATTCGACATTTTTGAAGCCACTTTTTTTAAGCATATCGATTTCTGCCTCAACGGAACACTCACAATCAAGTTTTCTCCGTTCCTCCCATCTTGCAAGTTCCGTTTCAGATAATCCGCTGTTGTAAAGATGGTCAATCCAGTACGCATTGACTGCTTTGTCTATTGCTTTAGAATCACAGCAGAATTGATCGTAATTGATGAACCAGGCCCCGGGGACAAGTTTCTGCTTCAAATTGCTGAACAGTTCCAATTTCTGCTGATCTTCCAAGTGATGGATGGACAAAGCTGAAATCGCAAGATCAAAGTTTCCTGCCGGCAACTCTTTTGTATAATCAATAACCGAACAAGTGACATTGCCGGCTTTTTCAAATCGTTTACTGGCTACATGGAGCATATTTTCAGCAATATCCACAAGGATAAAATCGGCTTCAGAAAAATGACGGAAGTAATACATTGCCAGCAAGCCGGTCCCGCTTCCCAAATCAATAATTCTGCGGGGATTGCCAACAAATGATGCTGCAAACGCCGTGGTCTTTTCATAATATTCATCAAAGCAGGGAATGAATTTTCTGCGGCCAGAATCATATTCTCCGGCAATAAGATTGAATTGTTCTTCTATGGTCGATTTTTCTTGCATACATACACCTCATGATGTAATATACTTGCAACTCCGGTAAATTCAAATTCCCCAAATGTGCAAACAACGCAGAAAAACCTCATTTATTACACAGATATCCCACATTTTTCCTCAAACGGGGAATTTTGCCCCATTCTCCTGCGTGGAAGAGTGTGTTTTTGAAAAAGCGGTTTTGCCAGATTTTGTAATATGCGTTCAAATGTTGACGAAGGTAGACCCCGTGGGACAAACGTTATACGCGGGGATGCGTCGCAGGCGGTGCGTCCCCATGCACAACGTTCGCCTGTGGTCATTCTTCCCCCATCCCGCCCGTGCAATCACGGATATGCCCGACTCACAGAGGAAAACCCGCCTCGCGGGTGCATCACTGTTCATAACGTTTGCATCAGGTCAAACAACATGCATGCAACACTGGTGATATTCTTGCCCGTTCCCTCTGACAAATCGCAAAAAGATATGGGATATCTGTGATTTATTATAGAGAGATTTCAGTTTTTATCTTCCGAAGAGCTATTTGTAAAGTAACTTGTGGAAGAAAAAAACTGAAAGATCAAAATGAGGAGCAAAATTTATAACGGGACTTTTGAGCCTGCAGTCAGAACAGGATGGGAAGGAATGTGAAAAAATCCACTATCCACTGTTTGATGACCATCTGTAAAATTTATTGTTCCATAAATGCAGAAATGACTTGAAAAGCCGATGTATCTGTATTACCTTATAGAGAGTAATGCAAAAAAAACAACAAATACAAGGAGCTGCATATCTATGGATTTTGTAATTCGTATGATTCTATGTTTCCTCTTTCCCCCGTTGGCAGTCTTTGATAAAGGATATGGTCCGATAATACTGGTTCTGCTGCTTACCCTTCTGGGCTGGATACCGGGTACAATTGCGGCTCTGATTATCTGTCTTGCCGACAGAGAGAAAAACGGAGGACAACAAAGCAATGACCCTGGGAATATTGAAGAAACCTCCAAGGAAGCGTTCTCAATCGTAATCCGTTATCTTCTGTGCTTAATTTTTCCTCCGTTGGCTGTCTTTGATAAGGGTTGCGGAACGATGCTTCTGGTTCTGCTGTTTACTTTTTTCGGTTGGCTGCCGGGAACGATTCTTGCGTTTCTGATTTGTATCAGGGACAGAAATTATCGCAAGGAAGAATAAAAAAGTTTCTCTGACAACAAGGGAAACGATACTGAATCTGCTTAAAATGTCACTTATATTGAGGAATTAAGAATGAATCACTGGATTAAGTACAAGGACAATCCTGTTTTCGGGTCCAAAGAACTGGGCACTTGTTTTGATGTTCAGGTACTCCGCATTTGCGGAAAATACCGGATGTATTTTTCATGGCGGCCTAAAGACGCTTTGGCATATTCCGACAGTAGCGATGGAATTCATTGGAATGATCCGACCATCATTTTGCTGCCGAATCCGCAGGAACAGCGTATCAACCGGCAGTGTGTGTTGCCATACGGCGAAAAATGGCTGATGTGGTTCACTGCACAAAACAATAATGAAAGCCGAATTGCGTTGGCGGAAAGTGATGATGGAGAACATTTTACCCGTATATCCGGGGATTATGTCCTGGTTCCGGAAGAAGCATGGGAAAAAAAATCCGTAATGAATCCATTCGTTCTCTTTGATGAACAGAGAAAAGTATTCCGTATGTGGTATGCAGGCGGAGAGACCTACGAACCGAATGCACTGGGTTATGCAGAAAGCAAGGATGGTGTTCATTGGACTAAACATCAGAATAATCCCATCTTCCAGCATGGAACGGAATACTATGACTGCGACAGGGTCGGCGGCTGTGAACTGAAACGCCTTCCCGATGGTCGTTACATCATGTTCTATATCGGATATGAAAACATTGACCTTGCGCGTATCTGTGCCGCCGTCTCCCCGGATGGAATCCATGACTGGAAGCGGATTCCTGAAAATCCCATTGTCGTGCCTTCGCCCAATGGTTTTGATGCGGAAGCATGCTACAAACCCACCCTGTTGTTCGATGAAAAGAACAATCGCTGGATGCTCTGGTACAACGGCCGGAAACATCATGATGAATATATAGGTCTCGTCACGAAAGACGGTTTTGAATTGACAGAACTAAAGTAAATTCAATAAGTTATGAAAGAGGTTCAGATTTATACCGATGGTGCATGTTCCGGGAATCCGGGACCGGGCGGTTATGCCGCTGTTCTGTTCTATGGTGCGCACAAAAAAGAATGTTCCGGTGGTTTCCGGACAACAACCAACAACAGAATGGAAATCACCGCTGCACTGACAGCACTGAAACTTCTGAAAGAACCGTGCAAAGTAACTCTTTATTCAGATTCTTCCTATCTCGTGAATTCCATTCAGAAAAAGTGGATTTACAACTGGAAAAACAACGGTTGGAAAAGACCTTCTCCACCGCATGACCCAATACCGAACACTGATCTCTGGCAAGAATTGCTGGAACTCCTCAACATCCACGAAGTCTCTTTCGTCTGGGTGCGCGGCCACACAGACAACCAATGGAACAACCGTTGCGATGAACTGGCTCGGCAAGCGGCGGTCGGAGAGAATCTGCCCGAAGACACGGGCTTTATTTCCCGAAATCAAGCATTCCACGAAACGAGCTTGACAACAACGCTTTTTTAGCGTAAACAATCGCTTCTTCCCGTGTATTCAACTGTTGTTCCAATTGCATATCGCGTATATCGCCCAGCAGTCCAAGTTCCACTCCGGGTTTCATTCCCAATGCAATCAAATCCTTGCCCGTAATCAGCGGTTGAGGCAGACAGAAATCTTTTTCTTCTTTTTCCATTTGCCGCATCCGGTCCAGCATGAGATGGTAATTCTGCAGTAACCCATGACAGGATATACAATCTATGCGATGCAGTTCCAATTCCACAGAAAAGTTCTCATCTGCAATAATCCGTTTCCATTTTGATGGACGCATCCCATCCACACTGGCAAAACGCATGTGGTTCCGCACCGCAGATACAACCGAACGAATCACTTCATTCGGTAATCGCAGACGCCGAAGAATTTTCTCCGCCATATCCGCTCCGACACTTTCATGACCATAAAAATGTGCAATACCATTCTTAACCGTTCGAGTCACAGCCTTTCCCACATCATGCAGGAGCACGCTCCAAACCAAAGCGGGTGTTGGAACGGCAATATGCGTCAACATCAGCATTGTATGTTCAAAAACATCACCTTCCGGATGAAATGCAGCAGGCTGTTCCACCCCGCGCAAAGCATCAATTTCCGGCAGTACAACTTTTAATAATCCGGTTTCCGCCAGGAGACGGAATGCCTGTTCACGCGAATGATGCATCAGCATCTTTTCCAGTTCATCACGTATCCGCTCCGCAGAAATGCAGTTGACATGCTCGGCAAGATTACTCATTGCATAGCTGGTTTCTTTCTCTAATACATATCCAAGACGGGAAGCAAAACGGACAGCCCGCAATATACGCAGAGCGTCTTCGTTAAAACGCAATTCCGGATTCCCGACTGTCCGCAGAAGTCCGATCCGCATATCATCCAGTCCGCCGGTATAATCTATGATTTCCGAATTCAATACGTCAAACAGAAAAGCATTGACTGTAAAATCACGGCGGATCACATCAAGCTCCGGGTCATCCGTATAATGGACCTGATCCGGATGACGTCCATCCGCGTACCCCCGCTCTTCGCGGAACGTCGCAACTTCATACGGAATATCATCCATAATGACCGTAATGATGCCAAATGCCGCACCAATGGGAATGGATTTCGAAAATAACGCCTGTATCTGATCCGGACGGGCATTCGTCGTAATGTCAAAATCTTTCGGTTTCTCTCCCAGCAACATATCACGAACTGCACCGCCTACCAGAAAAGCCAGATACCCTGCCCCGTTCAGTATGGAAATCACGCGGAGCATCCCTTTCCATTCTTTCATTCCGGTAATTACCGCAGGCGGATGAAACGAAATTTTCTTCATTTTTAACCTTTCAGTTTGCCTTTTCAAAATTCTATGCTAATTTATGGTTCTTAATATACATACAGAAAGAATACTGTTCAAGGAGTAAATCGTAAAAAGATGAATATAGCTGTTTTCGGCGGTACGTTCGATCCCTTTCATAACGGTCACCGTCACATCGCAGAATACATCCTGAATAAACATCTGGCTGAATGTATTCTTTTTGTACCCGCCGCTATTCCCCCGCACAAAAATGATAAACTGATATCACCGTACCCCATCCGACGAAAACTGCTGGAACTGGGCACACAGGGAATGTCCGGAATCAGAATTTCCGATATTGAACAGGAACGTGAGGAAAAATCTTATACCATAGACACCTTGGCAGAGCTGAAACTTCAAACCCCCGATGATAATTTTCTGTTGATTATCGGCGGTGACAGTCTGGCTTCTTTGCACTTATGGCACCGTGCGCACGAGCTTGTACAAAATTATCCCATTCTTACATATCCCAGACCAGGATGCGACATAACAGAAAAATCTCTCCCGAAATTTTGGAACATTAACGAAAAACGAAAACTTCTTGCCTCGCTCATGCCGGATGCACCTGTCATGGATGTATCCTCTACTCAGCTGCGCAGATTATTCGCTTCCGGTAAAATTCCGGATTCCAGTCTTGTTCCAGAAGAGGAATCAAAATGGATTATTCAACAAAAACTTTATACAAAGGATTGACTGAAATGCCTGCCAGAAAAACAAAACCGGAAGCAGAAACAACCGAAAAAAAGACAGTTAAGAAAAACTCTTCCGCAAAAAAAACAGCAACAACGGAAAAGAAAAGTACTGCCGAAAAAAAGACAACAAAAACAACATCAAAAAAGAAGAAAACAGCCGAACCCAAACCTGTTGAAAAAACTACCGCTGAAAAACTTGCCGAACTTTGCGAACAGGTAGCATACAACAGAAAAGCGGAGAGCATTCTCCGGCTTGATATGCGCAATATGGAAACGGCTCAAAGCGATTTTTATCTGATTTGTACCGGACTTTCCGAGCCGCACATCGGCGCTATTGCGGATCATATTCAGAGAGAAGCTAGAACGGTTCTCGGTATCCATCCCTTGCTCTGCAACGGCGAACGCCAAAGCCGATGGATGATTATTGATTTCGGTTATATTACAGTACATATCATGACTCAGGATGCCCGTGACAAATACCAGTTGGAAGAACTCTGGGGCGATGCCCCTCGCATAGATGTCATTGCAAAATTGGACTCTGAATTGGAAAAACTGCGTAAAGATGCCGAACAGAAGTAAAATGCCCGTGCAAATCAATATTCAACGTTTTTTCTCTGTTAGCACCACTCTAACCGCTGAAAATGTTCTCATAAATTCCATACCCGGGAACGACATAAAATGGACTTGCTGAAAAAAATCATCGGATACACTCTGAAAATCGCTTTCTCCGTTGCCATTATCTGGTATCTTCTGCACAAATCCGGCGCATCTTTCCGGGATTTCTCAGGATTGTCTCCCCTTTGGGTCCTGTTCGGTATGCTTGCTTTGCTCGTACAAAACATGATGACCGGTGTACGCTGGTTTTCTCTCCTTCGAGCCATCGGCATACGGATCAGTCTGCCGGAAGCAGTTTCACTTACCATGCAGGGAGTATTCTTCACGCTCTTCATTCCGGCAGGTGCTGTCAGCGGAGACTTGGTCAAAGCAACCCTTCTGGGAGCAAGAACAAGTGGAGATGAACGGTTCAATGGTATTGCCTCTATTCTCATTGACCGAATTTGCGGGTTCGCAGGTCTGCTTATGGCTATCGTCATTACGGTACCCGCTTTTTCTCCCGTTATCAGAACCTTCCCGGAATCTCTTCAGACTACCGTCTGGATTGTATTCCTTTTCTGCATCGCAGGACTCTGCTGCATCACTGCACTGTTCCTTTACACCGCTTTCCTGAAAATAAAATTCATTAAAATTATCTGGGACTGGTGCGACAGAATTACCAAAGGATTCTTCAACCGGACTGCAAACGTCATTGAACTTTATAAAAAACGCTGGAAAAATGTTATCTTCTGGAGCATTATTTCCGGAGCTGTGTTGTTTCCTCTGTATCCCATTTCTTTCTTTTGTATCGCAAAAACCGCCGTACCTTCCAGTGGTGGTCATCTGGCACCATCTTTTTTAGGCGGAATGCTCGGGGAAGTAATCAGTATCATTCCCCTGACACCGGGCGGTATCGGTACTCGTGATATCATCGTTTCCGAAATCTATAAAGGATTCGGTTTCCCCGCCGATACTGCCACGGTTATCACCACAATATTTACGGTCGTTCTGATTATTGTCAGTTCTGTCGGAGCCCTTTTCCTTATCGCAGACTCCGTCAAACGCAAAAAAAGTCCCGACTTACAGGAAAAATAAACGATTTTCTCTTCTGACTCGCCGGGAGTCTTTTTGTACATGGATGTAAAGCAACGTCCAATACCGTTTTGATTGTTTATCAAAACGGTATAAACATATTCTTGCATCACCTGCCGGATGTTTTTACAGAAACGGAATTTTATCCGTTAAATGTTTTCCAGTTTTCATCCGTTGCAAGTCGGAAAATATCATTGAGATCCGGAGCATGCTTCTCGTAGAATTGGCGGGGCAGCTCTGCATCTTTTGCAATATCCGACATGTACCGGATATCACGTTCTTTCCAGTAATCAACCAATTCAACGGAATAGTCATTGGCAGGATTATCCGTTCCCCAGAGAACCTTGTGTTT
>CALCCZ010000082.1 GCA_937900075.1 uncultured Lentisphaeria bacterium
CTGCAGTTGATTCCGGAGCTGAAAAGACAGAAACAGCAATTCAATGAAAAAGCAGTTATACCTTTACCGGAAAACCTTTACAACTTTTACATCATGCAAAAGGAGCAGGTCTTGCAGCACATTTCCGGAATGAAACATCAATGTCCGGATTGTTCCGTTTTAAGTGAACTTTTACGGGATATTGTGCAAAATATTGACAAATATCCCTCAATTTTTTCAAAGTAGTGGGTTGCTGACTTACCGATTGTATTAAATGAAGAATTTCTGGAAATATTACCAAAAATTCTTTATTTGCAACTTAAAAAAATATGGTATCAGGCTACATTAAATGAAGAATTTCTGGAAATATTACCAAAAATTCTTCATTTGCATGCTCATGACAGTTTTTTTACTCCAGGACCAATAAAAACAGAAAGTGTCAAAACGTCAAGGTATAGCCTGTTTTTTGAGAACAATATAGGGTGTTGCTTAAAAATGTCTTTTTTTGCACAATACGGAATGATATTGTTTGAGGAGTATGCGACCTCGTAATCTGTTTCCTACGGATTCTGTTTGTACTCCGTCTTGCCCTTTATAATCGTCTCCACTACCTTAAGTTTACAAATATCTTCCACGGGTGTGTTTTCCAAATCACCATTCAGAATGATGATTTCGGCGGATTTCCCGACTTCCAGCGAACCGGTTATTTTTTCGAGATGCAACTGATAGGCAACATTAATTGTCATTGTTTTTACGATGTCATTCAGACTCACGCATTCGGCGGGATTCATGGCCGGAACATTTTTGCAGCGTTCAAACCAGTCCTTGTCGGTTGCTACGACCCTGCGGGTCATGGCAATCTGGATGGCTGCAAAAGGATCCGGAAGATTGACGGTGAAATCGGTTCCGTTGGCGCAGATGACACCGGCATCCAGCAGACTTTTGTAGGGGTAGAATCTTTTGTGCTGATCTTTTCCGAATATATAGAGCATATCGGGGCTGTTGACTTCATTCTCGTTCATCCAGAGGGGCTGGACATTCGCAATGATACCATACTCTCCCATTCGTTTGATATCGGCGGGATCCACGAGCATATTATGGGCGATGATATTCCGGAGTTTGTGTTCCGGGTCAAGTTTCTGTGCCTCGCAAAGACCTGTTACCGCCGTTTGCTGTGCTCTGTCTCCCATGGTATGAATATGGATGTTGAATCCTGCAGCGACAGCTTTTTTGAAAGATTCATGAAGATGCTGTTCATTCCAAAGCAGAGGTTCCACATAGTCTTCAGGCAGACCGTTGTCTTTCAGATACTGGAGATTGAAGGGAGCGAGAGGGGAGGGGGTACCATCCACGAAATACTTGACGGTGTCGATTGTCAGCATATCCCCCACCTGGAAGGTATTTCTGTTGTCAATGGCATATTTCAGGTCTGCATCGCGGGATTCATCCATGATGAGGAATGTGGCACAGGTGCGCATTTTTAAAGACCCGTCTTTCGCGATTTTTCTCATAGGTTCGTATGCGCCCGGAGTTTTCATGCAGTCCGTAACGAGAGCATATCCCATGGAGAGGAACATTTTCTGGGCAGCGAGCATGCCATCGCGTTTTTGCTGCTCCGTGAAATCGAAATTTGGAATTTTTGCGCAGAGCGGTCCGATAAGCACAGGTTCCTGAATGTATCCGTCGGGAATGCCGTCCTTTCCTCTGCGGAGCATCCCCGCAGAGGGTTCGGGTGTGTCAGCAGAAAGAACTCCTGCCAGTTCAAGAGCCTTGGTGTTGAACATGGCCACATGACCACAGTAGCTGTCCAGAACGACTGGACGATCGGGAACGACGGCATCCAGGTCATGACGTGAAAAATGGTAATTTTGGTCTTTGTGCGCACCGGAAAACCATCCTCTATCCCATCCGGATCCGTGAACGACAGGATCATTGGGATGTGTCTCTGCGAACTCTTTGACACGACGCTGGATTTCCCGGACAATTTCTTTCTGAGCGGTTCCTTCCGCCGGAGTAAAATTCAGGTCGGCGACGCCGAAACGCCGTACGGCGATGGAGAAGTGCATGTGCCCATCGTTGAAAGCCGGCATCAGTGTATTGCCCTTGCAGTCCGTAACGATTGTTTTTTTGCCGATGAACTTTCTAATTCCACTTTCATTTCCCACGTATGTGATTTTTCCGTCCGTGACAGCGACGGCTTCGGCGTGTGAGACTTTCCCATCCAGACTTATGGAATATACCTTGGCATTGATGAATACGCGATCAGCAGTTGTGCCGATGGCAGTGAGAGTTTTCGAACCGGTGTTCCAGTCGGATTTTGAGTTGCATTCTGAAGAGGAGGACTTTGCTGTCAAACATGCACACAGCAGAAACGCAGTGGCAACGAGTGTTGTTTGAAAGAGTGTTTTCATAGAATTCGTTACTCCTTATATTTTTCAGTTTAGAAAACAATCATTTTTTCAGGAAGAAATCGTAGTATGCGGGCAAGAGGAGTTCCGTAATCTTTCGAAGGGGATTCTTTTCGACATAGATTCTGGAATCCCGCCCTATGGTGAGAGTATTCCTGTTGGTTTTGTCATATTGAGGCACTTCAAGATTTTCAATGGACGGGTTGCCGGTACGGGCAAAGTTCACTAAAATATTGCTGAAACGTTTTGTGAGAACCGGGTCGAAGGGCGCCCCGTCCGTGATGGTCATATTGTTGAATGCGTAGGTAAGTTCACAGGCGTGGCATGCCTTCATATAGTCTTCGCCCGGGTAGGCATTTTTTTCGTACTCTTTACCGAACACATACATATAAGTGCGTCCTTTGCCCTTGGCTTCGGAATGATTCTGTGCGAGGAGGATGCTGCCCATCCGGAACATAAAGTTGTTCAGAATTTCCGTGTATTTCCAGATTCCGGGATGTTTTTTATTCCATTCATCGCTGTCCGGGTCAATATAAGCCAGCGCTTCCTCAATTCTGCGTGCGGTATCCGGCCCGCTGATTTTCTTTATGTTGTTGATACGCATTTGTGTCCATTCATAGAAACCGGCGAGCGGACTTCTTTTATCATTGGGATCATACTGAAGATGAGCCCAATACCGGATTTCATCTGCGACAATGCCGATCATCAGATCCACATCCTTGGCTTTCCCTTTCAGGATGGCGTTGTATCCATCGGTGGAAAGGATACTTCTTTCATTGCTTCGCATGGGCCAATTGTTGAAATCGCCGACTTTTGAGCCGATACCTTCAAAACTTATTTCTTCGGATATTTCCGTATTCAGGGCTTTGAGCAGGTCCGCCTCCGAAAGAGCCATAAGTCCAGCCATGTCCTTGCATCCTGCAGCCTTCAGCAGTTTTTCCGCTTGCGCGGTTTGTGCAAAATTCTTTGGAGTATGTTCCAGATAGATTTCTCCGGACATGGCAATTGCTCTCCGGAAGAGACCCTCGGAACCTTTGGCAATCAGATGACAGCATACGGAGCCGCCGCCTGCCGATTCGCCGAAGATGGTTACGTTGTCCGGGTCGCCTCCGAAAGCGCGGATATTTTTCTGAATCCAGCGCAAAGCCTGTTGCTGGTCAAGGATTCCAAGATAAGGGGCATCAGGGAAAGCCTTGCCTCCGGGTACCTTGCTGAAATCGATGAATCCCAGGGCATTAACCCGGTATCCCACGGTAACGAGTACTACATCCGGATATTCCGCTACGAGATATTTTCCCTCGTACAACGGATCATTGGTGCCGCCCCAGCCGTAAGAACCACCGTGAAACCAGACCATGACCGGACGATCCTGTTTCATTTGGAGATCTTGGGTCCAGATATTGAGATAAAGACAGTCCTCGCTGGTTTTGCCATGGCTTGATACTTCCCCTTCATCGTATGACTGAAGACACGGATTTCTGAAATCCTTTGCAGAAAACACTTTATCAGAAGTATCGACCGGGCGTGGAGCCTTCCATCTGAAGTTGCCGACCGGAGGCTTAGCAAAAGGGATTCCCTTGAAAGTCAGAACGCCATTGTCTTCCACATAGCCCACAAAATTGCCGTTTTCGCATTTTGCGGAAGGAAGGGATGTGTTGGAGGCACATCCGCAGAGAAGAAGTGCAATTGCCGTGCAGAAATGGAACATTTTTTTCATAATTGTGTCTATTGTTTTTGTTTAACGGTATTTGAAGTCTGATACACTTTTTTCCCCTCGAACCAGGTGGAAAGTACTTTGGTTTTGTGGATGTCTCTCACGGGACACGCAAATACATCCTTGTCAATGAGAATGAAATCTGCATTTTTCCCGACCTTGATACTGCCTCTCGTGTTTTCGCAATGCATTTGGAACGCCCCGTTGATGGTCAGCGCCTGAAGAGCCTGTTCGCGTGTAATCAGTTCCTCCGGCCACCAGGGCTTTGTATATTTGCCCGGTTTGCCGGGATAGGGGGTACTTCCGGTGACGGCGATTTCCATGATCCCGAAAGGATCGTATGGAGAGCCCGATGTTGCCGGAAAGTCGCTATGCGAGGACATGACAGCAGCATTATCGAAATATGACTTCATCGGATAGGATTGGAAAGCCACTTTTTCAGGGGCGACAGTGGGGATAAGCTTCCAGAGATCATCCACAAGCGTGTGCCACAAAATACCGCTTACCGAAACGATGTCATGTTCCGCCACTCTTCGGAAATCTTCCTGCGGCATATTGCGGACATGAACCAGTGTGTTGCGAGCTTGTTTTGTACCCGCCTTGACAAAGGCATTCACGCACCGATGTACCGCTGCGTCGCCCATGGTGTGGACATGCATCGTGAGACCTTGTTTGTTGGCTTTTCCGGTGATATCCGCCACTTCATCTTCTTCCCAGTTGGCAATGCCCTGATGACCATCTGGATAGGGAGCAAGAGTGAGTCCTGTTCCACCTTCCACGGTACCATCCAGAAAAAGTTTGATGTAGTCGGCATTTATGTGCCCGTGCGTGTATTTCTTCATTTCAACGGCTTTTGCAATTTCCGCATTGATATCATTGCAGGAACTCTCAATTTCGTATGACAACCCGAGAAGAATGTTCAGTTTACCTTCATCGTCGAACTTCTGAGCCATGTCGTAAAACAAGAAATTGCCAAAACAGGTGGACCACCCGTCCATATAGGAGACATATCCGTTTGCCAGAAGCATATTCTGTGTTTTTTCGATAGCTTTTGTTATTATGCCGGGAGACAGGATATCATTAAAATCAAGCCCCTTGCATTTTACGTACGTGCCGGCCTGTTCGAGCAGAAGTCCATTTGGCTTTCCGTTTGCGTCCATGCATATTTTTCCGCCTCTTATCTTATTGATCCGGACATTTCCCTTTTCATCCAGAATACCTGCTTTGCGAAGGCAGAGAGTGTTTGCCAAACCTTTGTGTCCTTCGGAGTCATTGACATAAAGAGCGATATCCGGGCAGAGTTTGTCCAACTGTTCGCGAGTCGGCATTCCCTGAGCTGTGAACGTATGATAATTCCATCCGAATCCGTAGAGATTGGACTTTCCTGCCGCTTTTGCCTGGATATATGCGTTTTTGAGCTTTTTCATGAAGGATTCAACGCCATCGTGTCTATGACTGATGGACAACCCGCCCATATTTGTAATGGTATTTCCCAACAGATAATGAGCATGTCCCTCAAAGCAGCCCGGCATCACCATGCCTTTCCCGGTATGGTCAATGACCTGCGTGACACCTTCCTTGATGAAGTCTGCGGCCCCCTCCTTGCTGCCGACATAAATAAATCGTCCGTCCTTTACTGCAAAGGCTTCCGCCACAGGATTCTCCCGCTCTGCGGTGCGGATAGTGCCATATACCACAGTATCGGCGCAATCGGTTTTGCAGCCTGCCAGGCATATTATGATTGTCGAGAATGCCAGCATCAGTAAATTTTTTTTCATTTTTCGTGTTTCCTTCACTGCTGTCCTGTAAAATAACCGGGGTTGATTATTAAAATCGGATTATTAATTTTACATTTTGTATATCACTTAATTTACCGTTCTTCGCAGTACAGGCGGCAGAGTCTGGAGCCTTTTTCCTGCCATTCGGCGTTGCGGTACGTCCAGTTTTGGAAATCGACGGTTCCCGCGCCTTGGAAGGGTACCTGGATGGTGCAGGGGTATGTTCTGTTGCCGAGGTAGATATCCACGGGGATATAAATCATTTCGAAATCCGTGCTGTCGAAAATGATATTGACGCAGCAGCCGGAGGTATTGCATCGTTTACTGAGTATTTTCTGACGGTTTCCGGGTTCCATACGGCATCCTTCCGGCAAGTGCCATTGGAATTCGATGGTATCCTGAATAAAACGGGTATGGTCCACGGTAAGAATTATCTTTTTGGAACATCCGGCAGAGACAACGGGTCCTCCGGAATAATCCACATAGATATTGCCCCATGCGACAGGAAACTGGAGTTTATAGGGGGAATAGTTCCAGATATTTTCCGCTTCAGTAGAGTCGTCTAAATGGTATTCTTGAGCCAGCTCTGTCGGTTCATCGGTCAATTGCAGGAAACGGAGCGGGTTGTTTTTTGCGGTATCCACAGCAAGATTGACGACCTGACGGGTCAATTCTTCCGTTGTGCGCGGAAGCGGCAGGAGTGCGCCGATGGTATTGATGCAAACGGTAACGATTCCATCTCCGATTGGTTCGCGCCATTTTTCCGGGATTGCATCAAATCCGTTCATGATTCCGAAGATTGCCCCGACGGTAGCGCCGGTGCAGTCCGTATCATCGCCGCAGTTTACGGCATATTGCAGACTTTTTTCGAAATCGCCTTCTCCGTAGAGCAGTCCGAGAACGACGAATGCGATATTTGCGGGTGCCTGGAACATTCCTAAATCGGCAGAGTCTCTGACGATTTCTTCGCGGGCTTCCTGTAATGAAATTTTACTGTCATAAAGTTTCATGGCAAGTTCGACGGAACGTCTTACGCGACTTTTTGCCGGAATTTTAGAAAAAGCAATACGGATGAGTTCCCGGAGGTCATTGCATACGAAAGCCGCCGATTCCAAGGCAGCAGTGAAGAGTTCGGCGTAAATTCCGTCATCGTAATGGTCACAGCATGCATCCATGTATGCGTACTTGATTGCTTCATCGGGTGCCCCGGGACAGAGACAAGCCCAGATTTCGGAACGGATCCAGGCTCCGTTACTGCGGAACCAGGTTTCGTTATTGCAGCTGCCGGACAGCGGCGGCATAAATCCGCGGCTGATGTTGGCGCGGCAGACGCCATATTCGTTCCAAGGACCTGTGACGTGAGAGAACCAGTATTCTCCCATTTTCAGCGGAGTGAGATTTTCGAGACCGTTTTCAGCTGCGGCGAGGAGCCATACCAGCTGAATATCGAGGTCATCATTCGGAGCAGGGGAACCCGGTACGATGTTGGTATAGAATTTGGCATCGTTCATATTGGGATTACCCTCGTAAGGGGCGCCGAAAGTACCGCCGATGTTTTTCCCCATCCAGCATCCGCGTACCTTTTGCCGGTATTGTTCTAAATTCAGATGGGAATTACCTGTTCTGAACGGGGGCATATTCCTTTCAAACATCCAGTCCGCAGTTTTTTTGGTCATGAGAATCGTTCCTTCCGTTAAATAAATTTACCGTTCCCGTGAAAAGAAACGCGGGAACGGTGTTGAAAAAAGTTTTTGTTACCGTGCTACGAGGAGGAGAATAGAGTACGGCGGCAAGGTTTGGGGGAGTTCCGTCAAAGCATTGTCGCGGGTATCATCGGTAATGCGTCCGTAAACGACTTTCTTTCCATTCAAGTCCAGCTCAAGTGGCTGTTCCTGACCGGAGAAATTGCTGATAAAGACAGCGATGTCCCATTCATTTGCGGCTGCGGCGACGAAAACGTTTTCAGTGTCGGAGGTTGCGTAAACCTGATTTTTTCGTTGATACAGTTCATTGAAAGAAGTCAGCGCATAATAGGCTTTCAAGGGTTGGTAGGTCATGGGGTTGAACAATCCGCCATAGCAGCTGGTGCCGCAGCGGGCATCATAGAACGCACCGACATCGACGGGTGAGTTCTGCATGGCAATAAGAGTTCCGCCTGTGGAAGCCGCATGGCAGGCTTTTCCGCGGTTCATAGGACCGCAATTCCATTCGTTGAGGTGGCTTTCGGTGTTGACGAATCCATATTCATCGAGTTTTTTCCGGACATAATCCGCGATTACGGGAATATGCAGGGGTTCATCGTATGCGTGCCAGGAGTAGAAATCAAACGGGCAATTATTTTCCTTAACGAAATTAAGGAAGCGTTCAAAACATTCTATGAATTTGTGATTGCGCGGGACATTCTGATGTTCGGGGAAGAGAGCGTAGAATCCGCATGAGGCATAACCGCCGATTTTGATTTCCGGGAACTCCTGTTTGAGATAGCAAGAGGAAACACGGTAGAGATCCATGTACTGGTCCCAAGTACCTTTCCACATCATTGAGCCTTCGAAATCCTCGGGTTCGTTCCAGATTTCCCAGTAGGTCATTTTGTAATGGAATCCATTTCCCCAGCCTTTTGTGTAGTGGCGTATGATACCGGCGCAGATTTTAGCCCATTTTGCGAAGTCTTTCGGGGGATAGATGTGATAGGCTTTGCGCCATTGTTCGTTTTCAATCGTGACTCCGAGCCGATAATAGGGTTCTACTTTGGCATTTTGCAGTGCGGTAATCAGCGGATCCGTGAACGTAAAATCATAACTTGCGGGATCATCGGGATCGGCATCAAAATCGGGAAAAACAACCGGAATATCCACAAATCTTGCGCCTGCAAAAGCGCCACCAGTGTCGTGGAGACGGGAATACGGAACGCCCGCTTCGGTAAGAAAATGGAACATGGAGTCATCTACCCATCCGAGAGTAGGCGGCTGACCGACGCCATGTACGGGTTTGATAACTCCTGTGGATTTAGAACAATCAACTTGAATTTTAGACATTTTTCGACCTCAGAAATTAGAAAGTTATTCGTTTTAAGTTATTGACTCTGACACCGCCGTGGGTCATCAGACTGACAGATTTCAGGATCAGACGCTCACGCATGGAAATCATGGTGCGCACGCCCGCGATTTCCACATCTATGAAAGTGCAGGGCATTTTCTTTTCAAATTTTACGAGGATACGGAGTTGAAAATCACCATTTATTCCGTTCAGTTTGTCTAAACGGTAATCTCTCGAATGGACATGACATTTTTCCAGTACATCATGCGGCATTTCTTTGAAAATGTCGATTTTATCTGCATATTCGGCAACTTGCTCGCGCATCGTTTTCAAAGGTGCACTGAACTGATTAAGAGGCGTTTGTCCGTCAATGGTTTCGAACTGTGCCCACTTGCCGTCCAAATCGATCTGAAATTCGCAGCAGCCTTCTGTACCCATGAACCGGAAAGCGACTTTACCGCCGTTTTCCGAAGAAATATTTGCGGAATAAACGGCGTATGGAGCGGGTTCGTTGTCAAAATCCATTGCAACAGATGCTTCCAGAGCGTCGCCGAGATTGCGTTCTTCTTTTGTTGGCGGCAGGAGTTCGGGACACCATTTGATTCCGAGAGCATGGTTTGGCAGTGCGACAAGTTCGTGGATGGCAAAACAGGTTCCGAAGGGATAAATCCAGCCGGAAATGAGTCTGCGGTTATTCTTGTAGGGAATGACCATCGGGACGAGCATGCCGTTGTAGATATCGCGTCCGTCCGCTGCCAAGTCATCGTATTCTGTAAAATCTTCCGTAGCGCTGGCGTAGCAGCCGTCCATTCCGACGATAAGGTAGTAGTGCCCGTTCCATTCAAAGAAGGAGGGGCATTCCAGAGTATTGCGTATGGTTGACTGTTTCCCGTTTGGCGGAAAAGAGCTGTTGATGAGCTGCCATGGACCATCGGGTTTATCGGCTTTCCAGACGCCTTCGGCATACATTTTCAAAGAGCCGTCGGGCATGGTATAGACGCTTGGATTTTCGCAGAAGTGCGGAAGAATGTGGGATTTACGAAAATGAATACAGTCATCACTGATAGCGTAAGTCATGCCTTCCGGTTTTCGCTCCCCCAGTTTATCAAACGGAATTGCGTGAACAAGTCCATTATTATCCCGGGCTTCATCACGCAGCAGGATTCCGCCATTTTTTTCGTATGGCAGGAAACGGCTGGTATGCAGTCCGTATGCGAAATAGAATTTCCCGTTCTGATAGAAAGGAGTTCCGGTACCGCAGGTTTCCCACTGATTTTCGATTTCTCCAATGAATTCATGTTCTGTCCAGTGAATCAGGTCACTGCTGGAGAAATGTCCGTAATAATGGGCTCCGGTTGAGAACTTGCTGCCGTGATGACGTCTGTCAAAAAGATAAAAGAGATGGACGACCCCATCGTGGGAGAAAGGAACGACATCCCCGACCCAGGAATTGGGGTTGCCGGTAGTGAAATACTGGATACCGTCCGGGATATCTTCCTGCTTGACATCGATACAGGGAGAGATTGCCGGGGCGTGGAACCAACCGTTTTTCACATATTCTGCTGCAAAATTAATCGGAGTTCCAGCGGAAAAAATGATGTCGCCGTAGATGAAATTTTCATCCATCACCCTGCCATCTAACAAGATATGCAGACGAATTCCGTCTGAATGCAGAACCATGGTGTGTTCCCCGCTTTCCGCGAGAGCGGCCGCAAATCCGGCACGGATTTCCGTCCAGTCGGGATGATCTTTATCATGAAGATAAACTTTTCCCTCGAAGACGGGAATACTTCCATCGGCTGCCGGGAAAGAGCAATAGTGCTGCCGACTGCGGTCAAACGTGATATCCTCTGTGGCAGGGAAAGTGAAATACTGTTGCCGACTGCTGTCTAACGGGATATCCCCCGCGAACCGGCGGACGAGCGAGAATGCACCCGGCACTTCGCAGAGAGTGATGTTTCCGGTTCCGGGCAGTTGGTCAAAATTGATGTTGAACTGGAGTGTGAAACCTTTGTAAGGTACGGCTGCTGGAGTGAGAGTGTTACTCTCAAGGGGGACAGCATCATCCGGTTTGCAGAAGGAATGTATTTCACGGCGGAGAGTGATCATGATTCAAAACCTTGTTATTTGTTTCCGGGAACGCGGAAAGATTTGAATTCGTTATCGGTATATTCGAATTTTTCGATATTTTCCAGATAATATGCAGAATATTCATAAGTAGTTATAGCGGAGTCCAGTTTGGTATTTCCACGCCAATCGACGCCACCGTGAAATTCTGCTTCGAAAATCATATTGTAGCCGACAAAACCACCTACGAATTCCTTACCCTTTAATACGCCAAGGAAATTGTCGGTCTTGTAATAGGTAGGAAGCTCTAGATACTGCATTTCGGGTTCACTTGGATTGGTTGGTTCT
>CALCCZ010000083.1 GCA_937900075.1 uncultured Lentisphaeria bacterium
GGACGGACTTGTACTTGTCAACATCGCTTTTTCGGAGAAGGACCTCGGATATTACCGGAAGCGGTATTTCCCCGATGTCAACAGTTATTTCTGGACGACAGGCGACCTGCCGTACTGCCTGTCCCTTCCGGAGGATCTTGTGAAGAGATTCTCTTCGAGAGTGGAGGAGGCGATGCGGTTCGACCGTACCAGACTTCAGCTCGACAGCCTGCTGCTTTTCATATTCCGGAACATACAGGAGCTGTCCCTTGCCCAGGACTTGTCGCAGGCTCCGCCCTGGCTTATAACGGCCATCAACGGATACAACAACGCGGAGTGTTTCCGGTCGGGGGTGAAGTCATTCGTCGCGCTCTGCGGCCGCAACCCGGATTATGTCAACAGGGTTGTCCGGGACGTGTTCGACAAGACCCTTACCGAACTGGTGAATGACATCAGAATCCGATACGCGGCAAACCAGCTTGTCCTGACCGGCGTCCCCATCAAGTACATCGCCTTTTCCTGCGGATATTCGTGCGGATGTACTGACGGCAAACCTGCCCTATATACCGGAATCCGCAAGAAACAGTCTGCCGCCCAATGTTCGTGACTACGAACCTGAACTTGCTCTGTTTGCCGAAAACGGCGGTCGGGAACTGATGGAACGCGCCCTGAAAGACGCCCCGGTTCATTTAAAAACCGGGGCGTGGCTGATATTCGAAATCGGCGAAGAACAGGGCGCCGCTTTAAGTTTCTTTGCCGGACAATTAGGCTGCTATACGGAAATTGAAATACTCCGGGACTGGAACCGGGCGGAACGTTTTTTCACCTGCCGATACAACGGACAATAGGTTCCTGACGTTTTTTCCCGGCACGGTTATTCCAAAACAACATCCATGCCGTCGTATGCAACTTCGATACCCTCGGGCACGAGTGCTTCTTCCAGTTCCCTGTGTGAGGAAGCGCCATTATGCGAAAAGTGCGTGGCAATGACATGACAGCCTTCCTTCAGACAGCCTGCCTCAAGCAAACGCTTCCGGAATGCAATATTGGTAGGAGCGCCCATGTGGCAATCAGGCCAGCCCGGATGATTGGCGCCGGCACAGCAATCCATGGAGACTAAGTCATAACGGAATTTCACAAGCTGTTCCCAGACATCATCGGTAGGGAACCCGGTATCATTGGCAACAAGAATGGTCTTTCCATTTCTGATGAGAACAAAAAACTGAGCGTTCTTTCCGGGTGCGTGCAGTGCTTTCATGGGAACTATCTTCAGGTTATGCGCCGAAGTTTCCTGGTAGGTCACCAGTTCATGAAAACGAATATTCATACTTTCCAGCGTATAATCACTGGAGGTAATGCGGGCAACGTCCATAAATGCCTCTTTAATGACATTCGAACCATATAAATCAAGAGGACGCCCAACATGACTGAATCCCGGTCTGCGCCAGTAAAACTCAACCGGGTCCAGATGGTCATTATGCATGTGGGTAATCAGAACCTGTTTGACCTTGACGGGGTCGATATCAAAAGCGTTCATCTGCCAATTGATATCCGGTCCATAGTCGATAATGGTATCATCGTCAATAAGGTACGAAGCTCTGCGGCGAACATTTTTGTCTTTGTTGATACGGGTTTGGACACAAAGAGGACATTCGCACCAGAGAGCCGGAATTGCTTCGGCTGCAGCAGTCCCCATGAATTTAAAACGCACCATGATAAAATCCGTTTTTTAAGTTAGTTTACGATAGAATAAGAAAAACCTCCACGCCCGAAAAAAGGGAATGGAGGCGGATTAACACTGGATTCAACGAACCTCAAACGAGAAGACATAAGCCTTGGAGGCTCCCCAGGAAGCCATGGGAACCAGCCGGATCGCAGTAACCCGTTCATTGACCGGGATTTTGACTAACCGCTGGAAATTGTCTTCCACATAAACGACTTCTTTCCATTCATCGGAGTCTTTCTTCTTTTCGACTTCGATAGCGAACTCCTTGAGGAGTGTTTCCGGGAGTTCCACGGCATAACCATCCTTGGGATAAGTACATGGCATACGTTTACATGCCATATCCCGGACATTGCTGTCTAATACCAAACGCACTTCATTGACGACAGTCGGTTTATCGAAATGATATTCGATATAGCTTTCAAAATCGGCTTCGAAACAGTTGGTTTCCTCACCGATACCGCGGTCGATACCATTGCGCAGAACTTCGACATCGCCTTCGCTCTCCGCACGGAGTTTTGCATTTTTAGTCAGCTTGGAGATTTCACGGGCATGCCACGGGAGCCAGCAGTCATCTTCCATCAGGGTTTTCTGCAATTCCTCTATGCGTTGTTCATAAACGCCACGCGGATCCAAAGAGTTCTGCACACCGATAGCAGCAGCCGTACCGACCGCCTGTCCTTCGATTGCGCAAGTTCCCATTACACGGGTAGAACTCATTGCCATGTGCGTACAGGAAATATTTCTGCCGGCGAAATAGAGATTTTCCACGTTCTTGGAATAGAGACTGCGGAACGGAATACCGTAGGGACACGGAGCCGGATGGAAAATCGTTGGCGCCCCCTTGTGATAGAACGCTGCGGGATTATGGTCATCCATAGACCAGCCGCCATACGCTACCATATCATCGAACTTGCCTTGTTTTTCAATATCGTTCTGAGTAAGGATGTGGTCGCCGATATAGCGGTAACTTTCACGTTTGCCGGGAAGAACACCCATCCACTCAATATCAAAATTCTTGCCGATTCCTTTGGGACTGTTCTTGGTCAGACTCCAGACGCCATGAACGATTTTCAACAAATCATCCCGGATCTCTTCCGCATCGGCAATCGTATCCTGTTCGCCACCTGTCTCAATCCACCAGAAATTATCACGGGGATTCAAGCCGCGATGGAATCCTTTTGCCTCAAAAACGTGCGCCCATGGCGGAGCTTCGTAAGGACGGTGCGTACCGGTATATTTGGTTTGAACCAGCACGGAATTTCCCATCGTCTTCGAGTCGGCAACTTCCGGCGCATGGCTTTCATTGAACTCACTGCGTGCTTCACGCCCCATACGGCACTGGGCACCGGAAACGCGCAATACGCAATCACCAGAACAATCGGCAAAATACTTTGCGGAAATATGGAAACGTTTCTGGGTTGTCATCTGCCAGGCGCTAATGGACTGAATCCGGTTGCCGTCCATGGTTACTCCATCACAGGAGCAGTTCAGGAGCAATTTCAGATTTTTCTGACGCTGTACAAAATTGATAAGGATATGATCCCAGATATTGTACTGCAAACCGGGATTGTAACGAAGATTTTCCAGCTGTATCTCTTCCAAAATACCGGTTTCCTTAACGTTCGTTCCAACTGCTCCGCAAATCCACATGCGTATTTCACTGGACGCATTACCGCCGAGCATGGGCCGGTCCTGAACCAGGATTGTTTCAGCACCATGTCTTGCTGCCGCCACGGCAGCGCAAATTCCCGCCATTCCGCCGCCGACCACACAAAAATCGGCATTCAAATCTACTTGCAGAAAAGAGTCTGTCTTCATTCGTTACTCTCCTTCCATAAAAAACACGAATAACACAAAAATAGTCCGCGACAAATCGTGAACCTCCAATAATCTTCCATTCAAACTTTACCACTCTTTTTTTCTTTTTCAACCTCTATTTAACAGACAAAATGCTTTTTTTCCGCAAAAACGGGAATATCGGACGGCAAATTATGCAGAACGCATCCGCAAATCTGCAATCACGGCAATTGAGAGAATGGCAGAACGTTGTTCAACCGTCCGGCAAGTTGTGTCAGCGAACCTCGAAGGAAAAGATTTTTGCCTTTTCGTATCCCCAGGAAGCCAGCGGAATCAGACGGATGGCGGTAACCCGTTCATGAACGGGAATCCTGACCAGTCGCTGGAAATTGTCTTCCACATAAACAATTTCTTTCCACTCATCGGAGTCTTTCTTCTTCTGGACTTCGATAGCGAACTCCTTGAGGAGAGTTTCCGGCAGTTCTTTCGCAAAACCGTCCTTTGGGAAAACATACGGCATCATCTTGTATTCCATATCCAGAAGATTGCTGTCGAACACCAGACGCACTTCATTGATTTCCGTCGGCTTGTCAAAATGATATTCAATATAGCTTTCAAAATCCGCTTCAAAACAGTTGGTCGCCCCGTCAATACCGCGGTCGATACCATTCCGCAGGACTTCCACATCGCCTCCGCTTTCCGCCCGAAGCATGGCATTCCGGGTAATCTCTGAGACCTCACGGGAATGCCACGGGATCCAGCAGTCGTCTTCCATCAGGTTTTTCTGGAGTTCCCCGATCCGTTGTTCATAAACGCCGCGCGGGTCCAGAGAATATTGCACACCGATGGCGGCAGCCGTTCCGATTGCCTGTCCCTCAATGGCGCAGGTAGCCATTACCCGGGTGGAACTCATGGCGATATGCGTACAGGAAATGTTCCGTCCGGCGAAATAGAGATTATCAATATTTCCGGAATAAAGACAGCGGAAAGGAATTCCATACGGGCTGGGAGCGGGGAAATAAAGATTCGGGGCGCCCTTGAAATAGAAAGCCGCCGGATTATGGTCATCCATGCCCCAACCGCCATACGCAACGATGTCATCAAATTTTCCCTGCCGTTCAATATCATTCTGCGTAAGGGTGTAGTCGCCTATGTAACGGAAACTTTCGCGCTTGCCCGGCAGTATGCCCATCCATTCCAGTTCCAGATTTTTAGCAAATCCGCGGGGATGATTCTTGACTAATGCCCACACACCATGAACGATTTTCAGGAGTTCATCCCGGATTTCCTCTGCATCGGCTACCGTATCCTGTTCGCCGCCAACCTCAAGCCACCAGTAATTATCCCGAACCCCTAATCCGCGATGAAATCCTTTCGCCTCGAAAAGGTATGCCCACGGCGGAGCTTCGTATGGACGATGCGTTCCGGTGTACTTTGTTTCGAGCAGAATGGAGTTTCCCATTGTTTTGTTGTCGGCTGCCTCCTGTGCGTGACTTTCGTTGAATTCGCTGCGGGCTTCGCGACCCCTGCGGAGTTCGGCACCGGAAATTCTCAGTACGCAGTCACCGGAGCAATCGGCAAAATACTTTGCGGAAATATGGAAACGTTTCTGGGTTGTCATCTGCCAGGCGGTAATGGACTGAATCCGGTTACCATCCATCGTTACGCCATCGCAGGAACAGTTCAGGAGCAGTTTCAGATTTTTCTGACGCTGCACAAAATTAATGAGGATATGATCCCAGATACAATACTGCATACCGGGATTGTAACGTATGTTCTCCAACTGGATTTCTTCCAAAATTCCAGTCTCTTTTCTGTTGTTGCCGCCTGCCCCGCCGATTGTCATACGGATTTCACTGGACGCATTACCACCGAGCATGGGTCTGTCCTGGACAAGAATCGTTTTGGCTCCGCGTCTTGCTGCGGCAACCGCAGCGCAAACACCCGCCATTCCGCCACCGACTACACAGAAATCAGTATTCAAATCTATCTGCTGAAAAGAATTGTCATTCATACCGCTGTTCCTTACGATTGGGAGTAATATGTGGATATCCTTATAACTGGAATCATAATATGACCGGATTTGAAAAAAAATCAAGCCGTCTCATGGAGAATCCATGAAAAAACAGGAAAATCATCCTGTTTCCGGGAATTGGATTCTCTGACAGGAATTATCATCGCCGAAACATCAGTTAAAACATCGGCTTTTTGTGTATTCAGACCCCAAATGGAGGGAAAAAGCACGAAAAATAGTGAAATAACAACGAAAAAAAGAGGATTTTATCGTTTTTTTGTCAAAAAACACTTTCATTTTGGAAAAAGGGAGGATATATTAATCGCTGTGATTATACGCATTAAATTTGTAACACTCAGAAGGAGCTGTAACAGTGAAAATTTTACTCACAGGTATTACTGGTTTGGTCGGTGCAGGAGTTGTAACTGCGATGTTGCGGAAAAATCCGGATTATCAAATCATAGCGGTTATCCGCCCGGGTCGCAACCGCACTGCGCGCCAGCGTGTGGAGGAAACTCTTCTCTCCCAGTGTGAATTCGACGGAGATGCCGCTTCGTTTGATGCCATCATGAAACAAATCGAGGTTATTCCCGGCGATGTCACCAAAATGCCGTTTGATGAAATTGCTAAATTTGCTCCGTTTGATGTCATGTTCCATTGCGCTGCGGACGTCAATCTCGGCAAGGACCCCGAAGGCAAGACTTATGCAACGAACCTGAATGGTACCAAGCAGGCTCTGGAAGCGGTTGCACGTTTCAAAATTCCAGTGCTGCACTACGTCAGTACCGCATACGTTGCCGGTACCAGTGTCGGTCGCGTGATGGAAGATGAAATGCCCGCCAAAGGCTTTATCAATTCCTACGAACACAGTAAATTTGATGCGGAAAAACTCGTCCGTGAAACTTGCGCGGCATCGGGAGTTCCGTTCACCATTTACCGTCCCAGTATCATCGTCGGGCGTCTCACGGATGGTCGTCTCCGTAAACCGCTTGCGTTCTACCGCATACTGGAGTTCCTTGGCAGCATCAAGAAGAACCGCTGTCTCAAAGCGGGTATCAATCCTGCCGACCCGCTGCCGATGACGATTCGCCTGGAATCCGCAACTTCGGATAAAATCTACTTTGTTCCAATTGACTATGTTCAAAAAGCGATTTCCACTCTCTTCCATAAACCCTGCGTTGGCAAGACTTACCATGTGACTGGTGACAGTCCGGTTTCCACGCAGATGATTGCAGAATCCGTTTCCAGCGTGTTGAAAGCGAAAAATCTCTGTGTTATGGATAAAGTACCGGATCAGACCAGAGACGAACTTCTGATTACGAAAATGATTGGTGATTTGATGCCCTATTTCACATCACAGATTATTTTCGACCAGACCAATATCCGTGCGGACCTCGGAGATGAGGCTTTGGCATGGAAGATGGATGTGGAATTCCTGAAGAAAATGGCATACGCTTACTACAAGCAGGAAAATCCCGCTGTCGTAGATTGAGTTTCAGGAAACAGAATGTTTTCTGAATAAAATTCGAGAGTGTTCTGTTTTCCCGGTAAAAAACACTGCCGATTTTGTTTTTCGGCAGTGTTTTTATTTTTGGAGTGACAACATACAACCTTCCCTGCGGAAATATGCGGGATTTTTGTGTCAGCGGATAATTTCCCTGCGCAAAAAGCGTCATCCGGTGGGGTTGTTCTGCGCGGAACGAACGGTACAGTCACTGGTTAGTGGAATACTTTTCCAGCCATTTTTGGACACGCAAACGCGCGTTATCGACAATCGCATCGTAGAAGAACCAGATTTCGGAAAGATGATGATCCCCTTTGGTAATGAGACTCGTTCCCGCCCAGGTCAAATCCGGAGGCAGTTTCAAATCGGTCACGACCAACGCTCCTTTTCCGGGATCAACCCGTGCGCCACAGCAATTGGAAACACGTTTCAAGGTTTTTGTTTTGAAATTGAAAAACACAGAAGGTAAATTTTCCGCAGGAGAAGCGGGAGTGGCATCTGTTCTCCAGTTTACAGGATTCATACAATAAGTACCCTTCCCGGTAAAAAGAGTTGATTCGGCATCAGGCGAAACCGCATTCCAGGAAATCACAACGCCGATGTCATCCCGTCCTTTTGCCAGCGGCAAATGAGTTTCCGAGGTATCGGAAGAGATGGGAATACCGATGAGGTATGCTGCGACAAAACCGTTTTCGACCGAGATATTCGGATTCGTAATCAGGACATTGGCCAAATCCAGTGCTCCCTGACTATGACCGAACAAAATAAAAGGGCGTCCGTGATTCAGATGTGTCAAATAGTACTGGAAAGCAGCTATGGAATCTATTACGCCGGCAGCAAAAGATTCGTTCAAAGGAAACATTTTTTCCTTTGCTCCGTCCGTTTTTCCCAGGATGAGTTTCATCTCGTCAATTATGCGGGGATAAAACACTTGGCGGACATAAGGACAATACACATTGGCATATTTAGTAAAACCGGAAAGCTGGGCAGATGAAAAATCAATCACTTTCTCTTTGATTGCTCCGTTCCACGGCAGAAGCGGGCCCGTTTTATCATTATTCAGTGTCGGATAGATATAGAACACATCAAACGGCTTATCGGCTTTATCAATGGGAGTGTAAACGACCCAGTTTGCGGGATTGGTGTAATCGACAGGCGGCAATTCGTCATCGGCTACAAGAAACGATGGTACGGTGAATACGACGGCAACGATAACTACAAAGAAACGGGACAGAAATTGATTCATTTTGCAACCTCTCCTTTTTCAACAATCGGCATAAATATCGGGCAAATTGCGTCCCAATTCAAAAGAATCAAGCCCATAGCCGAAAACATAGACATCGGGCACGGAGAACGCAAACCAGTCCGGGTCCCACTCCGGGGGGCGGGAACCGGAAGAAAGTTCTTTTTTGAGCAAAACGCAAGTTTTTACAGAAACGGCCCCTTCCCGAAGAAGATATTTTTTTACAGTATTGAGGGTAATTCCGGAATCTGCGATATCATCTACTAAGAGAATATTGGAACCGCGTACAGGTAATTTCAATTTCCCGCGAAAAACGAAATCATCCCCGCGGGTTTGACCGACATAGGAAGCAACAGCCATGGAATCCAGTTTCAAATCCGGACAGGAAAGACAACGGGTAAGATCGGCGGCGAAATAAAGTCCACCGTTCATCAGGACGACTACGGTCAGGGAAGTGTCCTTGTAAAAACCGGAAATTTCGGCACCGAGGGATGCGACTCTTTCTGCGATTCTGGAACGTGAAAACAGAATTTTTCCCTGCATACTTTCACCTCATCTCATGAACAAGTTAGTTTGAATGGGAAACGGGTCATTTCCGCTGCAAAGATACGGCAGAGCATATCCGCACATTTTTCCTGTGCTTCGCAGGAACTGCATCCCATCCAGTCATGAGTAAACACGCTGGCATCGGAGAAATGCAGCAAAACCTTCACAGAAGTATCGGAATCATTTCCATGCATCCGGAAAAGTCTGTCGGCAACAAGACATATTTCATCGGCAGCACGGGCGATGCGGACAAATGCGGGGGCAAGTGCAAGTTCTGTCACAGGCGGTTGGAATTGCTCCATATCGGCGATACCGGTCAACCGGATACCCAAACGCAAAGCGGGAAAGACCCGCAGATTGACTGGATGGATTTTGAGAATTCTTTTTTCCAGCAGCATAAGGGTATATTCGTTCAGAGACGTCAAAAATTCATCCGGAGGAATCGTACAGCCCTTATCGGGATCAAAATCCGGTTGTTTCACGGGAAACGGGGTAGCAGTGGCGGAAATGGAAAGAAAATGTTTTGACAGTTCCGTAATCAATCCGGGCGAGGCATCATTTGCGCCAATGGATTTCAGGGTATTGGAAACTTTTTCTGCTACCCGGTCAAGAACATTTTCCGGAAGAGAAAAATTCTCTTCTATGAAAGAACGAATGCGTGTCAGAGCAATTCTGGTGAAATCATCCCGCAAGGTAGCGGATTTTCTGAAATTTTCCGCAGCGGATTTAAATCCTGCCCCGTTCAAAATGCGGTAAATGGTTTCATCCAGCACCTCTGTCTGTATGCCGGGTGCTGTTTCGGAATTTTCATTTTTGAATTTATTCCAGAGAGCCATTTCCACATTCAGAGCAATATCACCAGCCAGGGTCAAATCTTTCGGGTCAACGTAACCGGTCATAGCCTGTTCCAGACGTTTCTGCAACAAAAAGGAATCGAAAGGGACCGCTTTGCCGTCCGGGGATATGAGAAGGAAGTTTTTATCGGAAGTTCTGATCATGATATCTGCCTCAAAAGAGTTCCTGTTTGTTTTTCAGAATTTCGCGGTAGTGGTCAAAGACACCGGATTTGGAAACGAAACCGCAATACACCCCGTTTTTGGTTACGGGCAAATTCCAAAGGCGGCATGCCTCAAAAAGCTTGGTAGCGGTTCCCAGGGAATCGGCATATTCCAGAACCGGTCCGGCGGGAGACATGATATCATACGCTAAAGCCACATCATAAAGTTGCTGGTCAAGAAGGAACGGGCGGATATTGTCGAGAGTGATAATACCGACAAGTTTCCCGGCACTATTCAGGACGGGGAAGATATTGCGTTTGGAATGCATGACCACATCCAGAAGGGAGCGAAGGGAATCCGTTTCGGAAACGGTACTGAAATCACGTTCGATCAGTTCACCGACTGTAAGCGACCGCAGAGCCACCGCATCTTTACTTGCATCCGGGGACATACCGTGCATGGCGATTGTACTCTTGTAAACGTTGTAATGGGAAAATTTCTTGCAGATGAAACAGGAAATACTGGAAACGATCATCAGCGGCACAAAAAGTTTATATCCGCCGGTGATCTCCGCAATCAGGAAGATACCCGTCATGGGAGCATGCATTACGCCTGCGAGAACGCCGCCCATACCCACGGCAATAAAATTGACATCCACAATGCCTTCCCAGCCCGGCAGCTGTGTAAGCTGAATCAAGCGGGAAGCGAAAAATCCCAGAAAAGCCCCCATAAACATGGATGGCGCAAAAATGCCGCCATCTCCGCCACTTTCCAATCCGATGGGAGAAACAATGGCTTTCAAAATCACTAAAAAACCAATCAGACTCAAAAACACCCACTTGTTATTGAAAAGAAAACCGATGGGACTGCCATCCATAATGGAATTTTCCGAACCATTAATCAGAAGATTGACAAATCCGTATCCTTCCCCCCGCAAAGCGGGCAAAAGCAGAAAAACGCCATACAGAATAACAGCACCGGTAACCCCGCGCAACCAGACATTGCTCATCGTTTCAAACTGACGTGCCACACTGCATGATGTCCGGATGACCAAAGCAGCGATACAACCGGTCAAAATACCGAAGAGCAGGTAATACGGCAAATTCTGCATGGACCATCCGGTCACGTTGATGATGAAAATATGAGTGGGATAAATCAGTTCCGCCACCACAGCGGCAGTAGCGGACGAAATCAGCAGCGGCACTAAAGCGGATACGGAGAACTCGGGCAAAAGGATTTCACAGGCAAACAATGCTCCGGCAACCGGGCTGTTGAATACTGCGGATATACCGCCAGCACCACCGCATGCCAGCAGCAAAGTCCGACTTTCACGGTTCAGATGAAACAATTTGGCAAAGTTCGAACCGATTGCGGAACCTGTCAGAGCATTCCAAACACCGGATGCTGTTTTTGCCGGTGTCACGCCGTCTGCCGGATCTGCCCAGTAAAGGAACTGTGTAGATGAACCGTAATTTCCGTCGTTCATGGTAACCTTAACGTAAGTCTTCTTGTCAAAGA
>CALCCZ010000084.1 GCA_937900075.1 uncultured Lentisphaeria bacterium
TTTTCGACCGTTCCGCCCGACCATCCGAGGTCTTCCGCTTCGTCCTTTGTTATATAATTGGCAGGCAGTTCGTTATATTGCATCAGATTGTGGTTGTGGAAATTATGAGGAAGAAAAAAGAAAAATTAAATTCTGAATATATTGTGTCTTTGTACGATGTTTATCTTTGGGACGTTATTAACGATGTGAAATACAATTTTCACGAGGATCATTTCCGGATCCGCGATTTGGAGACCGGACATCCGGTCTCTCATCCGCTGCTCAATCACTTTTTCGCCACGGTTTTCATTCACGGGGACAAAGCGTATGCTTTCTCTGCCGATTACGGATATGACCGCCCCTGGTGGACATGTCAGGCAATCGATGTTATCGTATCGGATGACCTCATCTCCTGGAGCAAACCCGTTCCGGCAATCCGGGCGGAAAATGAAAATCTGTTCAACAATGCCGTAACCCGCGCATCCGACCATTTCTATATGCTTTATGAAACGGATGACAGGGCTTATCCGAAATTCACTTTTAAATTCGCATGGTCGGACGACTTGCTGCATTGGAACAAAATTCCCGGTGCCCTTTATGGTACAGATAAATATGTGGGCGGACCGTCCATGTACTACATTGCACCTTTCTTTTACGTAACCTACGTAAACCATAACAAAGATAAAAACGGCAGGGATTTCTTCGATTCGCGCATCGTACGTTCCAAGGATCTGATTACATGGGAAGAACCGAAGGGAATACGACCCGTAGTCTATCCGGATTTTACCCATGTAATTGATCCGGAAAATCATCCGGACCAGTTTGAAATCAATGCTTCCGATGTGGAATTTGAAGAAAAAGACGGAAAAGTTATCGCATACTGGAACGGCGGAAACCAATGGGACCTTGGAGACGCACAGTCCGCGGAATATGACGGCTCACTGAAGCAGCTGTTCGAATCGTTCTTTGAACAGTAAGGAGAAATATAATATGCCTTGGGGAATGAAAAATATAACCATCCAGCTTTTCGGGAGTTCCATTATGGAAGGCAGAATCGGTGTGGAACATCCCGCTGACCGCTGGTATGAGCTAATGCGTTCGGCACTTTCCGAACGTTTTCCGGAAATCTGCTTCTCGGTCGTAAATTCGGCGGTCGGCGGAGAAAGTACCCGGGAAATCATGGGACACCTGGATCTGGACCTTGCCGGGCATTCCGCGGATTTCGTCCTGGTAATGGCAGGAGCAAACAACCATGATATGACCAGGCCGGAAAGAATTCTGAAACCCGGTGAAATGATAGATTTGCTGGAACGGTTTCTCAAAAAAATCCCGGCAAAAAGTCAAACAATCGGGATCATCCTGAATCCTGTAATCAACGAATATCATTTTGCGACACATCATCCTGCATATCAGGAGTATCTGCGGGAAACAGGCGGACTTGACGAAGCTCTGGAAAAAGAACGGGACGAGGCCCGGGAATTTTTCAGAAAACACAATATCCCGATTCTTGACCTGAAAAAAATCATGCAGCCGCCGGAACAATTCGTACTTCGGGAAGATGGAATTCATCTTTCACCGGCAGGACACCGTTTCTTTGCGGAGAAGATAACAGAGATTCTTTCCGGATATCTCACGGCTCAATGAATTTCACTCACCGGACTCATATACATCCATCTTATTTTCCATGTCAAAAAAAACGTATGGTTTTTCCGCATTGTGATTGAAAAAACGGAAAATGATACTATATTGTCATATCAGGTAAATTCAGCAATATGGGTGGATTATGGAAAAAAACACAGATACTGAGACGGAAACAGAGCAAAAAACTAAGAAAAAAGCCGGTGGCTTATCCAAAAATAAAAAGATGTGGATCGGATTGGCTATCTTTTTCGTCTCGTTTCTTCTGCTCGTTTTCGGGTGCTGGTGGTTGAATAAAAAAGCCTTTTCGCAGAATCAAAATTTTGTTTTACGCGAAATTCTGATCGAACCGCCGCAAAACCAGTCCGGTTACTGGAACGCATTAGAGAACAGAGAACGGCGGATTCAGGATATTTCCAATGATTTGTCCCTGATTCCCGGAAAAACCAATCTCTTCCGGGATGATTTGAAAAAACTGCGCGGGGAGTTTTTGGAACTGCATCCGGAATTGAGCGGAGTGGAAATCCAAAGACGTCTTCCGGACCAGTTGATTTTCACTTGCTATGAAAGAGTCGCTTTTTTAGATATCGGGCCGATGCCGCGTGACGGGGAACGCCGGTACGTGGACTCTTCGGGATTTGTGTTTTCATCGCAGCGTTATCCGAAAGGCACCAATATACCGGTATTTTCGTACCCGAACGACTCCACCTTGAGGAATGCCAAACCGGGTGATGAAATCAACTCCGACGGGATTCAATCGGCATTGATGCTGAGTCGGGTCATTGATGAAGGTTACGGACGGTCGATGCAGTTGCGAAAAGTGCGTATTATTTCATTGGCGGGTATAGAAAACAGCGTAACCTGCGAAATTTTCTACATACCGGATCAGCATACTTATACGGTCAAAATGCCTTATCCCCTGGAAAAAGAAAAACTTCAGAAATATGAAAGTATGCTGGCAGAAGTAACTGCTCATCTTAAGAAGCTTAACGGCTGATATGCTATTTAGGAGGAAGACGCATGGCTGACGACCTGATGAAATCATTGGCTGAACTGGATATGATGCTCAAATCTCTTCCCAAAGAGCCTGCCCCTATGGTGGATCCCCACAATAACGGACAGGAAGAAGAGGACAGCCCTGAAGCATTAAGCTGCATACCTGTACTTGAGTTAAATGATATTAAAAAAACACATAAAATAGTATGAGCAGAAACATTGTGAAAACCGTTTTT
>CALCCZ010000085.1 GCA_937900075.1 uncultured Lentisphaeria bacterium
CCACTACTTATTGATGCAAGAACCGAAAAAGATGGAACACAAAATTTAATTCACCAAAGTAAAGCAATTGCGATTATTACTGACGATCAATATGATTACGATGTTAATAAAATTACTGTTTCAGATATCATTAACGAAAAACCACACTTCTCCTTTGCTCCAAGTTGGGAAAATGAAGTTATTTTCTGCTCAAGTGGTACTACTGGCGATGTTAAATTAATGGTCTATAATGGTGAGAATTTATGTCATCAAATTGCTTCCTCCTTAAAAATGGCAGAGACAACAAAAGACATTATGTATCCAAAAAAATATGGAAAAATTAAAATTCTTGCTATGATTCCTTTTCACCATATTTTTGGATTTGTAGCTGTGTTTTTATGGTACACATTCTACGGAAAAACTATTGTGTTCCCTTCCTCTATTAATAGTAAAGAAATTCAAGATTTATGTATCAAACGCTCAGTTACACACGTTTATAGTGTTCCATTATTTTGGGATTCTTTAGCATTACAATTTGAAAGAAAAAAAGATTTAGAATCTCCTAAAACTCAAGAGTTATTAGATCTATTAATCAGTTATAATTCAGGTAAACTATCAAAGGCTGAAGCTGGTAAAGGAACCAGCCAAGTTGTTAAAGATACTGTTCAGAAGAAACTCCTTGGTAATAAAATTAGATTCTGTATTTCTGGTGGAGGATACTTGGATTCTAAAACAGCAACCATTATAAATGGTGTTGGTTATCCACTTTATAACGGATATGGCATGACAGAAATTGGCGTTACTTCAGTAGAATTATCACCATTAGTTGAAGTTAGACTTAGATGTGGAATAGGTAAACCATTTAATGGCGTTGAGTACAAAATCAATCCTACAAATAAAAAGGACAAATTTGGAGAATTACTCATTAAAAGCAAAGCTATTCATATTAGAGAAATTATTGGTGGCAAAGAACAAGAGACTCAACTTGATGAAGATGGATATTTCCATAGCGGAGATATCGCTGAAATCGATAAGAGCGGTAACTACTTTATTAAAGGTAGAATTAAAGATGTTATCATCAATGCTGACGGGGAAAATGTCTTTCCTGATGAATTAGAATTGTTCTATAAAGAATTACCTTATTTAACTAATGTCTGTATACTTGGAGCTGCACTTGGAAACACAAGAAAAGAAAGTAAGCATAATGTTCGCCAACGAGGATAAACACTGGCACGCCATCTACGTCAAGTCGCGTTCGGAGAAAAAAGTCGCCGAACGGCTTGACGATTTGGGCATCGACTACTACCTGCCTTTGGTCACCACCATCAAGCAATGGAGCGACCGAAAGAAAAGAGTCGAGGAGCCACTGTTCAAATCGTATGTCAATACAGGCAACGGAATTTGGATGCCTCAAACATCTCTCAAATCCGGTATTTCCTACATTGATTTGACCGAAAGAACCGTTGCTAACGCAGGAAAATACATCTCCATCTCAAGAAATTCCACTACACATCAGATCGAAGCCGCCGCGTACTCCAATACAAGTACTGACACAACCCTGAACTCTATCTTCGGCAATTCCCTGACTCCCGCAACTTCCGTCAAAATCGCTGAAGACCAGAACGGTAACGCTTTCGTCAGCGCAGGTTATGGCATCATCGGCTCCATTGCAGCTTCCAGAAAAGTCATCAGCCTTACGGTCACAACCGGCTCCGATGACAAGAATGCGGAAGGTACCACCCTCAGAGATGCTATCAAAGATGCGCTCGCTCAGGGTGGTGGCGAAATCACCATCGACAGTTCCGTCAATGAAATCATTCTCGGAACCGGCGAAGGTACTATCCAGATTAATGCCTCTATCACTATCAAGGGACATGAAGGACTGACTATCAAAGCCGCTTCCGGTACCGAAATTTTCAACGTCACAGGCGAAAATACTTCCTTCACAATCAACAATGTCGCTTTCATCGGAAACGGAACTTCCTCCGTCGATGCCGGTCTCGTGGCATTCAATGGAAAAGATTTGACTCTGAACAATATCTCTGTTCAGGGCTTCACATCCTCCGATAAAGCTTCCGCGTTCTACATCAACAATGGTATCGTTTCCATCTCGAACTCCAAATTTATGAACAATGGTTCTGCTTCCACTGCAAATAATCTCTTCAGTGTCGAAGCCGGTACCATTTCCATATCCAATTCCGTATTCTCCAACAACTTGTCGGATTTCTATCTCTCAGGATCCACTTCTTTCAGTGCCGTCAACTCCACATTCAATGAAACTGCCGAGACCGCTTCCATCCTCACCTTGAGCGGAAATTCCAAGGCAGAACTCATCAACGTCACAGCAGTCGCTTCCGGAAACTCCGGTTCTGTAACAAAACTGATGCAGGATGCAAAAGCCTACGCTTATAACTCCATCCTCGCAGGTGCCGCTGGAATTACCGGAGCAGCTTACAGTCTCTTCACCGACTCGCCGGAACTTTCCGAGATCAACGTCTCCAATATATCCGGCGCAACGGTTACTGAAATCTTCGGAAATGAACTTAACTTCAACGAGAGTACTGGAACTTTCACCTATACGGGAAATGCTACCAGCTTCATGGTCCAGAACGGTGTACTCGTCGGAAAAGATGTAGATACCGGTGACATCCGCTTCGCCAGAACGAAAGCCCTTGACGGTATAACATGGCAGTGGATTGACATCAATGGAAATGCCATTGAAAATGCGAACTCCGTCGAGGGAATCTTCACCGATCAGAACGGACAATCCAGAGTCCTGCAGAACACCCTCGCAGTAACAGGTGCATCCGACCTCGGAAATGTGTACTCCGATGCCTATCAATTCGCTATTTTCCAAACCATTGATTCCACAAACGAACACACTTGGGGCGAAGTTGGAGGCTTCACCTTCCATTTCTCAGACGACACAGTCGAAGCCAAAAACCTCGGCTGGAGGACCAGCGCCCTCACCCCGACTCAGGTGGCTAAAGTCATCGTCACGGCAAATACCACGCTTGTTATTGACAGAAATCTTACCTTCGAACAGTTGGAAAATAATGGAACCATCACCATCCAGGAAGGTATTGATTTGACTATCAGAAACAGTCAGGTTCATGACTCGGAATTCACAAATAACGGTATCGTCAATGTATATGGCAAAGTACTCCTTGTCAGCGATAACGGAACCGCGCCAAATTGGACCAACAGTAATGGCTCCTCGGTCAATTATTCCGGAACCACTGCGCAGAATATCGCAAATGCATCTTACTACAATCTGTCGCTTGCCAATTCCGAAAAAACCGCTCTTGATGACTTCAGAGTAACCGGTACTTTCACTCTCGAAAATACCGCTTCCCTTGTCCTCAAAGGCGCAAACAACAGTTGGAATACACAAACCGCGACGATTAACGGCGCTGTCACTTACAACAGCGATAACGCGCAAACTGTCCTCTCCGGAACTTACGTCAACCTCACTTTCGCAGGTCAGGGTGCAAAAACCTTCACGGCTGGAGATGTCACGATTCTTAACTCCTTCGATGCAGGAAACGTGGACTACTCCTTCACCGCTCCCACCGAAGGAACCACAACTCTAACTCTCGCCGGCGAACTCAAAAACAACACCTTGCACGATTTCACAAATCTTAACGTGGTTTACTCCGGCGATGCCGATCAAACGGTCGCAGCCGGTACTTACACCAACCTTACCTTCTCAGGAAACGGTGCAAAGACATTTGCTGACGGAAACTCCAGTCTTGCCGGCACCTTTACCACCGGTACCGCAAATATCACGTTCGGAAACGGTGAATTCCTCCTGACAGGTCAATTTGAACTCGGTTCCGCTAATATGAATGCGGCCAATACGGTCTTCACATACCATGCAGATGTCGCTGACCAGGATGTCAATATCCTCGCTATCGACTACAAACAACTGGTACTCGAAGGTGTCAGCAACAAGGTGTTCCTGGATGGCGGTTCTTATGCCAATATCAATGTAGTGGTCAATGCCGCATATAACCAGAGTATCACGGGTAACGGCGCAACGGTCAAATCCGTCACTGTTTCCGGGTCCAATGGTACTGCCAACATTAATTTCAATCAGCTGAATGCGGGCAGCTACAATATCGAAACCGGTGCAACGGTCAATATCGTAAAGGCAAAAATCGGCGGTGATAATACCGTTAACGGCATCAACGCTGTCGCTGAAAACGGAGATATCCTCCTCTATGTAGTCGATTCCGTCTTCTCCAACAGCCACCATGCAATCTATGCCGGCAAAAACGCCACAATAACGATTGAACGGGCTTCCATTTCCGATAATACCACTGCCGATACCGAAGGTACTGCCATCTATCTCACGGATGGAGCCAACGTCACGCTTCTGAATACAACGATCACTCGGAATGCGGGCAACAGCACAATCTATGCTGCGGATGGTACCAGACTCAACCTTCTCATGACAACTCTGGCTGGAAATAACTCCTACGCGATCTCGTCCGCAAACCACTTCCAACTCTATGCGGTCGACACCATCATCGCCTATAACTACCACATCATTGACCAGTTGAACTACGACCTCAATTTGAGCGCAAATACAACCGTCAATATCTATTCCTCCGCTATCGGAATCCCGTCCGACAGCGCAAAGGGTTCCATCAATATCCATGAACAGTCCGGTTCCTTCTATGTCATGTACGCGACAGACATTCGCAATACTTCGCCTAATGCCTTAGGTTCCCGCGCTACAACTCTGTTCCAGGATTATGAATCGGTCAACGGATATTTCCTGCCGTCTCTCGCCGGTCCAATGTCCACCAATGGCACTTACGCCATCGAATTGAATACGGTCGGACCGCAAAATGAAGGCAAATATCTCACCATTGACAGAACCGGAAATCAAATCACCGCCGTCGGTTACACTACAAAGAGAGACGATACCGATGTCACTGTCGTTTATGGAGAACTCACACAGTCAGCTGCGAAAGTGATTACCGACCAGAACAGCGAAACTCTCTCCAGCGCCAATAATGGAGTCATGGGAGCAAGAAATTCTACCGGGCGCGCTTCCGGTTGCAAAGTCACAACTCTCAATGACTGGCTGGATGATGAGGACCGTCAGGGCGATGAGGGTCTCACCCTCCGTGACGCAATTCTCAACGCTCTCGTCTACCACATGACGGATATTGTTTTCGATATCAAAGGTTATTCCGGTCCTCTCTACATTCATCTCAAAGATACCCTTACAGTCCAGTCCTCCGTCACAATCCATGGTGTCAACTCCGATGGCAATATCATCACGCTCGTCTTTGATCAGCCGGATACTCCGTTTATCACCTCCGTAGTGAATGATCAATCAACTGTCGAGGACCTGAACCTCACTATCGAGGATATGACGCTGACTTATACCGGAACGGCTGTCTCTAACAAGAGTGGTGCGGCTATCGCTTACCACGGCGATTCTCTTACCCTCAAGGATGTCTCCATCAACGACTTCAACATGGGTAAAAACGCTGCTGCTGTTCTCGTTGACGGCACAAGAAATCAAGCTAAAGTACAATTCATTAACACGTCTTTCTCCAATATCACGAATAATCAGAACTTCGCAGTCGCTACCCATGTCGCTGTCCTGCTCACAAATGGCAACCAGAATACCAATGACGACTCCTCTGATAAAGGTCCGAAGAAACTTCTCGGTTCCGCCGGACCGTTATTCACCGCTCCAGGCTCTGATCTCGATGTCAATGAGAGCAGTAGTAATGACATCAATGTCTTTATCCCTGCTCCGGCATTTGACAAATCCGGTTCCGCCATCGGATTCTTCAATGCCGCAGATAAAGAAAAAGAACTCTGGAAAGACAACTCTGTCTCCGAAACAACCGTCCTCTCCGTATCCGGTCAGGATATGGCGGAATCCGATGACATTCATGCTGAACATCAATACTCTATGCCGCTCGGCATGAGCAGCAATGCCGTCTCCGCCTCCTTCGCTGAGGATGACGTAAAGGATGAATCCGGTGAATCCGATGATTATGAGGCTCTGCTCGCACAAATTTCTCTGGACGACGCCGCCACACAAATCCTCGGTAAAGCCTCCACATTCTTCGATACTCTCGATAAAGAACTGGCAAAAATCACCTTGTAACAATTTCGGGTGCCGGACCTACCTCCGGCACCCATGGAGCTCATAAAATGAAATTTGATTGGATGAAAGGCAGTTTCGGTATCAGCGCACATTGGACGTCTCATTCCGTTTGCCCCGATGGTTCTCACCTGCCATACGAAGAAGCGGTCAACCGTTTCAATGTCGATGATTTCGCAAACTCACTCTCCAACGTCGGCGCTAAACATTGTATCTTTACTCTTACTCACGCGGAACAACGTCTCGCTCTTCCTCACCCGATTCTTGAAAAGCTCTACCCCGGCTCCACAACACAGCGCGACCTCATCGGTGAAATCATTAACGCACTGCAAAAACGCAATATCCATTTTATCGCTTATTATAATCACAGTTGCAACGGTAACGATAACATTCCGTGGAAAAAATTCTCCGGTTACGATGCCGGAATCAACGGAAATCTCGACCAGTTCGCGGATAATATCTGCAACATCGTCGAATTTATCTCAAAACGTTACGGTTCCGGTATCTCCGGATGGTGGTTCGACAGCGGGTACAGCGTTGACCTTAGAGGTCCGATCAATACCGTCTCCACTGACCTCGGTAATTGGCTCTTCCCTTGGAAAAAACTCACTGCTGCCGCACGTTCCGGAAACCCCGATTCCGCCATCACGGTCAACGCCGGAATCGGTTCCCATTTCCGCTACACGGATGATATTGACTACTATGCAGGCGAAACCGTACAGTTCGATGAACCTTTTACCCCTGACCCGCTCCCGACAATCCAGGACCATAGATGGACCTGTGCCGACCATACCGCCTGGGTCTTTCATAAACGCGTTGCACAGGGAGGTTTTGTACCACTGCGATGGGGACCCGATAAAACCCGCGAATTTGTAAAAATCCATCAGACGCAGGGACGTATGGTAACTTTCAATTTCCTGATCGACCAGCTGGGACACTTCAACCCCCATTTGCTCGACCTGATTAAGTAATAAGACGGCAGAAAGACTTTGTTTCCTATGGAACAACTGAAAATGTTTTTTGACCACTCCCGCTGTCAACTCCCTGAATTTCAGGTCCCTTCGGGATATACTCTCCGGACTTTCACGCGCAAGGATACAGCACAATATCTCAATTTACGACCACTCGCCGGATTCTCTCCATGGACAACTCAGGATTTGGATAACTACTTGGAATCCCAGGTACGTGTCATCATGCTCGCTGTTGAAAATCATTCCGGATATATCGCCGCCGCTGCTTCCGCTGAAAAATCCGAAAATCCTCTCATCGGATGCCTCGGATGGGTTATGTGTGACCCTGCTCACCGCGGTCACGGACTCGGTCGTCTCGTTATACACGCAGCAACGAAAACGCTGACGGATTTCGGGTACCGCCAAAGTTTCCTTCTTACGGATGACTGGAGACTCCCTGCCCTGCACATCTATCTTTCTTTGGGATGGCAGCCCGAATGTAAGCGCGAAGGCATGCTCCAACGATGGCTGGCTGTCGGCGAACAACTCAAGATGAAGATCATTCCGTCGCAACTTGGATAACTTTTTTCACAGATTTTTACAATTTTTACTTGACTTTACACACTTTTTCAAGTATATTATCTGCACTTATTCGGGGTAGTAGCTCAGTTGGCTAGAGCGATACGTTCGCATCGTATAGGTCGAGGGTTCAACTCCCTTCTACTCCACCAGACTTCGCAAAGGCGACCAATTTTTTGGTCGCCTTTTTTTACGCTCGGACAAGCCGAATGCACAGCCCGGACGGGAAAGTATGCGAAGCATCATCAAAAGCTGTCCACCGCAGTCTTGGCGCAGGCGGACCTATCGATTTTTCCCTTGATGGATTTTTTACTTCTACACTTTGATAGATGGCAATACCTACACGTCTCATTATGTGATTTCGCACACAGAGTGTTACTGGAGTGTCTTCTCAACAAAAGCATCGTGCGATAAATCATAGGTTTGTTATGGTTTTGATTTGCATATCGTTTCTTCGTATGGTATAATATTGGAATAATATACGGAGGACTTTTATGGTAATTGATACAGATAAGAATAATTTTTCAGCCGACCTTTCTTTTGTGCCGTTTTTTAATTTAGCATTACAGCAAAATGCGCTGCCGATTGTATATGAACTGAAACTTATCAATAATACCGGCAAAGATATGGAAAATCTGCAATGCCGTTTTTCCTCTGTTCCGGAGTTTATTATTGAAAAAGTCATTCCGATAAACAAGGTGAAATCCGGCGAAGAACTCTGCATCAATAAACCCGATATTGAATTTAATTACGATCTGCTTTCCAACCTTTCTGAAAGCATGAAGGGTAAGTTGAAACTGGAAATCAGCGTTAACAGTGGTGTGCTTTTTCAAAAGGACTTTGAGTGTGAGGCTTTTGCTCCTGACCAATGGCTTGGCATGCAAGTCATGCCGGAACTTCTGACTTCATTTGTTACTCCCAATCTGGATGTGATTGCTCATTTGCAAAGCTCGGCGGCTCTCGAATTGGAACGAGCCACAGGCAGTGCTTCTGTTCAGGGATATCAGGCAGATAAAAAAAGGGTTTACGAAATTTGCAGTGCCATATACCGGGCGATTCACAATTGGGGAATAAATTATTCCAATCCAGCATCTTCCTTTGGTACACCCGGTCAGAGAATCCGTTTTGCAGATGCGATTTATCAATATAAGTTGGGTACTTGCCTTGATACGACTATTCTTTTTGCTTCGGTAATGGAATCTTGCGGTTTGCATCCGGTAATCATGCTGCAAAAGGGACACGCATATATCGGTTGTCATCTGGTAGATCGCTATTTTCCGGATATTCCTATGGATGATTTGCAGACTATCCGCAAACTTGCCGATCTGGATGAATTTCTGGTTATAGAAACTACAATGGTTACAGGAAATTCTACTTTTGCACAGGCAGAAGCTGCTGCGCGGATGGACCATTTGAATATCGATGGAGAATTTGAGTCTGCCATTGATGTGATCCGCGCCCGTTACAGCGGAATCCGTCCGTTGCCGTTAAAACGCAGTGTCAATGGTATTGAATTCGTTCCTTTCGACCGCAAAGTTGCCGAACAGGAAGCAGAAAAGGCGCGCAAACTTGAAAAGGAAATTGATTTATCGCAGTTGAGCAATGAAAATAATCAACCTGGACGAATCGTCAAATGGACAAGTAAATTGCTTGATTTATCTCTGCGTAACAGTCTTTTGAATGTTCGGGACTCAAAGTTTATTATTCCAATTGCCTGCCCGGATATAACGATTCTGGAAGATAAAATTGCCGACAACGAATCTTTGACGCTGAATTCTCTGCCAAATTTGCTTGGAGAAAAAGATTTGCATGATTTGACCATGCTGCGTAACAGCGATGTAAAACCGGAAATAAAAGTTTTACTGGAGCACGAACTCAGTCAGCAACGGTTATGGACAATACTGCCACCAAATGAAATGCTCCGTCGTTTGACGGCACTTTACCGGCAGGGGAAAACCGATCTGGAAGAAGGTGGCGTCAATACTCTCTATCTGGCAATCGGCTTTGTGGAATGGAAAGTTTCTGAACGCGATTCCAAATCATATCTCGCGCCTATTCTTCTGTTGCCAATCCGCTTGCAGCGCAAATCAATAACCGAAGGAATCAGGATTTCCCACATTGACGGTGAAACGCTTATCAATGAAACCTTGTTGGAACTCCTTCGCAGTCAATATCATTTGACAATTCCCGGTATCTCTCCGCTGCCAACAGATGATTCCGGCGTAGATGTTGCACTGGTGATGCAGATATTCCGGCAGGCAATCAAAGATATGAAAGGATGGGAGGTCCGGGAAGAAACCCGCATCGGACATTTTTCTTTCGGAAAATTTGTTATGTGGAACGACATGACCGCCAGACTGGATGTTTTGAAGAAAACTCCGCTGATTGCCCACCTTATTTCCGGTGGCGGTTTTTTTGATGACGGAGTGGAAGTTTTTCCACCGGAAAAGATTAGTGAACATCTGGATTTATCCCGTCTCTATTGTCCAGTCAGTGCCGACTCGTCACAGCTGGCGGCGGTACTTTATTCAGAATTGGGCAAAAGTTTCGTTCTGCATGGACCGCCGGGTACGGGAAAATCTCAAACAATTACCAATATCATCGCCCACAATCTGGCATTGGGGAAAAGAGTTCTGTTTGTTTCCGAGAAAAAAGCGGCTTTGGATGTTGTGCATAAGCGCTTATCACAGATCGGGTTGAAACCATTCTGTCTTGAATTGCACTCCAACAAATCCGGAAAATCGGAAGTTTTGGCACAATTCAATGAAGCTTTGCAAACAGCCGATGCCGGAATTCCGTTAGACTGGGAAAATACGGTTGCAACATTGACTGCGTTGCGAAAGGAACTCGATGATTATGTCAGCGAATTGCACAAACAATATCCCAATGTTTTTTCGGCTTATGATTGCTTCACCCACTTGATGAGTCTCCGGAAATCTATAGATGTTCCTGATGTTGCCGCAGATATTGATTTGCTGACTCAATCTTATGAAAACAGTCACAACTTACGGCAAAAATTCATTGACTTATCCGAAGCCAGGAAAAATATTGATGAGGAAAGTTTGGATGCATTGGAAGTGCTTGATAATTTGCAGTGGAGCCCAATTATAGAAAACAGTTTATTATCAGCAGCAAAGGCTCTTGTGTCAGCTGTAGAGCATTTGCAGCAGAGTATCCCTGCCGCCGCAGAAATTTTTACTCTGAAAAATTTGAAAGATGTCAATGTGATTTACCGGATGGCAGTACTTCTGGAAATGGTGAAAAACAGTGAAGATATACCGGGTTCTTTCTTCAGTGAGGAATTTCCCCTGAAAATGAAATACATCTCTGCTTACGCAGAAAATGCCCAAAATCTTGCTCGCCTGAAAGAAAAGTTAAAAAGCTATCGTATCGATACCTTCGCAGAATTTGATTTCCCGGGAATAGCTGAACGCATAGAACAAAATGAAGCTGCATTCTTTTTGATCAAATTCTTCAAAAACAATGCTTTACTTAAAGAACTCGTCTCTTTGAAAAAAAGCGGCGGTGTAAAACTTTCCATACCTGAACTTAAAAAACTTATCCCGGATGCACAGCAGTATGTCAATTGCCAGAAAATATATGAGACCGGAAAAGAAATGGCAAGTACCATGTTGGGAAAACTATGGAATGGAGAAAATACCAGCTGGAACGATTTGTCCCCAAAACTTGATCAGTGTAAAACAATCTTTGCTCAGGTACAGGAAATTTGCAGTTTTGATGATAACCTGAAACAATTTGTTTTCAGTAAATTGCAGGAATTGATGCCCGATGTTACCCGGAAATGCAGTCAAGGTTCCGCTTTGCGGCAAACAATTAATAATATGCTTGAAGCATGGAATGATTTTCAATCCAAATTGCAGCAGTTTGCTGAATATGCAAGCCAAGCAACAAAAATCGCAAATATTGAAATTTTGCTGGAGAAAACTCAAAAAGTTATTGTTCATATTCAGCATTTGCGAAATATGTCGCGTTATCGGAATTTGCGTAATGAAGTCAATGCGGAAGGATTATCCACTCTGGTTTCAATGATTGAAAATGGATTTGTTTCTGAAAAATTTACCCTGGTTTATGATGCAGTATTCTTCAAAAATATGCTGAATCAAATTTTGAGTAAATCACCTTTGCTTTGTCAATTCAGCGGTACGGCTCAGAACGAAAAAGTGAAAAAATTCGGTGAATTTGATGCAAAATACATGGATTTAACCAAAAAACTAATCTTTGCAAAACTCGCTGCAAAATTGCCTCGCCGCCGTTCCGGACCATGTCCAGAGGGTACGGAATTAGGTATTCTCAAGCGAGAATGTGAAAAACGTGCACGTCAGAAACCTGTGCGCACATTGCTTGAACAAATTCCAACGCTTGTCCCGGTTCTGAAACCATGTTTTCTGATGAGTCCCTTATCAGTGGCTCAATATCTGCCGGCCGATAATGCATCGTTTGATTTGATTGTATTTGACGAAGCTTCACAGATTCCTGTTTGGGATGCCATCGGTGTAATTGCCCGCGGCAAACAGCTGATTGTTGTCGGCGATCCCAAACAGATGCCACCGACCAATTTCTTCCAGAAAAGCGAAAATGAGTATGATGACGGAGTTTCAGAAGACACTGAAGATTTGGAAAGTATTCTCGATGAATGTATCGTTGCCGGCGTCCATTCAACGCATTTGAATTGGCATTACCGTAGCCGTCACGAATCATTGATCGCATTCAGCAACCACCATTATTATGATGACCGACTGTATACCTTCCCCGCAGCGCGGAATACAGAAAAACTTGGAATCCGTTTTGAATTTGTTCCTGATGGTATTTATGACCGCAAATCCACACGCACAAACCGAAAAGAAGCTGAGGCGCTGATAAAATACATCTTTGATCGGCTTGAACGTACCAATGGCAATTACCGCTCAATAGGTGTGGTAACATTCAGTCAGGCACAAAAAGATCTTATTGAAGACCTTATGGAAAAAGAACGTTCCAAACATCCCTCACTGGAATCTTATTTCAGCGAAACGCAGGAAGAACCACTTTTTGTCAAAAATCTGGAAAATGTTCAGGGCGATGAAAGAGATGTAATCCTCTTTTCCATCGGCTATGCACCCGATGCCAACGGCAAATTCTCAATGAATTTCGGTCCATTGAACCGTCAAGGAGGAGAACGGCGCCTTAACGTAGCAATCACCCGTGCAAAAGAACAGGTGGTGGTGTTTTCAAGTATTCATGCCAATCAGATAGAATTATCTCGTACCAATGCCGTTGGAGCTGCTCACCTGAAGTATTTCCTTGATTACGCAGAGAAAAAAGTCAATATCTATTCCGGAGTCAATTCTGAAAATAGCATTGACGGTCTGCAAAATGAAATTGCCGATTTCCTTACCGGAAAAGACTATATGGTTGAACACAATGTGGGATGTTCCGGTTTTCGCATTGATTTGGCAGTGCGCCATCCGGAAAGACCTGAAGAATTTCTGCTGGGCATTGAGTGTGATAACGCTGCTTACGCCGCACAAAACACCACACGCGACCGGGATAATCTGCGCCATCAGGTATTGAAAGGCTTGGGATGGCATATCTATCGTGCCTGGTGCGTGGATTGGACTTTTGATCGGGAACATGCAGAAAAAGCCCTGTTGGAATTTATTGAAAAAATAAAAAACATTCCCTCTGAACTTCAGATAGAAGCCTCCGAAGAAAAAGCAGAACTCAATGAAAATAAGAATGTAACAGAACAAGAAGCGATTCAGCAAGTTTCTGAAAAAATGATACCGGCAGTCTCTGCAAACTGTAAAGAATACCGTATCTGGACAAATTTGCATTATTTGAATCAAGACGAATTTTACGAATATTCCGGAAAAGAAATTATTAAACAGCAAATTGCAGAAATAATTGAACAGGAAGCTCCTATATATGAAAATCTGCTCAAACGCCGCATTGCCAGAGCGTGGGGATTCAGCCGTACCGGCGGCAATATTCTAAAAAATCTCAATGCGTGTATGCCTGATGATTTGGAAACCTCATTGTATGGAGAAAACCAGGTAATATGGGCTGCAAATCAAAAACCTGCCGAATACACTTTCTACCGCGTCGGTAATACTGATGAAACGAAACGGGCAATCGATGAAATTCCGCCGGAAGAGTTGGCAAATGCTATGTATGAAGTTTTGGTTGACTTCAATTCCTGCGAAAAAGATACTCTTTTCCGGGAGACTGTCAAACTCTTCGGACTGTCTGCGGTCACTGCAAAAGCCCGAAAATTCCTTGAGTACGGTTTTACGGTCTTACACAAAAATGGAAAGATATAAAATATGGAAAAAAGAAAAAAGTTAAAAAATGCACACCAAATTCGCCAGTTCATTGAAAAGTGGGACGGACAAGTAACAAACGACGTTTCTTTTGCTGACGATTGCAGAGCTCTCGACTTTGAAATGGATTGCTGGGAATCAATGGAACAAGCATTCCCCAATGAGAACATCTCCTCTCCCAACACTCTACAGAAGTTGTCGGATAAGATTACGGATGTGCAGCTTTTGGGTAACGCTATCTTTTCCTGCTGGCGTTATTGGACACACTGGTGCGAGGGAACAGCTGGAGTAGAGGAAGCAGAAGCCCAGCAATGGCTGAAAATTGCCTTCACTCGTTTGCGATTACTTCTGGAAATCGGATCAACACCGCAAAAAATACCTCTGCAGAAAATGACCGCCGATTCTATTGTCAATATTCTGCAAGCTCACTCTTCCCCTCATAAAGCGCACTGGAAACAGCACTATTTTCAAGCAGAAAAAGGGGGGTATGGCGAGGGTGATGCTTTTTGCGGGGTATCAAATGAGACTTGTCGTCAGATTATCAAAATATACAAGGACCTTCCTCTATCCGAAGTCGAAAAGCTCTTGTATCACACATTCCATGAAGCCAGACTTTGCGGATTGCTGATTCTTGTAGAACAATATAAAAAGGGACATTTACCGGAACGCAAATCCATTATTGACTTGTATATAAAAGCCAGCACAGATAAAAAAATAAACAATTGGGACCTGGTTGATCTCAGCGCTCCGGGAATTGTCGGTCTTCACGAACTCCTCTATCATACAGGAATCATCCGGCGTTTTTCGACCAGTAAAAACATGTGGAAAAACCGTATTGCAGTGGTTTCCACGTTGCCTCTGATAAAAAAACATGATTTCAATTTAGCGCTTAAACTTGTAACAAAATACCTCACGCATCCCCATGCTCTCATGCATAAAGCCTGTGGATGGATATTGCGTGAAGTTGGAAAACAGGACAAAAGTGTTTTAACGTCATTTCTGAATCAATATCGTCTGCAAATGCCCCGGACCATGTTACGCTACGCAATTGAACACTATCCTGAAGCAGAGCGCCACATGTTCATGCGATTGGAACCGGGAGAGTAATTCATAGGGATTTTTGATAAAAAAGGACATCAATATATTTGTGAAATCCGAAGTATCTCTCTTAAAAACAATGGCATCTGTAGGATCATCTGGTAATGGTTCTGCTTTGAGAAAATCTCTCAGAGCCAAAAAAACTTCTTCCAGATAAAAAAATAAAATGTTGTAGATGTCAAATTTATAGCCATAATCCTAATGGTCGTTTCACGATAGAATTAGTTCCAATTCCCTTCACCTTGTGTAATTCGAGACAATCTGAAAGAAACTTCTGAAAAATCTTCCATTCTTCCGGAAAATCATTGCTCCCCTCAATTTCTCTGATACCATTACGTCCCATTCTGATTTTCATACCCCATTGCGTACCATCACAGACACCTGGATCATAGTAACGATTCAACCATGCAAGAAGATTGCTCGCCTGTAGTGCGGGAAGAACAAAATCTTCCCATTGTTCTTTTGTGAACTTGATGGATATCTGCTGATAGTTTTCCACAAATGGAGCTTCCTGTTCTTGATAAACAAAAATGCGATCCCGGACAGAGATTTTTACGAAAATAGTGCTGCTAAAGTATCCTCCCTTCACAAAATTGATACTTGAAACTCCAGCAAAAGGAAATACCAAACGCTCGTAAACATCCACCAGGATTTTATTACAACTTTTTTCAAGAGACTTGATCCATCCAACGTAAAATTTGCCAGAATCAATCTCTGAAGCCCATTTCCCTGCATCCGTTCTGGGAACATAGCCGATCTTGCTCTCGGACAGAAAGGAATGGTCTATGCGGATTGCATTCGTATCATGAGAATTTTCCGGTTCCCTGACGAATCTTAAACGCCTCCCGGGGTGAAGATAGGAAAAGAGCCACGCCCGGTCAGGAATCGCAAACACACCCGCCACGTCTATCGTTTTCACGAAACGATAATGGTTTTCATCCGGGAGGATAGCAAATTCGTCCAGCCGGTTATCGCGATTATATTCAGACATAAAACCTACTCCTCACAACTTTCTGTTTATTTTCTTAAATGCGGATATATTCAACTTTTTCGGGGTGCAGAAAGACACGACGATTGCCTTTGATTATTTTCTTCTTCAGCCACATGATCATTTATTCTCTCAAGATCAAAAAGCCGGGAGTCACCTTCAAAGAACTTTGCGCCGCAATTGGTACAGCCCCATTTCGGCTGATGCTTTTCAATGCAACAGCCACCGAGAATATATTTTCCTGATCCCAAAACGTCCCCCAGACTCACCAATCCATACAAATATGACTTCACTGCTTTCGATCCGCAGAACGGGCATTCTTCCGGTTTGTTTACGAAGAATGCTTCTTTCCAAATAAGGCGACAACAATGCTGCTTCAGCGACCAGAAAATTTCCCAACAGGACGGATAGTCATTACTTCCAGAAGATTTCTTGACACAACGTTTACCTTTTATCAGCGAAATTTTCCATTGAATTCCATCCTTCACCGGTTTAAAATATTTTATCTCCCATTGATCAATACGGCATTCCGCAATCAGGTCAGCAATCTCCTCCCATTCTGAAACTCTACATTTATGAAAATACTGTCCAAAGTCTTTTTTGGAGCCAAGGCCATAACAAGCCGAATAAGAAATAGTCTTTTCTCTTATATCAAGCACCAGTTCTTCCGTTAGGCCGGGATACCCGGACTCGCGATACTTAATGACATCAAATGAAACAACGCGTTTCAATGGCGTGATAATAAAGTCAAGATTGAACGGGAGACCTTCAACTTTCATCCAGTGTTTTGAGATATCCAGGAAAAGTCCGGCTTCTTCTGAATGTTGGAACAGGGCCTCGTCCAGTTCAAAAAGGTCCTTAAAATCGGGCAGTTGGCGATCGGGGAAAGTCGCTTGGAATAGCTGAACTGTTGAAATCTCTGTCCCTGAAGGGAGCGTTTTTGCCTTCGCCAGAAGAGATGATAGCACCTTATTTTTCTCTCGTTTAGTTTTCATTGTTCACTCCTTCTTGCAAATATGACAGCATATCCTTCCCCAAACTGAGGTTTATTTCTCCCTTTTCATTCAACAACGGAATTCTCCATTGAGAAATATGGCGAATATTGTGGATTTGGCCATGTTGGGTTGGCTGAAAATGACCATGTATGAATTCATGTGATTCATCCGAAGCCGGATAAACCAGAAAAACATGTGGAGTCTCAAACTGCAGACTATAAGCATACAGCTGTTTCAAATCTCCGTCATCAGCATAAACGTCATGCAAAATTTTCCATTTTGTATCCAATACAAAGGTCCCAGCCGGAGTTTCAATAACGATATCGGGGCGAATCATCTTTCTCGAATTACTGTCGGCATGCCGCCAGAACACTTTTGAAACTTGTGTCCTTATCTTAATTCCCGCTTGAGAATGCCAACATTCTCTGCGGATTTCCGCCGCAACATATTTCTCAAAAAGCAGATTCATATCAAACAAAAATGCCACAATATTCAATGAGCCATGTTTCAGATCAGGCTGAAATCCGGTAATAATCAGTTCGGCAAGAGTAATTGCTGACCGATAACATTCTGTTTTGCGAGTATAGCGCAGTTTGCGAAAATCATTGGCAGAAACCGTTTGATCCGAAACATTGTCAAAGTGAGCGAGCAACTCAGCGGCCATTGTTTCAAGTCCGACCGATGTATCTGCGACAATCTGCAACGCCCGTTTCAATATATGGTTAAACCGATGATCGACAGAATATCGTTTATACTCAATAAAGTTTTTGTCTTTTCGGATCAGATTGTTTTTCAGCTGTTCCTGCATCAGTAATCTGCCTTTGATAAAAGGTTCGTTAGCCCGGTACAATGAATAATGCTTCGGA
>CALCCZ010000086.1 GCA_937900075.1 uncultured Lentisphaeria bacterium
AGCCACTAACCACTATCCACTATCCACTATCCACTAACCACTATCCACTAGCCACTATCCACTGACAGATTACTCCCTTCTTCCGGATTTACGGAAAAAAACTGAAAGATGTCATTTGTTTTTTCACGGCTACCGGTGTATATTTTTTTGAAAAATCAAAACGTCTTCCGACATAGAGGTACACAAATCATGAAAATAACTTCCCTAAAAACGTATTTATGCAACTGTTTCCGTACAAACTGGGTCTTCGTAAAAGTCGAAACGGATGCAGGTATTCACGGCTGGGGTGAAGCAACTTTGGAATACAAAGAGCAGACCGTTGAAGCGGCGATTCTGGATTTGAAAGAATTTCTGACCGGACGCGACCCTTTCCGCATTGAAGAGTTCCGTCATGATGCTTACCGTGATGCTTATTGGCGCGGAGGTCCGGTGCTGATGAGTGCAATTGCCGGAATCGAAATGGCATTGTGGGACATCAAAGGGAAAGCGCTGGGTGTACCGGTTTATGAACTGCTCGGCGGGAAAGTCCGCGATGCCGTCCCCTGCTATGTCAATGGCTGGTTCGCGCCTGCAAAAACGCCCGATGAGTTTGCGGAAAAAGCGGTTCTTGCCCGGAAAGCCGGATTCAAAGGTTTGAAATGGGACCCGTTCGGAAAATCATGGCTCCAACTTGAAAAATCCGCTTTAGCTACTGCCGATGAATGTATCGGAAAGGTTCGCGATGCCGTTGGAACGGAAATGGAACTGCTGATTGAAGGACACGGACGGTTTGACATTCCGACAGCGAAACGCATTGCGCGACACCTGGAACAATTCGATGTTTACTGGTTCGAAGAACCGGTCGTCCCCGATGATCTGGAAGGCCTTTCCGATGTGCATACATCCTCACGTGTTCCTATTGCAGCGGGAGAACGGCTCTATTCCCGTGAACAATTCCGCACGTTCTTCGACTTGAAATGTGCCGATTTCATCCAGCCCGATGTTTCCCATGCGGGCGGGATTATGGAAATGCGTCAAATCGCTTCCATGGCGGAGGCGCGGCACATTCCGTTCTGTCCTCACAATCCGTCCGGTCCTGTCGCCAATGCTGCTACTCTTCAGTTGGCGGCATGCTGTCCGAATTTTGCAAGAATTGAAACCATGTATTCGGATGTTCCCTACCGGAAAGATATCTGTACAGAGGATGTAACAATCCGGAACGGGGAAATGATAATTGGAGATAAGCCCGGTCTCGGTATTGAAATCAACGAAGCGGAACTGCTGAAATATCCCTACATACGGACCAATTTGCGTCACTACCGCGGCGACCTGACCAACATCCGGCCACCGGATTCCACATTGTATTATAATCTGATCTCGGAACAGGAGCAAGCGGAAAAATGAACCGATTCGATGGGAAAATTGTTCTTGTAACAGGCGGAAACCGCAATACCGGTCTTGATATCGTAAAAAAATTTGCGGATGAAGGTGCAAAAGTCTATATGTGCGGTTCCACTCCGGAATCAACGGAAAAAGGTGCTGCGAAACTGCGTTCCATGGGGTTGGAAGATATCCGTTCCATTCCCTGCGATGTATCCGACCTTACACAGGTCAAGCATCTTTTTGATATTATTGAACAGGAATCGGGCAGACTGGATATTCTCGTCAACAATGCCGCACATCAGGGAATCGGCAAACCGTTTGTGCAAATGGAACCGGATTATCTGATGGAAGTTCTCGGCGTAAATGTGCGCGGCGGATTTCAGGTAACACAGCAGGCCGTTAATCGTTTCTTTCTGAAACAGCCGGAAAAAGGGGTCGTCGTTTTTCTTTCCTCCAATACAGCCCAGCGCGCAATCCGAAACAGAACCGCATACTGTGCAAGTAAAGGGGCAATTAATTCCATGGTCCGGGCGTTGGCGCTTGACCTGGGACCGCTCGGAATCCGCGTCAATGCCTGTGCGCCCGGCTACATCTATACGGAACGCTGGGATGTTCTGCCGGAAGAAAAGAAAGCCCGACGCCGCTTGAACTGTCCCTTGCGACAGGAGGCGAAGGGCAGCGACATAGCCAACGTAGTAGCATTTCTGGCGAGCAGCGACAGTGCAAACATGACGGGTGAAATCATCACGTGCGATGCCGGTTGCTCCTGTCAGCACATGCCGGAAGATGTCGATTACTGAAAGAAACTTCTCCTCAGATAATTTCTGCGTTTTTCTGAAACGATGTGTTCAAAATGAGACCATAGGGGAAGATATTTTTCGTACACCATATCGATGTCCGTATCGCTTTTTTCCAACAGTTTACCCGCTTCATCCAATTCCTTAACAAGACTTTCCAGTTCACTTTTGTAAAATTCCGGGTCACCAAGCGCAGTATCGTCTCTCCAAACAGGAAGAGTCTTGCTCGCTTTGAACATATTGTATGCCGTCTTGCAAACAGTTCGTTTGATTGCTTTTAGCTGGTCCGGAGTGAACTTGAATTGCAGCTGCAGCATACGTGTCAGCTCATGGCCCTGTCCGGAAATCGTCTGATTGCCGCCTTTGCACCAGCGCTGCATACCGAAATACCACATTTTCCCATCGAACGGCAAATACCGGCTGAATGCATACCAGGGGATGAAAAAGTGGGCGGCAACACCGGATTTTGTCATACACGCATCCCGGAATATCACGTCATCGGTCAACTGATAACGCGGACCCGGCAATGCCCAGTCCACATTGACATCATCCACAGCACTGGGCAGATTCTGCAGAAACCACATCTGATAAACAGCATCCGGGTCGGGACGGAAATAACATTCCAGTCCGCCGCCATCCCGCTTATGCGTAATAATCTCCTGTACGCCGGGATCCTCACAGCGGATATAAAGATGCAATCCTTCCGCATCACATAAGCCACAAATTCCCGTTCGCCATGCCGGGTCAATTTGAGGTTGAACGGATTCCTTCAGAAAACGCTTCACATCGATATCATTGCTGATATTCGGCTCATCTCCGTAAACCCAGAACCGCGTTTCCATCCCGGACCAGTCATCAAAATATTCCGTCCGGACAAAACCGTCCGCCGTTCGCGGCAGATTTTCAGCAAAACGCACGATATAAACCTTCGGTTCCAGTTTGACATAAAGATTTCTGAAGGTTCCATTGTAAATATCGCGGCAAACCTCATAGCGACGGGCACGGAAAAAGAGATCGGAAATTTTCCGCATCAGAAGAAGTTTCTCCCGGTCAGTTTTCAACCCCAGCGTATCGGTACTGAACGAACTGATAAACTCGCTGAAAGAATGTGTATCAAAAAATTCCACACCCTTCAGAAAAAGCACCCGATCCGAACTCAATTTCGGTTTCATTGTTTCCTGACTTACCAGTTCGGATATCTTTTTATGATCTTTCTTCCACAAATAAACAATCAGCGGAATATCCGGAAGATTTCCTTTATTTTTCAGCAATGCTCTTCCGACTTGATCCTCGGAAAATGCAAAATCTCCATATCCGAAAGCCGTTTCCGCATTACGGAACAGCATATTGGCATCCAATTCACCGCATTGCAGCATCTCATCCGTCAATTTCCGCCAGCGTTTATAGCGGTCGGGTTCACTGAAGTCACGCTGAAACCAGGACACATCACCAATGATATTGCGTTTTTCAGACAATATCCGGATACGGTCCGCCGGTTTCAATTCCGGGTCCTTCAGCATGGCATCCAGCAGTTCCATTTGAATATTTTTACCGGTACCGCGTTTCAAAAATCTGAGACATTCCCTGCGGCCAGGTCCGAACGGCATGGAAATAGCCTTCTTTTTGAACTCGGAAAAGGTTTTCCAGTCTCCGCGGGAAAGAGCGTAACTGCCGGGAATTGCAATTTCAAATACAGTGAGACGGTCTGGCGGCAGAACGTTTTTAGCCTGAAAAAAAGCCTTATGGCAAAATTCGATATCATTGATTCGGGAATTGATCAGATTGCCAATCAAAGCACGAATATCCCCGGATTCCGGTAATTTCGCGAGCTCCGTCAATTCTTTGAAATAGACTTCCGCAGCAGCACGGTCCTGCAACACGGTCAGTTCAAACAGAACCAGCCTCTGAAGAAGTTTTGCGCGCTGCAATGGCGAAAAAATCTGAGAATCCGGAGATTTTAAATAGGCTGTCAGCGTATCTATGATTTCTTTTCTCGTTTCCGCCTTCATATTGCGGTTTTCCGCCAAACGAAGACTGTACTCACGCAAAATAAATTTCTGTTCCGGCGTCAATGTCTCCGTTTTCAACAGTACGAAACAGGCTTCCTTCTGTTTGAGCAGATCTCCGGCACTCTGGACAGCACGGAATTTCTGTTGAAAATCCTTACGTTCCAGTCCGGAAACATTCCCGGTAAAAAACACAAACGCGGAAGAAGACAGCAGTATGGAAAACAATAATTTTTTCATTATTTCGCCTCCTTTGAAAGAGCCTTTTCAAGACGTATGATATATCTTGTGCATTCCATACGGAACGTATCGGGATTTTCACGGGTGTCCCAATATGCCAGATATCCAAGTGCCAAACGGGCAATATCCTGCACATCAGCATCCTTGGAAGCAAGAGCTTTTTCGGATAATTTCCGGACTAATGTTGCATATCGGACGTCATCCATTCCTTCCCGGAATCCTTCCCAGGCAAGGGTATCCAGAACACGGTCGGAAATCGCATAAACAAGTATAATGCCGCGGTAATTGGATTCGTAGGCGACAGCCATATCGTTCCAGTCATTGCGGTACCAGACATAATTGCCGACCGCATCATAATCCGCATAATAAGCATTCAAACCATGAAGCCGACGCATATAATCGGGATTTTCCGGTCCGCAATGAGGATCTCCATACCAGCCGCAAAGCCCGTCGGGATGCGAAGTGTGGAATAATCGGATAACCTCGGCACGCTCTTTTCTCGGCATTCTCGGTAAATGCAGATAATCCAATGAAAAAAGATTACGTTTGTGATCCCGGGCCGCGACCATCGTTTTCAACCCGGCAGCATGGGCCGCATTCCATGTCCGCCGTTCATTTCTTATCGTCCAGTAATCTCCCTCATCCACTCCATAGCAGTAAATATCGCTATGACCAAGATATTTTTTGCTCAATGCTGCCGTAATATCCAGTTCTTTCCGGACTTTCGCCAGCTTTTCCGCCTGAACCGGCGTCAGTTCACCATTGGGAAAAAGGCTCGAAACATGCGGACCACTGTAAAAAAGCGGCTGAAGTTTCGCGCCGGCTTTTTTAAGAATATCAATTTCCCTGGCAAATTTTTCCTCATCTCCGGGATCGACTTTCGGCGCGCCGGGAATATACAGTGCGTTATGCTCAATAAGATTCTGCAGAATACGCGGAATATCCTGTGGACGCCCTACGATTTCCGGTGAAAGACGAAACGGTTTGTTCAAATCATAATGTGTTGCTGCTTCGGGCAATTCAAAGTTCAGGACACCAAGTTGAACGGGAATCACGCCGATATTTTTTCCTTCTGCCTTGAGTACGATTTTCCCGGTATAAATCCCACCTTTCGCATTTTGGGGAACATGCGCAGTTATCATAAACTGTTTGAACTCATCTTTATTCAAAACTACAGGCTGGAGCGTATCAGCATCTTTCAGCATCGCAATACGGACCATATTGGAAAATTTATAGCCGGTAACCTGAAAATCAGCACTGATCCATTCATACGTTGTCGAACCATCCTTATTGGAATACCGGGCATAATTATCCTGGGTTGCAGGATCGCAAAAAATCAGATTTTCATCATTAACAAGCAATTCCGGAACAAGAATACGCCCTAGCGGATCGGAAAATTCACCGCACCAGCCCGCGCCGCACTGATACCAGACCTTGACCAATTTCGCATCTAATGCCGACGCGGGAATGACATCTCCATTCTTTTCATTTTTCAATTCAGTAAGTTGTAACGTGAATTTATCAACATTTTTTCGGGCATAAACAACAAAGGAGCCGGGTTCAAATTCTCCGCGGGCGGCGACAATCTCCAACGGAGCTGAAAACCGTCCGTCTTCCGGATACAAATCCGGCGTCCGGCGGATATCACTCAGCGGATCGACCACATAATAAACGGCGGGAGAATTCCGCCATTCGGGAATCTTGTTCAGATCCGCTGAAACTTTTTCCGAATTATTTTTCGCTTTTTCAGGCGAAATTTTGTAAATTTGTCGTCCGGGTCGGGATGGAACAGCATCCGGTGCGGTCCAAACAGGCAAATCCGGGCCTGTGTATTCGGCTGAATATCGTCCTTCATCCGAATTTCCAAGGCAGCCGGCAAGTGCGATTATAAGCGTACTTGCAGAAAAAACATGAAAAAAAACCGATGATAACCGCTTCATGCGTTACCTCCTGAAGTAGAAAAAAATATTCTTTTTCTTGAAAAAAAACACTATACAAGAGAGAAAGTACTGCTAAAACGGACACTTTTCAATATTTATACACAAAAAAATTGCATATTTTTACAGATATCCCATATCTTTTTGTAATTTGCAGGAAAGAACGGACATGAATATCCCCAGTGTTGCATATTGTTTAACCTCAGGGAAACGTTATGCACGGGGACGCACCATGGAGATTTCATCCCCATGGTTTTCCCCGTGAAGGGTTCGGGCCGCCCCTTTAGGGCTCAAATGGTTGTTTTATTTTATTCCAGGGGTTACGCCATGGTGTGTTCCACCCCATGGCTCCACCCCTGGCTACTATCGGGCCGCCCCTTTGGGGCTGGTTTTGTCGGAATGCCGACATCCATCGTGTTTGCTCAAACGGTTGGTAATAAACCACCAATGAACACCAATGAACACCAAAGAACACAGATATATCTTTTTTATGTTCCGACAATTGTGTCCCGAACAATCACGAAAAAAATCCGGAATTTTCCATACCCCACTATCCACTATCCCTCAGGTCCAATTTTGTGATAGATGTGTGAGGTAAAAATTTGCAAAAAAGGGGGGTAAGGTTTGCGATTTTTTCTGGAAAAAGGGCAAAAAAAAAGCCGGCATCGAACTACTCTCCCACACTCTACTGTGCAGTACCATCGTCGCGGGGCCCCTTATCGATCGTGTTCGGGATGG
>CALCCZ010000087.1 GCA_937900075.1 uncultured Lentisphaeria bacterium
GGAATGTTCTTCAGGAAAAACGTTTGAGCAATCCCGAATACGTTTCTTCCCATCTACACATCTTCTATCCCCTAAAACTATCCGCGGATCAGAGAGAGGAGTTCATCGCGTTTCTGTTCCATGAGCTTCTGTTCTTTCGCCTCAACGATGAGCCGGAGAAGCGGCTCGGTATTGGAAGCCCGGACATTGAACCACCAGTTGTCATATTCCACACTGATGCCATCGAGTTCGAAGAGATTTCCATCGGCATAACGAGTGCGGATGGTGTCCAGAATTTGAGAAGTATTGCTGACTTTGGAATTGATTTCCCCGCTCTGGAAATATTTTTTCAGGGGACGCACCAGGTCGGCAACTTTTTTCCCGGTTTTGCAGACAAGATTTGCCAGTTTGACCATGGAAAGGCCCTGAGACTCCGCAACAAAGTTTTCTTTGTAATAATAGTGACCGGAGAGTTCCCCGGCGAAAACGGCGCCAACCTCGCGCATCTGCGCTTTAATGAAAGCGTGTCCGACACGTGACATAACGGGTTTTCCGCCGTGTTCGGCAATACTTTCCCGGACAGCCCAGCTGGAGCGCAAATCGTAAAGGATAGGAGTTCCGGCAGGCACATCGGCGAGGGTATCCTGAGCAATCAAAGCGGTAAAGAGGTCCATGGGGATGATATTTCCCTCATTGTCAATAAACCCGCAGCGATCGGCATCGCCATCGAAAGCCGCGCCGAAATCAGCGCCGGTTTCGACGACTTTTTTACGGATGGCATCAAGGGTATCGAGGTGGAGAGGATTCGCTTCGTGGTTCGGGAAAGTTCCGTCGAGTTCCTTGTACATTGGAACGATATCGAAAAGGGCTTCGATATTTTTGATTTCCGCGGACCCCATGGCATTTGCGTAGTCAACAACAACTTTGAGTTTTTTATTGAATTTGACAAAGGACCGGAGAAATTTTCCGTATTCATCGGAGATATCATATGAGGCAAGCGAACCGGTCCGGGCGGGGGCATTCCAGGAATCGGCATTGACCAGAGCTTCGATATCTTTGATACCGGTAACGCCGCTGATGGGAACCGCCTGAGCACGGCAGAGTTTGAACCCGTTCCATTCGCCAGGGTTGTGGGAAGCGGTAATCATGATACTGCCGTCGGCATTCAGTTTACCGTTGGCATGGTAAGACATGGGAGTGGAACAGAGACCGAGATCAATAACATCGGCGCCCTGCTCCGTGAGGCCCTTGACGAGAGCGCGGAACAAGGGTTCGGAATGGGGACGCATATCTCTTCCGACGACGACTTTTTTTGCATTGGTAAAAGTGACGTATGCGCGGCCGATTTTTTCGGCGATACATTCATTGAGGTCGGCGGGATAAACGCCACGGATATCGTAGGCTTTGAAAATAGACATGATTTCTCCTTAATTGTTATTTCTTTTGTTCTCTGATCATTTGTTCGTAGGGACGGAAAACAGTACTGACGACTTCAAACGGTTTCCCGGGGCGGATCCGGATATGGTCCACGACATGCCCTTCCCTCGTGTAACAGGCGATTTCAATGGCATCATCCGTGACATCAATGCGTGAGACGGTAACCTCCCAGCCGGAAGCACCGGGTCCGTCATTGACATAGACTGGGAAACGGATATCTTTGAGGTCGTTATCCGTCATGCGCATGGACCGAGTACCGCAGCGGCGGAAAGCACCGTGCAGTTCGCGAGTTTCGGGATCGAAACGGTAAGCTGCGTGGATATCCGCACAGAGCCACAAGTCGATTTTACATTCGGGATGTTCGCCGTAAAACACGTGGGCAAATTTTTGGATATTAGCGGCATAGTACCGGTTTTCCCATTCAAACGGGACAGTATGAGCCAGCACGATGCGTTTTTTTGCGGATTTGCAGGCATCGGATTGAATAATATTCTTCAACCAGGCGGCTTGCTCTTCCATGAAAGACTCCGCCATCGTACGGATTGTATGATGATTCGGAGTCAGCACTGTTGGCTTGTCTTCGCCCGTATCGATGACGATATAGAAGACATCGCCGTACCGGAAAGCGTAATAGGGAGAACCGAACGTTCTGAGATAGTCACCGGACTGGTCTCCGCGGTACTCATGATTGCCGCGGACAGGCACGAACGGCGGCTTGAATTTTTCCTGATCCAGGATATTCAGGAAGGAATCAAAATATACTTTGTGGAAAGAATCGAAAACGGAATCGACATCGCCGAGAGAGACAAAGAAACGGGAATCGCGCATGTGGCAGTTGTTCAGGAATGATTTGAGAGCGCGGATACGCGCTTCCGCACCGATCTGCAAGTCACTGACGGCATAAAAAGTATGGGAGAGACCATGAACCGGGAAAGTCCGGAAGGAGCCGGTTCTGAGGGTCTCAAATTCCGCCTTGTCTTCATTGAGAGTGATAAGTTCGAAGCTGTAATCGGTATCGGGGAGCAGGTTTTCCAGCTTCAGAGTATGGCGTTCTTTCTTGTCGCGCTGACCGCCGAGCAGGCTCCATATTTCGTTATCTTCTCCGGACGAACCGGATTTGCGGAAACGGATTCCCGCAGTTGCCGGAAGCTGGAACAGGACCGTGATTTCAGCGGAATTGGGCGTGACACGGAAAACCGTGGGACCGCCGAGGATGGCTTGGATTTTCTTATCGGGGAACGCCATATTGAATAAAGCCTCGCGGGCAGCAGCAGTGGCGGGCCATTCGTCCATTTCCGGCAGAATACGGAACGCGAAACCCCAGCTTGTACTGCCGGGCCGGACATGAATTGCGACAAAGTTCAAGCCTTTTTTCAACTGGACCCGGCAACCATGGTTATACGGGGTAATCGGGAAAGCATAATTCCCGTCCGGTTCGGTAGTACCGGCTTTCACGCCGTTGACATAACAGGTAAACCACCAGTCGCAACCGATACCGAGAGTACGCATTTCTGTTTTTTCCGACTCTATGATACAGAAAAGGACAGCGGCATCTTTCTCCGGACGGTACTTACCGCAAAGACGGGCGAGATTCACATAATCCGTGTCTTTTCCCAGCACAAACGGGACAGACCCGTCAGGCATCTTTCCATCCGTGGAAATTCTGCGGGCATCTTCAACCGTGAGCGTATGATCGAATTTGGCAAGCCAAGTTGCCTCCCCCGCTGCCGCATGCTGCATCAGGGGAGAGAGACAAGACAGGAACGACAGAGTCAGGCAGGCGATTTTGCAATTCATGGTAAAACAGAGCCTTTTATTTAAGAGAACTCAACGCTGCTTCGACACGCGCCAGCTTTTCTTTCATCTCGTTCAGATGTGCTCTGGCGTCTTCCACGACTTTAGGAGGCGCCTTGGCAATAAATCCGGCATTCCCGAGTTTCGCTTCGGACCCTTTGATCCATCCCAGGAGGTCCTTTTTCTGCTTTTCAAGTTTTACTTTTTCAGCGGCAACGTCAACCAGCCCTTTCAGGGGGAGGAACACCGCGCCGGCATTGCAGAGGAGAGACGGCGCACCGGATCCGTCATCCGACTTGTAATCCTCGAAACCGATTTCCACGGTTTCCGCATTGAGCAGAGAGCGCAGGCAGGCGTTTTCCGCATTCAGGAAAGCAGCCATATCCGCCCCTGCTGCCTTGATGTAGTAGGCGATTTTGCGGGACGGTGCGATATTGTTGGAAATGCGGAGATTTCTGCCGGCAGTGACGATTTCGAATTTCTGCAGAACTCGGTTGGAAATAAACGCGGCATCAGCGGGGAGAGAACCTTCCGCCAGCGGGACGGGATACGGCACATACATGATAGAGTCATTATCGGCAAGGAATCCCATCTGGTGTGCAAGTTCTTCCGTAATGAACGGCATGAAGGGATGCAGGAGACGGAGAATGTTCCACAACGCGAAATCAAGCACCTTGAGAGCCTGCTCTTTTTCTTCCGGAGAGCCGTAGAGACGCACTTTAGACGCTTCAATGAACCAGTCGCAGAAACTGCTCCAGACGAGGTCGTAAATATTGTGAACGGCCGCATGGAAATTAAAGGATTTCAGAGAATCGTTGACAATACCGATGACTTTGTTCAGCTCGGAAAGCATCCAGACTTCATCGCAAGTCAGTTTCTCGGCAGGGATATTCAGGCAGGCGAAATCAGATGTGACCTCGCCCTGCATTTTGCGGAAACGGCAGGCATTCCAGAGTTTATTGGCGAAATTTCTGCCCAATTCACATTTTTCATTGGAGTAGCGGATATCAATACCTACGGGCGCAATGTAAATCATGGAAAAACGCAGAGCATCGGCACCGTATTTTTCAATCACATCCAGAGGATCCGGACTGTTGCCAAGAGATTTGCTGAGCTTCCGTCCGATTTCATCGCGGATGATACTGGTGAAATACACATTGCGGAACGGCAGTTTTCCCTTGAACTCGAAACCCGCCATAATCATGCGCGCGACCCAGAAGAAAATGATATCCGGACCCGTCACAAGGTCATTAGTGGGATAGAAGAACTCCTGCTCCGGAGTATCTTCGGGCCAGCCCATGATAGAGAACGGCCACAGCCAGGAACTGAACCACGTATCCAGCACATCTTCTTCCTGACGCCAGCCCTCCCCTTGCGGAGGAACAACACCTACATAGATCTCATCGGACCCGTCACGATACCACGCGGGAATCCGGTGTCCCCACCATATCTGACGGCTGATACACCAGTCCTGAATGTTTTCCATCCAGTGGAAATAGGTCTTCTGCCAGTGTTCGGGATAAAACTTGATATCGCCGTTCCGGACCGCTTCAATAGCCGGTTTCGCGAGTTCTTTCATATTGACAAACCACTGGGTACTGAGAAGTGTTTCCACTTCCACGCCCGCACGCTCGGAGAAACCGACATTGTGCCGGATGTCTTCAATCTTTTCCAGTAACCCGAGTTTTTCAATGTCGGCAACACACTGTTTCCGACATTCATAACGGTCCAGTCCGGCATATTTTCCGCAGACGGAGTTCATGGAACCATTGCGGTTCATCACATTGATCATTGGAAGATTGTGACGTTGCCCGACTAAATAGTCATTGGGGTCGTGAGCCGGAGTGATTTTCACACAACCGGTTCCCTTTTCCGGATCGGCATGCTCGTCTTCAATAATCGGGATTTCTCTGTCGGTCAACGGCAAATGCACCGTTTTTCCGACAAGATGTTTGTAACGCGGGTCATTGGGAGGGACCGCGACGGCGGTATCGCCGAAGAGGGTTTCCGGACGGGTAGTAGCGACAACAAGATAACCGGATCCGTCCGTAAGCGGATAACGGAAATGCCAGAATTTTCCCGGTACATCCTTGTAAATGACTTCTTCATCGGACAATGCACTTTGAGCAACCGGACACCAGTTCACCATTTTCGTGGCACGATAGATGTATCCTTTTTCGTACAACTGTACGAATACCCGTTTCACAGCCTCGGAAAGCCCTTCATCCATAGTGAAACGTTCACGCTCCCAATCACAGGAGGTCCCCAGCTTGCGCAGCTGTTTGATGATGGTTCCGCCATATTCCTTTTTCCATTCCCAGACGCGTTTAATGAAGTTTTCACGCCCTAATTCAATTCTGCCAACCCCTTCCGTCTCGCGCAAAACACGATCCACTTTGCTCTCCGTGGCAATACCTGCATGGTCCGTGCCGGGGAACCAGCAGACGGATTCCCCAAGCATTCTATGCCAGCGGATCAGAATGTCCTGAAGGGTATTGTTCAGAACATGTCCCATAGTCAGCTTGCCCGTTACGTTCGGAGGCGGAATCACAATGGAATAGGCTTTTTTACCGGCTTCAGGTTTCCCGCGGAAGAGACCATTCTGCTCCCAGAACGGATACCATTTGGCTTCCACATCGGACGATTCGTATGCTTTGGGCATTTCGGCGTTTGACATAAGTTTCTCCAGTCTTCAAAATTGATTGACAGCGTGACAACACTGCGATTACATACAAAAATTAACAACATATAATATAGCACGTCCGGCGGTATTTTCACGCGCAAAATATAAGGAACAATCAATTTTTTATCCAAATCACGAATCCGCCCCGGCATTTTCCAGCCACCCCTATCCACATCTTCACATCTTCACTTCTTCACTTCTTCACTCCACTATCCCCTAACCGCTATCCACTATTCATCCGGCGACATCTGACCGCAATTGACATTATTGCGGTTTTTTGTTATCCTGCGATTCTGTATCCTTTGAGAACCGTTCTAACCATCGGGAAATTTTATTTGCAGCAGTATCTTTTTCTTCTTTGTTGAGAAGTTTATTACACTCTTTCTGCATATCAACGATTCTTTTGGGGTCATCAGGATGCGTTGAAAGGTACTTTTTCCATAGGGATGACTCTTTCGTATCGCTGATTCGCTTCCACAAAGCAACCGCAGCCAGCGGATTGTAGCCCGCCCGTGTCATGTAACGCAATCCGAGCGTATCGGCTTCTGTTTCCATTCTTCGGCTGTATGGCAATCGAAATCCGACTATATTTCCTGCATCGTATCCAAAGCGCAGAAAAAGAGCTCTCCACTTTTTGCCATCTTCAAAGAGTTTGTTTTCCTTGTCTTCCGCGAGCACATCGCCCGCTGTCGCAAAAATACTATTCGTTATTTTTTCGTTTGTATGCCTTGCGACAAAGTGGGCATACTCATGTGCCAGTACAAAAGCCAATTCATCATCATTCTGAACCTCTTTCAGCAATGCCGAATGCACAAAAACCGTGCCATTGGCAAGACAGCAGGCATTAAACGTATTCTCCCTGATGATGAACAGTTTAAGTTCAGGTTTTCTCGGCAGTTGCTCAATAATCTTTGCCGCAATATTATTCACGCGCTCCTGGGCTTTTTTATCATTCAACAATGGATTTTCAGATAGAATCTCTTTTGTTGTCTGTTCATCTAAGCTTTTTTCAAGCGCGGGTGTCAGAATAAGAAATCGTGGACGCCAATGTTCCGGAACAAATCCTCCGAAATCTTCCGGATGTTCTTTGATTTCTTTCGTAAGGGAGATCCTGTTAATCCCCAATTCTTCAAATTCATTATCCACCAAAGCGAGTGCCACTGGCAAAACAATTTCCGGTTTCCTTAAGTCAAACATACTAAGTTTCCCGGGCTTCCCGTCTTTGCTCCGGGAAGCCTTTACGGCATCGAGTTCGGCCTTTGCCCAGGCAATTCTTTCTGCCGTGTTTCTTGCTGGCTTTGTTTCCGCATTCGAGGCGGATGCCGAACCAGACGTATTGCCTGGGTTTTTAAGAGCAAAAACAAAAAGTGCTATCACCACACCAATGACGATAATAAAGAAATGAGTCTTCATCTCACATCTCGTTTCCCCAAGTTATTTCTTTTCATGTTTCAGAACCGTTTTTGAAATCTCATCGTACACCTGAACACTTGCACGCAGTTCTTTGATGAGTTCATCATCGGCTTTCAATTCTTCCATCAGCTTGGCACACTCGGGACATGTTTCCAAGTGCGACGCACAGGAAATACGTCCGAGTACGGACATCTGACGATTTCGATAAAAATCCAATTCTTCTTTCGTATAGTGTTTACTCATAGTTACCGTTCCTCTAAATGTTTTACGATTTCTTTTAAGGTTGAAATACAACGGCTTTTCGCCGTGTAGATTGCAGGTATGGAAAGATTGAGAAATTCAGCAACTTCCTGAACAGGACGTTCCTGTAAGGCATACATTTCAAAAGCCACGTAGGTCTCCGGCTGAACACACCCTTTCAGTTCCGTGAGTGCCATGGTCAGCACGTGTCTCTGCCATTCCTCATCCCACATCTGTTCCCAGGCATCTGTCGATGGTTCTTCAATCTGGGAGTCTTTGTCTTTAAGAGACATTGCTTTTTTTCTCTTGTGGTAGATTTTAATCGCCTGATTGCGGATGATTTTTCGCAGATAATGCCGGAAACGCCCTTTTGCCGGGTCGTATTTGAACGTAATATTGTCCGGAATGTTATCCATATCGTATTTGCCGATGATGTCTTTCTTGAAGATTTCAACCATAACCTGCTGAACCAATTCATCATTCTCATCGGGGGTAAGAAAGCAGTCATTACCACACAGAAGAATAAGAGGTTTGTAGGCTTGATAAAATTCAGACCAGGAGACGGCATCGCGTTCCCGAACTTTTGCCAGTAACGATTTTCTTGTTGTAAAAGCCATTGTTATTTCCTGCCTCAATTAATTTGTTGTTCTACACACTAACTACCGCTCAACAGGAAAATCTTACAGCATTTTCACTGCTTTGTATCAAATTTAATGGTTTGGATAATCTCAGAGAATTGTTCTCTGCGTTCCATAAACGTACTTTTCTTAGCAAAAAGAGTAATGGCGAAACATTTGTCAGGCAACATGAAAAGATAGTTATTGCTCCGTGCCTTCTCCGGCTCATGGGACAAATCAATAAAGACACATGGCATTCCATTTATCGTGATTCGTTTCATTTCGTATATTTCGGTTTTATATCCCAGTTCGCCCTGAGACAGTTTGCGTATTCCAATACGGAATTCATCATCAGGCATTTCCATAAGCATCTTCCCGGGAACCGGAACGGCCTGAATCGCAATGTAATCTTGAAATTCCTCATCAAAATCACAGTCAATGACATCTATACCAAATTTCGACATCTCGAGTAAATGATCGTGGCGTCTCTTTTCAAATTTTGTCATATTCTCCTTTGGGGCCGACTTAGATTCAGCTATTTCTTTCTGGATTGTTTCGTTTTTCTTTACTTCCCATTGTTTCGGAATAGTTAAGGAAAAACCATTGTCCGCATTCCGGTAAATCTGTGTTGTCACCTTTGCGATATCAAAAGGTTCTTCCGGTTTCCAAATCCGATACGCTATCCAATACGCTGTTCCTCCTCCAATCAGAATAAAGAGAAACATCAAATACCAGTAATGTTTCAGTAATCTCCAGGAGGAAAATAGCAGTCCTTTTACATCTTGCAGAATATTTTCTCCAATATAACTGATCCGATCTTTGAAAGTTTCCCCATACATCAGCTTCCGTTCAATCTCTGCAAATTCTTTCTGAACGTCCTCAATTGTATTCAGTCTTCTGGCAGGGTCCTTGTCGCAAAGCCGAAAGGAAAGTCGCAGGAAAAACTTCAGCGGGAGTGATAACGGGAGTTCCTTGGGAACGGCAGGCCACGAATGTGGATCAAGCCCTGTTACGGAACAATAAATAACCTTGCCGAAAGCATACAAATCATTCCGCTGACGGGATAATTTGTCGGAGGACGCCAGGGAATCGGCTCCGCGCTCTTCCGGAGGGATAAAATCCAATGTCCCGGCAAGTTGAGTTTTTGAGTTGGAGAGAGACGAAATCAGCCCGATATCCGCAAGTTTAGGAACCCCCTTGACAAAAATAATGTTGTCCGGCTTAATATCCCGATGCGTAAAACCGGCTTCATGGATCCGTTTTATTCCGTCAAAAACCCCGGAAAGGATACGCAGCAAATCCGTTTGCGGTAATGGCCCGGATTGTAGACGGTATGCCAAAGTGTCCGGAACATATTCGGTATCACGGGCGGAATCTGCCGGTTCCATGGTATAGAAGAAACTCTCTTCGTCTTCCTCTACATGGAATATCTGCAGCAAGCCCGGAGCGTTTTCGGTAATCTTCCGGTAATAGACAACGCCCTGAAGTTCACGTTCCCACGAATCCCCGAGTTTCTTTTTGGAAACGATCTTCACTGCCATCTTCTTGCCGGAAATATCCTCGCAATAATACACATCCCCATACGCTCCGCCACCACAGTGCGCAAGCATCTTCAACCCATGAAATGTTGTCAAATTTGCCATCTTACCTTACCTTGTTTAACTTTTCAACATTTATTTCCAAGACTGACGTCTTCTCAAGACCATTAGAGATAATATACATTCCGCAAAGTGATTTTACGAACGAAATAAATATTCTCCAAGATTATTTCTTTTGCGTCTCACGCTGATATTTCGTTTTCAATTGTTCTGCAAAAGAGATCTTACTGGTGTCTGGCTTTTTACCATTCCGATACGACAACATCTCTTGCGCATCTTTGTTTCCCTGATTTGCTGACTTTTCAAGCAGAGAAGCTGCCTTTGCAAAATTCTGGATACGACCTTTCCCACGATAATAAATCATTCCCAGAGAATACTGTGCTTTCGGATTTCCTTTATCCGCGGCAACTTCAAAATGATTCGCTGCTTTTGACACATTTTTTAATGTCCCCCAGGAATTTTCGTAGCACAATCCCAGCCCATAATGTCCCTCCGGAATATCGTTTTCTGCGGCTTTCTGGAAAAGCTTGAAGGCGTTATTATATTTTTTTTGTTCGACAGCTTGATACGCCTGTTTCAGATTTTCATCAGAAGGCTGTTGTTTTGAAGGCTGTTGTTTAGATGATTGCTGTTTAGCCTGTTGTTGAATAGAAGACTGTTGAGTAGAAGACTGTTGAACAGAGGATTGTTGAGTAGCCGGTTGTTGAATAGAGGATTGTTGAATAGAAGACTGTTGAGTAGCCGGTTGTTGAAGCTTTGACATTAGAATAATAAAAAAGATAATACCCACGAATTCTGCCATAAAAGCTATTGAGGTACAGATTGGTTCAAGTATCAGACTGAAGGGTGGTTGAGGAAGCTCCTCGTCTATAAAACTTTCATTCTTGCGTTTCATTTTCCTCGCAAGGGCGATTTGCTCATGTGAAAAATAGTTCGGTTCAAACAGAACTTTTGTTCTTGCTGATTTGAATATTTCAATACTGACAAATAGAACTATGGAGGCAACAATTATCCAAAGAAAACGGTTGCATGGATAAGTAGTCCGAAGGAGGACAAAAATAGTTAGCACGGATGAAAAAATACCGAAACCAGACAATGAAAAGAAAAAATATCTGGCGGTTGATGATCTGATACATTTAAAAACGCCTGCGATAGCAAACACCGGAACAGTTGCAAAAATCGCCCCAAATGAGAAAAAGAATCCCACAATGTAAGAAAGGATTAATAAAGTACCAAAATGTGATAGCCATGCCGATCGCCAGTAGAGTTTGTTCAGTTCCTTTAATGAAAGCGAATCCAATCTTACCATTTTTTAATCACCTTGTTCGATGTTGTGTTTTACATTCATATCAAATTTAATCGATGCTTTTTTCATGAACATTCCGTGCGGACGGCAGAGTTAGTGCCAATACTGCGCCGACTTGCGGATGAAAGCAAAACATATATTTTTTCTGTCTCTGCAAGTTTTGCCATACTCATTTGAGAAAACCGAGTTCCTTTTGGGAAACGATCTTCACTGCTATCTTCTTGCCGGAAATATCCTCGCAATAATACACATCCCCATGCGCTCCGCCACCGCGGAGCGCAAGCATCTTCAACCCATGAAATGTTGTCAAATTTGCCATCTTAACTTACCCCGTTTTACTTTTCAACATTTGTTTCCAAGACCATTAGGGGTAATATACATTCAGCAAAGTGATTTTACGAACGAAAAAAAACATTCTCCAAGATTATTTTTGCATCTCAAGTTGAAATTTCATTTTCAATTGTTCAGCAAACGAGATTTTACCGGTATCTGGCTTTTTACCATCCTGATACGACAACATCTCTTGCGCATCTTTGTTCCCCTGATCCGCTGACCTTTCAAGCAGAGACGCAGCCTGCGCAAAATCCTGAGTACGACCATTCCCATAATAATAAATCATTCCCATCCAATACAGTGCATCTGGAAGTTCTTTATCCGCTGCAATTTCAAAATGATTCGCTGCTTCTGTCGTATTTTGAGATGTTCCCCAAGCATTCGCATAACACAATCCAAGTCCATAATGCCCCTCCGGCAAATTGTTTTCTGCGGCTTTCTGGAAAAGTTTGAAGGCTTCATCATAGTTTTTTTGTTCGACAGCTTGATAAGCCTGTTTCAGATTTTTATCAGGAGAAGCAAATTGATCCTGTATAAAAAATTGACCGATAAAACAAAAGACACCCACAGCCTCCAATATAAAAGCAATTACAACACAAATTTTAGCTAATGTCGGATTAGGTAATGATTTAGGAAGATCCTCGTCTGTAAAATTTTCGTTTTTGCGTTTCTTTTTCCTTGCAAGGACGATCTGCTTATGCGTAAAATAGTTCGGCCCAAATAAAGCATCTGTTTTTGCAGATGTAAGAACCGCAACACAAATCAATAAACCTAAGAATCCAACAAGCACCACAGGTATACGACCAAAGAAAAGCAACAGAATAGATAGCCCGAATAAAACAATACCGGAAATAGAGAATACGTAGAAAAATATTCTGGCAGCTGGTGTTCTGACATACTTAAAAACGTATGCGACAGCAAACAGTGGAACAGATATGAGAAGCTTCCAGGGTGAGAAGATATTCAAAATGGAGTAAATGATTACTATAACCATCAATAAAGTTCCCAATTGTGATACATAAGCTGATCTCGTGTAGAGTTTGTTCAGTTCTTCTTGTGAAAGAGAATCCAATCTTGTCATTTTTTAATCTCCTGTTTGATTTTGTGTTTTATGTTCATATCAATTTTAATCGCTACCATTTTCAAGAACGTTCCATGCGGACAGCAGAGTCTGTGCCAATATATTGCGCCAACCTGCGTATGAAAAACAAAACATACATTTTTACCATTTTCATAAGGAAAGGTTGTTCAGAATTTTGTGTAAATCGTTTTTTCTGAAACAATTTGAAACAACAGCAATGGATACTATCAAAGAAACGAGTCAATTACAAATCTCCCATTTCACGTTCACGTTGTTTTTGCTTCTCTATTTGTCTTTGCTTTTCAAGCTTTCTTCGAGCTTCATCGGCTTTTTTCTTTGCTGCATCTGCTGCAAGTTTTTGAGAACATTTTGCTGTTTCCTCTACATATAAGTCATACAACCTTATGTTAACGTATTTAATTTCTCCTTTAGACTTTCTTTCTCTTGTGCGTGAAAGATCAGACGCATCCCAGTGAATTATTTCTCTATTTCCAGAAAGACTGATTGTTACATCCCCAATAGTGATAATGCCAGATCTGTAATCTTGTTCTATTATTCCTCTCGTGTAGGCATTGCCGTTGTCGTTGTAATGGGTATTAGACAATCTAAGATCAACATTATATTTTGTACTAATTAATTCAGCAAACTTTGATAAATCATGATAACTAATGTTTGCATGAACACTAAACAATTGTTTTGTTATTGGAGTATAGTTAACTGTAACCCATGTAAGAAGATATCCATTAACCTTGATACATTCTTCGTAGGAATAGAGATATTGTCCTTTTTGCTCATATATATTTTTTGCTGGAGATATAAACTTCTCATTTCCACGAGGTTTTGAGCCGAACTCAATCCCCGAAACACTGGTAATGATAGATTTTTTCGGAACGGATTGTTTCTCTGGGTGAGAAGAATTTGGTAGCTTACTGTTAGTTGCGTCTGGAGTGGTAACCGTTGAAATCTCCGTATTTTGAGATTGCTTCTGTTTTTGATCAACTTTTTCTTTAGCGTATCCGGTTAAGCTAATTAGCAAAAATGACGATAAAAGTACTTTACAAAAAAATGCGTTATTCCAGCTTGTTTTCAGTTCAATACTCATGTTGTACTCCTAATTTTATGAAGGAATCCGCTTGATTCCTCCATGCTTTTGTTTTGGGCGTTTGGGTTGTTTTTGTGGTTATGTTCTATATTTTATGCAAAATCGCATTTCTTGATTATTGCAGTTTTGTTTACGAAGAAAAGTGCAATAACATTGAAAATCCTGATTTTAGGTGCAACGATCCTGTGTTGTTATCGATCCTCCTTGACTATGTGAAATTTTTCTGTAAATTCTCGGAAATCACTGCTATCACCTCCTCAAGTAAGCTTTGCAATCAACAAACTATTTCGACAGGTCCGAGGCCATTTTTCGTACTTTTCAATCAGCTTTTTCAGCAGAATTTCTGCATCGGAACGAGTCGACATATTGAACACAATACATCATGTATATCATCATGGACCTCCTGTTGCATGCTCTTGCTCGAAATTGTGGACCATGGTATTCTGCTGAAGATCAATTGGAAAATCCGGGTTGACAATGTTGTCCGATGCTTTTTGCAAAGTATAACGAGTTGCTACACCGGAAGCATCTGACTGGTGATTATAAGGGGTGAACACGATTGTGTTTGGCGCAATTCTCTGAAGATGGTCCATTCCGTACTTCGGCGGAGAAAAACGCGTCTTATACTTATCTAACCAAGTCAAATCAGAATCAGAGCCATCATCTAGAAAACCATCTACATAACGGCTCATCATTGTGGATTTCCCCGTTTGAGAAGGCCCCCAAAGAGCAAGACATGCTTTAGAATTTACATTTGACTGGATAGCCTAATTCCTATCAATAATCTTTACAATTGGATCCAACCAACCACCTATAGAAATTTTGCGCAATTCACGATCCGGATCGTTTGGATCATATCCACGCTTGACTCCATGCTCCCAATACCATTTTACAAGATTTTCCATTTCAATACCTACCATTTTCCTTTCTTGATGCGCAGGTGTCTCCTGCTGTATTGTATGTTTTAAACCTTTTCAAAACTGTTAATCCGTTTGGGATGAGCCAATAAGGCAACATCTCCATTTGCAGGGACATAAAACCGAGCTTCAGAGTTGCTGTACTGTACCTTTGTGTGTCAACAAGTCTATCTTCCGTTTCATAGTCCTGTCCACATTTAGAACGAACGAATCTCAACATTTTAAATTCCTTGCATCTTATGTTTTTTCTGATCGTGAAAGAAAATATCTTCCTCTCATACTCTACCTACTACCAACTTTCAAAACAATCTTGCACATTTTTTTGAAAAAAATCAAAAAAAAATCAAAAAAAATAACCGCGAGAATCCATTGCTGGACTTCGCGGTCTATTTCCAAAAATAAAATCGAATCCCTTCGACAGAAAAAATACGGAAATTATAAGATTTGCTTGCTTGGCTCTGCCAATCGAGCCTGTCTGTCGCTGTCGCTCCAGACTTGCTTGCTTGCGCTCACTTCGTTCGCGCAAGCAAGTTCAAATGAATAGTGCAGGCAAAAGAAAAGTATGCAAATTATCCGTCAAGCGGGATGCATAACTTATATTTTGCCAAGCATTCATTAAAAGTTTCCTATTTTGTTCGATGATATTCAATGACACTTTCATCCTTAATGTATATCCGGACAATATTCATGTCAAGCGAAAACAGCCATTTGTTGAAAAATTCTTTTGACAGTTCGTAATTGGTCAGTGATTAGTGGTTAGTGAAATGGAGAATGTCGGGGGCATATTCGTGATTGTGCAAAACGGAATGAAAAAATAAGACCTATAAGACCTATAGGACCTATATAGTTAGCGGTTAGTGGGTAGCGGATAGTGGTTAGTAATGCGGGAGGGGGGGAAATAAATCCTATACGACTGATATTCGCGGTCCGGAAGACGTCACTAAAAACGTGGAATTTTTCTGATTTGCGCTTTATTCGGGAAAAAATTATGCTATATTGTATGGGAACAAAGTCAAACAACAGAAATTCAGGAGCAGAAGATTATGGCTTTATGGGGCGGCAGATTTTCGGAAAATCCGGAACAGAATGTACAGGATTTCACGGAATCCATTTCTTATGACAAACGTCTTTACCGGCAGGATATAGCGGGGAGCAAGGCCCACGCGGCAATGCTCGGAGCACAGGGAATCATTCCGAAGGAAACGGCGATATCCATCCGCAAAGAATTGGACCGGATCGGGGAACGCATAGCAGCCGGGGATTTCACCTTCACACCGGAACTGGAAGACATACACATGCACATAGAAAGCGCCCTGATTGAATCTTTAGGCGATGAGGGCGCCCGGGTTCATACGGCCCGAAGCCGGAATGACCAGATCAATTTGGATATCCGTCTTTATTTGCGGGATGAAATTGCGTTCATTCTCAAGGGAATCCGCAGTCTTCAGAAAGCCCTTGCAGATCAGGCGGAGAAAAATATCGATGTCATCATGCCCGGCTTCACCCATCTTCAGCACGCGCAGCCCGTACTGCTGGCACACCACCTGCTTGCATACGTGGAAATGTTGGAACGGGATTGCGGACGTCTGACCGACACCTGCAAACGGTTGAACGTTCTGCCGCTGGGGTCCGGAGCTCTTGCCGGTTCCACCCTGCCAATTGACCGTGAATTTGTCTGCCGGGAACTGGGTTTTGACCGTGTAAGTTCCAACAGCATGGATGCGGTAGCGGACCGTGATTTTGCCTGTGAATTTCTGTCGGCACTTTCCATTTTCTCGATGCATATTTCGCGGTTATCGGAAGATCTGATCCTCTGGATGTCCCAGGAATTTCATTTTATGACCTTCTCGGATGCTTTCTGCACCGGATCCAGTCTGATGCCGCAGAAAAAGAATCCGGATATTGCCGAATTGTCACGTGGTAAAACCGGCAGAGTTTACGGGGATTTAGTTGCCATGCTGACGATTTGCAAGGGGTTGCCATTGACCTATAACCGCGATCTTCAGGAAGACAAGGAACCGATGTTTGACGCCATTGACACGGTAACGGGTATTCTTTCCGTGTATCCGGGGATGATCCGGGGTATGAAAATCCATCGGGAACGGATGTATGAAGCCGCCTCCGACCCGGGCCTGATTGCTACAGATATCGCAGAAGCCCTGGTCCGCAAAGGCGTACCGTTCCGGAATGCACACCGGAAAGTCGGCAATCTTGTCCGTTATGCCCAGGACAAAGATATTCCCCTGAACAAACTTACCGTAGAGGAAATGCAAAGCGTGTTTCCCGAAGCCGATTCTTCCATGCTGGAACTTTTCTCACCGGAAAAATCTGTGAATGCCCGTTCCATTCCCGGTGGAACCGGTACGGAAAGTGTAAAACGCGAACTGGAAAGATGGAAAAAAATACTTCCGGAGGAAAATTGAAAATGAAAATCCGCATGTCCCTTGCCATTATCGGTGTCGTTCTGCTCTCCGTCTGCCTGCTGCCGGGTTGCGGCAAGCCGGGACCGGAAAAGACAATCATCCACAAAGAACTGGATGCACCATACGAGGCATCCTGCGGACTTGTCTTTTTCGGACAGTGTGGCAATTTTGTTAAAAAAGAAGTTCACGAAAATCTGAATCCCATTTACGGGACATCCGTTCATTATGAAGCGGATGAAGTAACCGAAGCGGATGTCTATATTTACAGTCTGGACACGAAAGGAACGGATGTAAATCAGAAGGCGTTTGAAAAGGAATGCGCAAGCGTTGTGGGCAATATTCTCTCAACAGAAACAAAAATAGACAATCTCATTGAAGTTAAGGAAATTCCGTCTCCGGAAAAATATCCGGACGGGATCTTTGCGAAACATTTCCTGTACTCTGCGAAAAAAGGAATCAACTTTGAGACCAGTCTTCTCATGTTTCTGTACAAGGGAAAAATCATCAAGGTCCGGATTACTTATCCCGGAGGCGACATCGCGATACGGGACGATGCCATCAACTTTGAACGCAGCTTGCTCAAACAGGCTCTGGACAAAGAATGAAACCGTTTTCCCATCCCTTTTTCCGTAAAGCAGACAAAGTCATTTTTTTTCTTGTCGTGCCCGTTCTGGTGGTTGGGATTCTTCTGTACATATTTTGCAGCGATCCTGTTTTTCAACTGAATGAAGATTACTATTTCATCCGCGGAAACGGCAATGGTGAAATCCGCATTTCCGGAGGAAAAACGGTTGTCAGTGGAGGTTTGCTCCGACTGAACGGACTTTATCCATACGTGTACGGCATCTGCGGAGACTCGTACTTTATCATAGACCTTCAGGAACACAAATGTATTGTGGATTCCCGGGAACAGGTACAGGCGCTTCTGGAAGGAAGGAAAATCAACCTGCCGCCGGTTCCGGAATGGCAGAATATCTGTCTGACGTGGGAAGAACTGTACCGGTCGCCGGAAGGACGGGATTTCCGTTTCCAGCTGAAAGATCGTCTTTCGGTCACTCGCAAGAAGAAATAGTGGGGTGTTTAGTGGATAGTGATGGGTGGAAAATGCCGGGCGATTTTCGTGATTGCGCACGGCGGTATCCGGCAAAAAAAATAAGACCTATAGGACCTATTTTCGGCAAGGAATCTCTGCATTTTCCAAAAAACTAACCACTATCCACTGACCACTATCCACTGGCTGACTGCGCCCATAAGGGAAAAAAAAGGTAAATTTTTTTGAAAAAAGATTTGTTTTTTTTCGTTTTTCACTTATGTTATTGGGGTGTTGTTGGAATTGTTTTTCCGCGTTAAAACCGGGAGATGCAAAATTCCGGCTGAAACGCAGATTAAAAATCAAAACTTATGGAGTAAATACAATGTTTTCAAGAAACTCAAAGACCAGTCTCGTCATCGTCCTTACTGCCATTGTTACGGGCATCCTCATGTTGACCGGATGCAGTAAAAAAATAGTCGGAAACGAAAAATCCAATCCCATTTACATCAAGGCGAAAGCGGCAAAAGAGGCTGGAAAATACCAGGAAGCTGCAGAACAGCTGAATGCACTTCTGCTGCAGGCACCGGATTCGCCCTTCCTCCACAAAGAACTGGCAATCGTCTATGCGGACAATCTCTGTGAATACTACAAGGCGATTTATCATTTTGAACGTCATATTGAGTTGAGCCGTTTAGATTCGGAAGACAGCAGAACCATCCACGGTTTCATTGCGGACTGCAAACGCAAAGCGACTTTGTGCATGATTCAGGAAGATCCGACATTAACAGCCGGAGCAGGACCGCAGGCAAATGCTACGGAAAGCAACATTCAGGAAATGGAAATGACATTGAATTTCCAGCGGGATCAAAACGCCGGACTGAAACAGAAATGTCTGGACTTGCAGAAACAGAATCAAGCACTGCTGGATGAGTTGAATACTCTGAAAACCCAGGCAACCGCTAAAGTGACCGCCCCTGTCAGTGCAGCAGTCTCCGCAACCGAAGGCGGCATCTACACGGTCAAAGCCGGCGATACCATAGCTAGAATCGCGACAAAAATTTATGGACGCAATACGGAAGCCTACCGGAAAATGATTCTGAATGAAAATGGTCTCTCCAATTCCAATATCAAAGTCGGTCAGAAACTCAAAATTCCCAAATTGCCCCAATAAGATTCTGTTCTGCTTGCGATATCCCTCCCCCGGGCAACACGATATTCCCCGGGGGTTTTCATTTTTGGGAACCACGGGAAGTCAGGAGGTTAGTTTAGGGGATAGGGGATAGAAGAAGTGAAGTGGTGAAGTGGTGAAGTGGTGAAGAAACGGATTCGTGATTGTGCGAAACGGGATGGAAAATAGGACCTATAGGACTTATAGGACTTATTTTCAGCAAAGAAACTCTGCATTCTCCAAAAAAAACTATCCCCTATTCCCTAATCCCTGCCCCCTATTTTTGCGTGATTGCTCGAGGCGGGGGGGATGAATGACTTTTTTTACAAATCTGCTTGAAAAATTCATTTTCCGTGGTATACTAATCGACTGTAAACACAGAAAACAGCATTTTCGTTCCGATTCGGAAGAGTTCTCTGACGAAAAAGACTGTATGCCGTTTTCCCTGTATTCCCGCACCGATGGCAATTCGTGCCGGAGGTGATCCGGAGGCGACAATGATCTCCCCGTCAGGAATGCGGAACCGGTTTTTCGGTACAGCCGGGTCATACATTCTTTTTATCCGGAAACAAGGGATTGCAGTTCAAGTACGTACCATAAAGAAGAAGAATGGAAAAGATGTCCGGGAATCCGCGTATAGCCATCGCCGGTATTATTGTCGAGGACCTGAAATCCGCCGACGAAGTCAATCATGTTCTGCACGATTATTCCCAGTGGATTGTCGGCAGGATGGGTATTCCTTACCGGGAAAAGAAAGTCAGTGTCATTTCCGTGGTACTGGATGCTCCCCAGGAAGAAATCAGCGCCCTCTCCGGAAAACTGGGACAGATCCCCGGTGTGACCGTGAAAACTATTTTATCCAAGTGTTCCAAATAAGAAAGCAGTGAACCGAAATGTATGATCCAAAATCTCCCCATGCGACAGAATTCATTGATGACAACGAAATTCTGGAAACGTTAGCATACGCAGATGCCAACAAACACAATAAAGAACTGGTAGAAGCCATTCTGGAAAAAGCCGCCAAATGCAAGGGTATCTCTCACCGGGAAGCGTTAGTTCTGCTTGATTGCGACCTGCCCGAAGAAAATGAAAAGATGTTCCTTCTCGCCAAGAAAATCAAACAGGAATTTTACGGCAACCGGATTGTGATGTTTGCCCCGCTTTACCTCTCCAACTATTGCGTAAACGGCTGTCTTTACTGTCCGTACCACTACAAGAACAAGCATATTCCGAGGAAGAAACTGACGCAGGAAGAAATCAAAGCGGAAGTCATTGCGTTGCAGGATATGGGACATAAACGTCTGGCGATTGAATCGGGCGAAGACCCGGTAAACAACCCCATAGAATACATACTGGAAAGTATCAAAACGATATATTCCATCAAGCACAAAAACGGAGCGATCCGCCGTGTAAACGTCAACATAGCCGCAACAACGGTTGAAAACTACCGGAAACTCAAAGAGGCAGGTATCGGCACCTACATTCTCTTCCAGGAAACTTACAACAAGAAAGAATACGAACGTCTGCATCCGACCGGGCCGAAACACAATTACGAATGGCATACCGAAGCCATGGACCGCGCTATGGACGGCGGCATTGACGATGTGGGCTGCGGAGTTCTGTACGGACTGAGTACCTACCGTTATGACTTTGTCGGTCAGCTTATGCATGCGGAACACCTGGAAGCCGCCAAGGGAGTGGGCCCCCATACCATCAGTGTTCCCCGTATTCGTCCTGCCGATGATATTGACGTGAAGTCCTTCCCGGAGGCTCTTTCCGATGACTTGTTCGAAAAATTGGTAGCCGTGCTCCGCATTGCCGTTCCCTACACCGGAATCATCATTTCCACAAGAGAAAGCCGGAAAGCACGCGAACGCGTTCTGGCTGTCGGGGTTTCCCAGATCAGTGGCGGATCCCGCACCAGTGTAGGCGGCTATACAACCGATGAACGGCAGGACGAAACCGCACAATTTGATGTCAGCGACACGCGTTCATTAGACGAAGTTGTCCTCTGGCTACTGAAAATGGGATACATTCCGAGTTTCTGCACAGCCTGTTACCGCGCCGGAAGGACCGGTGACAGGTTCATGAAGTTAGTGAAAAGCGGTCAAATTGCCAATTGCTGTCTGCCGAACGCCCTGATGACGCTCAAGGAATATCTGGAAGATTACGCCTCGTCGGAGACACAAAAAATCGGAGAAGCCATGATCCAGTCGCAAATTCCCAATATCAAGGCGGAAAACGTCCGTAAAACGGCGTCGGAATATTTACAGCAGTTGCACGACGGGAAGCGGGATTTCCGCTTCTGAGGCAATAAAAACGGCATTCCGTAGAACCATTCACCCCCCCTACCCCTGGAGTTATCTGATGAAAACCGGTATTGTACAAAGCGCCTACATGAACCGCTACGGTGTGGAAAAAGGACTCGCTAAAATGCGGGAACACGGTTTTTCCTGCCTGGATTACAGCGGATTACAAAACGTTTCTGACCCGCTTTACTCACTGAACGACCGCGACTTCGAGCAAACGCTCTCCGCTCTGCGAAAACAAATCGAGTCTGCCGGAATCTATGTCAGCCAGATCCACGGTCCTTGGTCCTGGCCCCCGGACGATACAACGGAAGAAAAGCGGGAAATCCACAGAAAATATGCGGAACGTTCTATCTTCGGAGCAGCCTGCATCGGTTCTGAAAATTTCGTGATTCACCCTGTTTTTCCCTGGGGATGCGATCAGGACCCGGACCCGGAAAAAATGTGGCAGATCAACCGCGATTTTCTCGTTTCCCTGCTCCCTGCCGCCGAAAAATACGGCGTCACGGTCTGCTTTGAAAACATGCCGATGACCGTGCTTGCCATTTCCGGACCCGCAGCAATCCTGAAAATGGTGAAAGAAATCAACAATCCCCGTCTGAAAGTCTGTCTGGATACAGGTCACAGCAACATTCTTGGCTGCCCTCCCGCCGATGCAGTCCGGATGTTGGGCAAAGAATTTCTCGCCGTCTTGCATGTACACGACAATAATGGTCTCTGGGACCAGCATCTGCTCCCCGGCGAAGGGACAACGGACTGGGACGACTTTGCCGCGGCATTGAAAGAAATCGGGTTTGAAGGAACCGTTTCTCTGGAAACCACGGTTCCCGCAGCCATTGAAATCGGACCGGAACGCGATGTTCTTGAGCTGAAATTGGCCAAAACGGCACAGAAACTCGCCGGAATTCTCTGAAGAAAAACAAAGAGACGCAACGCCTCCGAGGATTGCCCCCCTGGCCGGAATGGACTCGGAATGGAATATGCCGGGGCGTTTGCGTGATTGTGCGTGGCGTTGTGTGAAAAAATAAGACCTATAGGACCTATTTTTATTAGTGGATAGTGGATAGTGAATAGTGGATAGTGAGGGGTGGAAAATGCCGGGAGTTATGCATGGTTGTGCGAAACTGGATCAGTGGAATTGTGAGTCGGCAGACTTAAGGGGAAAAAAAATTCACTGACAGATTGCCCGTGCGGTGTGTTTTTATTGAAAAATAGAGGGAAACGGCTTGACATTCCGGATATCACGGTGTATAGTAATAGAACGTTCCGATGGAATTTTCAAAAGTCCGTACGGCGCCCGTGAGGGTGTGTATTGGCTTTTGAGAGTTCCGTCTTTTAACAAATTTAACACAACGAAGGAGTTGTAAAATGGCTATCAAAGTCGCTATCAACGGTTTCGGTCGTATTGGACGCATGGTTTTCCGTGCTGCTTACGCTAACTTCAAAGAAGACATTGAAATTGTAGGTATCAATGACCTTCTCGATCCGGATTACCTCGCTTACATGCTGAAATACGACAGCGTTCACGGAGCATTCAATCATGATGTATCCGCTGAAGGAAATTTCCTTGTCGTCGACGGCAAAAAGATTCGCGTTTTCGCAGAAAAAGATCCTGCCATGATCGCTTGGGGCGAACTTGACGTTGATGTAGTTGTCGAATCCACTGGTTTCTTCCTGACCAAAGAATTGGCAGAAGCCCACCTGAAAGCGGGTGCGAAGAAAGTTATCATGAGTGCTCCTTCCAAGGACGACACTCCGATGTTTGTCTACGGCGTCAACCACAAGACCTACGCTGGTCAGACCATCATCTCCAATGCTTCCTGCACAACCAACTGCTTGGCTCCTATGGCTAAGGTGCTGAATGATAAATTCGGCATCAAACGCGGTTTGATGAACACTATCCACAGCTACACCAACGACCAGAAAATCCTCGACCAGCCCCACAGCGACCTCCGTCGTGCTCGTGCTGCTGCCGTCTCTA
>CALCCZ010000088.1 GCA_937900075.1 uncultured Lentisphaeria bacterium
AGTTACTTTACAAGTAGCTCTTCGGAAGATAAAAGTTGAAATCTCTTCATGAACACTCAAAATTTACTCGACCGGGATACTTTTGAGACTGGCGTCTTATTGCCGATAACATCAATTTGGAAAATATCAAATATATCTTGCATATTCCATGCCATTATCCCCAGCCACTATCCGATTACGTATTTTCTGCAATTTTTTAGGGCGTTTTTATGAGATTTCTTGAATTTTTCCCGTGAATCGTTTATATTACGGAAAAATATTGTCTCCGCTGCCTCCTCTACCAAAAGGTCTTTTATGAAATTTCTGTTTATCGAGAGTCTCGTCATCGCTCTGATTGTCATTGCCGGATTTGTTTGTAGAATGAAAACAAAACGCTGGTGCAAATGGCTGCTGAGTGCGTTAGTATTCTTTATTTCCATGCGGTTTCTGTTCATTTTCGTCGTCTGCGGAGAACAAATCGTGTCATCCGCAGTGCCGGGATTTCTGGTCCCTCTGGGCGGCTGGTGTTTTGCCGTCGTAGTTGTCCTCGCTGTGGAAATCGTCCTCTGGAGCGTTGTGCGGTATTCCGGTCAATTTGTGTGCTGTCTGCTCAAACGAAACTGCCCCGCAGTATGGAAAAACAGTGGACTTGTTCCCATGCTCGTTATTGCCGTGCTGGTTTCAACCGCAGGAATCTATTACGGAACGAAAATGCCGGATGTCCATGAAATAACCATTGCAATCGACGGTTTGCCCGCGAATGCCGAAAATTTCCGTATTGTTCTGGCAACCGACCTGCATACGGACAATTTTGCGGACCAGAATTTTATTGAAAAAATCACGGACAGAATCAATTCTCTTTCTCCGGACATGATTGCCTTGACCGGTGATTTTTCCGATGGAAATATCCAGGAATCGGCAGCACGTCTTCAGCCCTTGAAAAATCTGCGTGCAAAATACGGTGTTTTCGCTGTACCCGGCAACCATGAATATTTCTTTTCAGACTTCCAATATTGGCGCGATATTTTTCAAAACCTCAACATTACTCTTTTGGAAAATAATGCCGCGGAATTACCTGATACCGGTCTTGCCGTTGCGGGAATCTCCGATCGTGCGGCGAAAACACATCATGCTCTGCCGCCTGACGTTTCCGCAGCGATATCAGTCGCCAATCCTGAAAAAAACAAAGTCATTCTTTTGTCTCACAGACCAGACAGAGAACTGATTCAGGATGCCGCCGATGCCGGTGCTGTTCTGCAGCTTTCCGGACATACCCATGGCGGTATGATACTGGGATTCGACCGTATTGTCGCATTGAGCAACGGCGGTTATGTCCGTGGTTCTTATCGTACGGGCGGTTTGACGATCTATGTCAGCCCCGGTACCGGAATATGGCATGGTTTCCCGTTCCGGTTAGGAATCCCTGCGGAGATTACACTCATCCGTTTGGTATCTGCCGGAAAATAAGAAAAATCCGGAATGGTTGTTCCCGCAATAAAAAAACACGGGTTGCCAAAAAGTACAACCCGTGTGTAGATATCAGTATGGTTTCCCTCCAAAACAAGAGGAAACAGACAGAACAGACTCAGTCTTTCAGCGTATCAAAAAATTCTTTGACCGGATAAATATGCGTGGATGCTCCCACATTTTGCCCGCACATGTACAAACCATGTTCCACGTCGCCGGACCAGGTTGCAAGCAACGCACGCGCAATACAGAACAATGATTTGGATGGATTGCAGGAACGCAGACAATGGAACGGACAAGAGAATTTTTCACGGTTGCCGGAGAGTACACGCTGAACTAAAGGTGTTTTCAGAACGCGAACCGGAAGACCGACGGGACTCTTAATCACCACGATATCATCTGCAGATGCCTGAACAAAAACCTCTTTGGACTTGCGGTCTATGCCGGCTTCTTCCGCACATACAAAATATGTGCCAATCTGAACCCCGTCATAGCCCATGGCTATCATGCGCTCAATGTCAGCGCGACAGGCAACTTCACCGGCTCCCAGAACCGGGATGTCGGAACAATCATAATTTTTCAGGACTTCTTTGATATCATGCAGGAGAATATCAAGGGAACACGTTTCCGGATGCTCCAACTGCTCCGGAGTGAATCCCAAATGACCGCCGTTTCTCGGACCTTCCACAATAACGGCATCCGGTTTGCGGTTGTATTTCCGCTGCCAGTTTTTGACGATGACTTCCAAGGCCCTGCCGCTGGAAATGACAGGAATCAGTGCAATATCTGCATCTCCGACATATTCCGGAAGTACCAGCGGAAGACCGGCGCCGGAAATGATGTAGTCAACTTTTTCCTGTACACATACTTCCACAAGTTCTTTGTAGTTGGAGAGAGCAACCATGATATTGACGCCAAGTGGCTTTTGTCCCGCGGTGATTTCCCGGGCTTTCCGGATTTCTTTACGCAGAGAATTACTGCATTCTTCCACAAAATGATGCAAACCGTTCTCTATATCGCCAATCCCGACGGTGGCAATCGTTCCGTAGCCACCCTCCCTGATTACTGCCGCGGCGAGGTCCGCCAGACCGATACGACACCCCATGCCTGCCTGAATTACAGGATACTTCGCTTCCAAATTTCTAATCTTCAATGAGGGCAGTTTCATAAGACCTACGCTTTCCGGGTTATAAAATCAATATTATTTAATTATAATTTAGCACCATTTTTTCCATTGTCAAGAAAAAGTTTGAAAAAAAGAACAATCCTGTCCTGTTTTTTGGAAATTCAGAAGCCTATGCAAAAATAAACGGGATGTTGATGAAAAAATCCAGAAAAAAATTACAAATCGGCAATACACAGCTACTCTGTTCCCGGAACGGCAACAGAGCAGTATCCGGACCTATACGGAAATACCGATTGAATGCAGTGCGGATGATGAAAAATTGTTGTACAGCAGCCCGGACTTACACGGCAATATCAGGCACGCCGTCCGTGATGATCGCCGGAAAGAATACCGCGAGTGGACGATTTTACAAAATCCAGAAACTCTACAACTTCCGGCAGCATGGGAATTTCCGCCTCTGCCGTGTGAATGGCATTCGTGACATTCAGACCGCGCCGGAAAAAAATGTCATACAGATGTTTGATGGCATGAATCGTTTCCGGTGAAAAACCATTTCGACGCAGTCCGACGATATTGAATCCGCGAACGCCGCCGTTCCTGCCGTCGCCTATCATAAAGGGCGGTAAATCCATGGATATCGTGGACCCGCCGGAAAGAACAGCCATTCTGCCAATACGGACAAATTGGTGCGCTCCGGACAGACCGGAAATCAAGCATTTTTCACCGACTTCGCAATAGCCGGCAACTCCGGAAAGTGGAACAAAAATCGCACCGTTCCCGATTTTGCAGTTGTGGGAAATATGCACATTCGCCATCAGAAAACATCCATCACCAATTTCCGTTGTTGTTCCCGCATGCGTCCCGCGATTGATGGTTACCCCTTCACGGAACCGATTGTCGTTCCCTATCTTGGTGTACGAAGGCCCCTGCGACGGATCGTATGCGTAATCCTCCGGATCCGTACCAACGGAAACAAACGGATAAAGTACGTTCCCCGTACCCATCGTTGTGTAATCGGCAACATGACACTGGGAAATCAGACGCGTGCCGTCCCCGATTTCAATATTGTTCCCGAGAACACAGTAAGGTCCGATCTCAACATTGTCGCCCAACTTGACATTTTCACCGATAATTGCTGTTGGATGTATCTTTGCCATTTTTTTCCCTGTAGCCTTCGTTTATGAAATTCATTAACTTTCACTCATAAAGAGAATGTTTCCAAAACAAGGTCCCGAAGAAAATAAGAAAACAGGCCTCCCTTTCCGGGAATTTGCCTGTTTTTCTGTCTCCGGAGAAAGCATGAACGCCTTCTCGTCGCACCCGTGTACGCGTGACACGGAAAATAATCCGTCCGGAACCACTGAAAAGCAATTCCCGGAAGAGTTATTTCTTTTTTGCGTTTGCAATTGCCTGCTGCACTTTTTCTTTCTGACGTGCAAGGTAGCGTTTGCGGCGTGCTCTCTTCTCGAGCTTGTTATACTGTCTGCCCATTTGAAGGTTCTCCATGTATAAAGGTTGATTGTTGTTTGTTTCGTTCAAATAAATGTATCACGTTTTTTTATTTTTTCAATACCCTGCTTCTCATTTTTTTCAAAATTTATATCCTGTTGCGGTAATCGGTCAGGGGATAGTGAATTTGCCCTCTTTCAAAATTATAAATTCACTGACCGATTACCCCTTTTTACGGTTCTTACACTTGTATTACGATTTTTTTTCATTTTTTTTCAAAGACTCTGTCTCATTTTCTTCTTGAAAAATTCCGTTCTTATGCTACCTTACTGCCTATAGTCTATAGTGACCCGTTCAAAAATCCGTGATTGCCTGGAAAGCCGTTGGAATTATGTTGAGTGTTTTTCAAGATAAAAAACTTGTCCGTCTTGTTTGTGCAGTCTTTTGCATTTCGGCAGGTTCTCTTTTCTTTTCCGCTTGTGAAAAAAAGGAGACTGTCGTTGTCCCGCACGAGCAAAACGATTTACTGCTTGACATTCTGAATGATTTCGACGCCGGAAAATACGAGGCGGTTCGCCCCAAAATCGTGCGTTACCAGACAATTGAAGACAATATTGTGTTCTGGAACACTCTGGAAGAACTCTCCCTGACCAACGAATATGTCGTTAAAATCCGCGCGGCACTTGATAAAGCGGATTATGCTGGCGCAGAAAAACTGGTTGAAGAACTCCTTTCCAATCATCAGGCTTTGCCGGAGCGGCTCGAACTGAAAGATTTCGTTTCTGCCTTGCGGGAAGCGGACGAGTGTATCCGGATTCTGAAAAAACAGAAAGACTCTGCATCCTTGAAGAAGGCCGCCGAACGGCTTCATGTCGTTTCGCGGAAATTCAAAGAGGATTCTTTTTTCCGGGATTACGCCGTCGCCATGCAGAAAGAAGCTGAGACTCTTGAACGTATTGAAGATTGCCGTCCCATGGCTTGGCTTTATTTTGATGCTTTGGATGCGGAACAAAATGGAGACCGGAAATTGGCCGCTGCTATCGCTGCTTCCCTGGACTCTACCGGGACGGCGGAAACATACGAACGTGCCCGGCTCATTTATAAATTGAAAGAAAACGGCGTGCTGAATCCGGTTCTGTCCGATGAAGCCGTCGAAACAATACAAAACATTGAAAAAAATACTACTAATGCAATAGAAAGGCAAAAAGAATGAAACACTCTCTTTCCAAACTGTTCCTCTCGGTCGCTGCCTCTATGTCAGCTGTCGCATTGATGTCTCAAACCCCAGCAGCAGCCCCCGCGCCGGCAGCCGCTCCGGCCCCTGCAGCCGCTCCGAAAGTCGTTGCTCCCACGATTACCTGGAATGATTTGACAAAGGCTTTGCCGGATGTTCTGGCGGAGGCGGGAACTTTCAAAGTTACCAAAGCGGAAATTCTGGATATGGCGAAAAAACGCAATATTCCTGCCGATAAAATTGCCGCAATGCCGAAAGAAAGACAGAATATGCTGTTCTTCCAAATCGTGAACCAAACCCTTCAAATGAAATATTTGGCGAAAAAAGCGGAAGATGCCGGTTTCAAAGCCGATAAAGCCTCGGCTGTCGCAATGGTCAAGGCAGAATTGGCTAAAGTAGGAAAAGACGAAAAGGATCTCATTTTGAAACAGGCTCAGGCAAAAACAGAAGATGAATTTGCTGAGAAATATACTGCAGACCCGGAGGTACGGCTGCAATTGGCAATAGCCTCGTTCTTCCGTTCAACATTGGAAACTGCGAAAACGAAGATTGCCGATGCTGAAATCGTGAAATTCTATGAAGCCCAGAAAGATAAAATGTTCACCAAGCCGGAACAGGTCAATGTCGCACATATCTTGTTGCTTACAATCGATAAGGCGACGGGCAAGCCTATGTCCGCTGAACAAATCGTTGCTGTCGAGAAGAAGATCAAAGAAATCGAAGCCAAAATTAAAGCCGGCGAGGATTTCGGAAAACTTGCAAAAGAGTTCTCTGAAGACCCAGGTTCCAAAGAGAAAAACGGCGAATTGGGAATGTTCAACAGAGGTCAGATGGTTCCGGAATTTGAAAATGCCGCTTTCTCCCTGGCAAAACCCGGCGATGTTTCTCCCATTATCAAAACACAGTACGGATATCATATCCTGAAACTGATTGCGAAAGCACCGAAGAGTGTCTTCCCGCTGGATGATAAAATGAAGGATGAAATCAAAACATGGCAGGCTGAACAGAATCTTAACAAGACCTTTTCGGAAGAAATCGGCGCTTTCCTGAAGAACGTAAAGTTGTTTGGTATTGTAGATCCAAGTAAAGCCGTTGTTGCCCCGGCACCAGCAGCTGCGCCCGCACCTGTAGCAGCGCCCGCACCTGCAGCCGCTCCGAAAGCCGCAGCGCCCGCAAAATAATTTTCTACAGTTGTTTTCCTGCAACACTGCGACTTCCCTTCGCGGTGTTGCGGTAACATCTTCAAATCGGAAGTCAGAGATTTTTATGTCCCTGACTTCTCTGCTTTTTTTGGGGAAAATGGCAGTATCCGGATAAAATGACACGGGACATAAATTTTTCACAGATATATCCCGCATTGTAATCGGCAGTGGATAGTGGCCTGTGGATAGTGGCCTGGAAAAAATCCAGATGTTCTGCGTGATTGTGTGAAATGGGTACATAACGGGGAAAACCACCGCCACAGACAGTGCGTCCCCGTGCATAACGTTTGCATCCGGTCAATATAAACCTTCCGGACAGGAGATGTTTTGTCCGTTATCTCTAACAGATTACAAAAAGGTACGGGATGTCTGTAAAAAAACATGGGAACTTTGTGCAATTTTTCCGGAAAAGTATCAGGGCAAAAAAAAACCGTCCGGGGACGGACGGAAAAACGAAAGGAATGTTTTTGAAAAGGGGAAATTAACGAGCGTAATACTCAACCACGCGCATTGCTTCGACCTGAACGGGGATTTCCTCGATCATGGGAACGCGGACATACGTGATTTTCATAGCGTCTTTATCGGTTTCCAAGTATGCCGGAGCCGGGGTGGCAACGCCTTTTGCGATTTCAGCAATAGCGGGAGATTTTTCGGCATCGATGGAAACAACCTGACCGGGACGCAGACGGTAGGAACCGCGGTCAACAACGCGTCCGTCCACTTTGATATGACGATGGTTGACAAACTGTTTAGCTGCGAAGATAGTGGGAGCGAAACCGGCATGATAAACGACGGCATCAAGACGGCATTCCAAATGCTGCATGAGGGTTTCGTTGGTTTTGCCTTCCATACCTTTGGCGACGAGGAAAGCGTTACGGAGCTGATTTTCAGTCAAAGCATAGTGAGCTTTCAGTTTCTGCTTTTCCTGCATCATTTCGCCGTAAGTGGAGAGTTTTTTGCGTTTCGCATTCTTGCCCTGGAGACCGGCTGCATAAGTTCTTTTTTTGCCCTTGACTGTGGGGCAGTTCGGCATGTTCCAGACGCAATAACCGAGACGTCTGCAAAGTTTGTGTTTCGCTTGAACTTTTTTCATCCCAAATCCTTTCTCATTGAAGGTTCTTGTTGACGGAAAAACGGCGTCAAGTTGAAACGGGGGCCGTCATTCCGTTTTGAAAACTTTTTAATTTACACCGGATATGGGAATTTGTCAAGTCCATATTTTGAAAAAAGTGTATAATCGGAGTATCTTTTTTTTTTAGCTTGCAAAACATTGCGTTCTGCGGTATATTTACGTTCCAATATTTCACTCACCCCTTTTTACCATAAGCAGGAAAGGAAAATGTTATGGGAAGAACGATCGCTCAGAAAATTTTTGATGCTCACCGGGTGGATACGCCGGCTCCCGGTGTTTCCGTGTTGAAACTGGATCGCGTATTTTGTCATGAGATTACGACTCCGATAGCCATTAACGACTTGGTTGAACGCGGCAAGGACCGCGTATTTGACAGCAGCAAAATCAAAGCGGTCATTGACCACGTTTCACCGGCGAAAGACTCGAAAACTGCGGAACAGGGCAAGACGTTGCGTGATTGGGCAAGACGTCAGAAGATTGCGGATTTTTTTGATGTCGGCAGGAATGGTGTTTGCCATGCGATTTTCCCGGAAAAGGGATTTGTCCGTCCCGGATTTACCCTGATTATGGGCGACTCTCACACCTGTACGCATGGCGCATTCGGTGCGTTTGCTGCGGGTATCGGCACGACGGACCTGGAAGTCGGAATCCTGAAGGGGGTTGTGACCTTGCGTGATCCGGAGACGATACGTGTGAATGTGACGGGTGCGTTGAAGCCGGGCGTTTTTTCCAAAGACCTGATTTTGACGATTATCCGTGAATTGACTGTCAACGGAGCAACGGATAAAGTGCTTGAGTTTACGGGTCCGGTCATTTCCAACATGGAAATGGATGCCCGTATGACGTTGTCCAATATGGCGGTTGAGGCAGGTGCAACCTGCGGTATTTGTCTGCCGGATATGCAGACAGTGGAATATCTGTGGCCGTTCATTCAGGATGAGTTCAAGACGAAAGAAGAGGCGCTTGCCGCATACTCGAAATGGGCTTCCGACCCCGATGCTCCTTATGTCCGCGAGTTGGAAATCAATGCCTCGGAAATTGAACCGGTAGTAACCGTGAAGTACAAACCGGACCAGGTCCGCACGGTTCGTGAAATGACCGGTACGAAAGTCGATCAGGTGTACATTGGCTCCTGCACAAACGGACGTCTTTGCGACTTGCGTGCGGCTGCAGCCGTATTGAAGGGCAAGAAGATTGCGGATAGTGTCCGCGCTGTGGTATCTCCTGCAACTCCGAAGATTTTCTCTCAGGCATTGACGGAAGGATTGATCCAGATTTTCATGGATGCCGGGTTCTGTGTAACCAATCCCACGTGCGGGGCATGTCTGGGAATGAGTAATGGTGTTCTTGCCAATGGCGAGGTTTGTGCCTCCACCACCAACCGCAATTTCAATGGCAGAATGGGCAAGGGCGGCATGGTGCATTTGATGAGTCCCGCTACAGCGGCTGCAACGGCGATTGCCGGATTTATCACAAATTCCCCTCTTTATCAGGGCTGAAAGGATACGAAAAATGAAAAATTTGACAGGCAGAGTTTTATTTCTTGACCGTTCGGACATCAATACGGATGAAATTATTCCGGCAAAATACCTGACCGAGGCAAAAAAATCGGCTTTGAAACCTTATTGCCTGGAGGACCTGATATTGGATGGTTTTGACTCCAAGAAGGACCTGGAAGGGAAGAGTGTTATTGTTACGCGTTCCAATTTCGGCTGCGGTTCTTCCCGCGAACATGCTCCGTGGGTTTTGGAATGCAATGGCATCAATCTTGTCGTCGCTGTGAATTTCGCCCGTATCTTCCGTCAGAATATGTTTAATTGTGGTCTTATGGCTATAGAAATGGACAAAAAATCTGTTGCAGACATGTTCCGCACATTTGCAGATAAAGATTGCGAATGTAAAATCGTTATAAATGACGATGGTACTGCAAAAGTAA
>CALCCZ010000089.1 GCA_937900075.1 uncultured Lentisphaeria bacterium
AATAATAATTCAATGACTTTTAGTGTTGAATTGTCTTTAATAGAAGGATATATTTTATTATTATCTTTTATTTTTGTCACCCATTTTTAGAAAAAGGGTGTCAAAAGGGTGTCAAAATATCGGTATTCGTTTTTATTTATACCCTGATAAAAACATTATCTAATATTGATAAAATCATCATAATAGTAGCGAATTTTCAAAAAAGTGTGACTTTTTGTCTTGTTTTTGCGATTTTCTCACAAAAAAATCTGCATATGTATGCAGAATCGTGTGAGGGACGCAAAAAGGAAGGCCCTTGATCACTTATGAATCAAAGGCCTGGAATTCCGAAAGGATATGGAACATTTTTGAGAGGGGATAGGATAGTGTTTATTCCAAGGGTTAGGGTTCTTCCGATTGATCCGGAAGATAATGCAAGATTTATAAAGAATTTTTTGAGTCGCGACAAGCAAAAGAATACGACAAGGCCGTTCTATGATAAGACAATTGCCCTGTATCCTGAGCTTAAGGAAGTCGTAGAGATAGAAGACGAGGCGGAGAGTGACATGGCTATAAGGCTAGCAGTCTTTAAGCGTCTCGCTGACAATGAGGCAGAAATTCGACAGAGAATTCAATATTTCACTGAGAAGTATGATTCATTTATTCCGCAGTTTATAGAGGCTTCCTGTGCGCTTTTTCACTACGAGTGGAAGGAAAGTCAGCCGGAGATAATTTGCTATGTAGGCTACATCCCTTTCTATCCACGCAGTTCGCAGGACAAGTGTTTTTTTGTCTCATACCAGGATGAGGAGCGCGTATTCTCAGGGGCGGTTCACGAAATCAATCACATGATTTTTTACGAGAAGTTGTGTGAGATGAAAGGTGTTACTTTGCCGGATCCGGTGTGGCCTGAGCCGCTTTGGTACTTACAGGAAATTGTGGTAGATCCGACACTGAATGAGCCCGAAGTGCGAAAGTTTACGCTATATGATAATAAGGCGTATCCGCAGTTCTATGAGCCTTTGCATGGGACAGACGAGAGTATAATGGACAAGGTCAAGAAGTGTTTTGACGAGCGCGAGAGTATCGAAGCTTTTCTCAATGAGGCGCTTGAAATTGTTAAGGAAAATATGGAGTGACAACCGGGGACGGAGTTAAGGGGACATTCCTGACAGGGTATCATTATGAGAGAGTGGACGATAACAAAAAATGATCTTGTATAACAGTCATAATTGACGATACAAAAAAAAGAAACAAGTATTCTGTATGGGAAGATGGAGATACCTTCTATTACATACAAAACCTCTTTATAATTATTGATTACTCTCCATTCCCATTTTCTCAGTGAGGTCATGGAGGGATTTTTCGTACTGTTCTTTACTGATAGCGTTCCGCTCACGGAAATCATTCAGTGTCTGTACCTGTTTCAAGTAAAGTTGCTTTTTCTTTTCTTCGCAAGGATGAAAAGAATGGATCCTATCCGGCTTCGGCGGAAAATAAAAATGAGATGAGGAAAGATCTATGACAAAAGTATTCGACATCATTGTTGACAAAATAAGCACTACAATCGAGCGTTACGGAAGCACCTTCCGGTTCACTGGTAACCAGCATGGAAACGGTAACCGGATCCAAATTGACAGTAACGGTATTGTTTTTCTTTCCGCTGTTCAGCTGAACCTGAACCCAGCACGGCAAATAACCGTCCTTTTCAACCGCGACCGTGTAAGTACCGAACGGCAACTGTATTTTTTCACCGGCCTGATGAGTGGTACTTCTGCCCATAACATGGAGTTTGGCACCATCCGGAATCGTTTGAACGACAAGGGATCCCTGTCCGTTACCAGCGGAAACACGGTCGGATGACACTTTTCCGCAAGCTGCAAGGAAAAGAACGGAAAGGACCGCTGCTGCTGCGGTCGCCATTCTGACAAAATCAAATATATTTTTCATGGATATCACTTCCTTTGGTCTCTTTTACGGCGAAAATCGTCAATTTTGAATTGTTGTTCACGAAACATCCGGTATTCGCGGGAATCCTCGGGGAAATAGGGCATAAACTGCTGGCAGGCACGGGATGCTTTTTCGAGTTCACCGGCGCGCTGATAATCACTTACAATTCTTGCCCCGCGGAGATAAGTATCATCTCTGTATTTCTTCAGGGTACTCAGGCGTTCCTGAATGTTCTTGAAATTATCGTCCTTTTCCATGAACTGGGAATACAGACGATATGCTTTTTCGTAGGAAATCAGCGCTTCCCGGAACTGTTCCGGATTGTCTTTGTAACTGTCGTACGCATTGTTGGCTGCCGTTAAAGCCTCTTTCGCCTCGGAAAGCAGTTCTTCTTTCGTGGACATAATCGGGAAATTGCAGATTCTGGAAATAAATTCTTCCAGACGGGCAGTGGCAGAGGAGAAATACATATTGTTTTCGCCCGCTCCATCGTAATAAATCAAATCTTTGAGTTTATCATCATAGCCGATAACAATGCGATCGTAGGTAGGATTGCCGGAAGCCGTTTTACTGGAAGTCTGATCCACATTCATGAAATCACTGTCTATCAGTTCTTTCTGCAAATCCAGAACTTTTTCATCGGAAATAACGAAATCCTTCCCGTACACCTGGGAAAAACTACGACTGTTATTCAAATCATCCAAAGTCAACAGCAACAGGAAACGCGGAGCGCGTTTTTTGCCGTTTTTCTGTACAGGCGGATTTTTTTCATATTCGCCTCTCGCTTTGACTTTGAAAACTTTGTGGGTGTCTTCATCTACAATTTGGCGTTCATAGAAGAAGAAGAAAGTATACTTGTTTTTTTCGCGTCCGGCAACAGCGGTCTTGCCAGCGACTTTATTCTGCTCACCGCCGTTCATCGCCCTCATAAGCAGAATAGCGCCGCAACCGATCATGGCCAGAAGCAGAAAAGCAAATATCAAATTGCCAATCAGAGCTTTCTTCTTATCTTTTTTCTTTTGAACTTCACCACCACCTTCGGAAACACCGGACGATTCACCGGAATCACTGCTGCCGCCAAAAATATTCCCGTTCAAAATGGAAAGCGGAGAAGATTTTTCACTGGATTGCGACGCCGGAGCCGATGGCTCTTCGGCCGGAGCCGGAGCGGAAGCGGGAGCCGGAGCGGGAGCGGGAGCCGGAGTCGGAACTGGGATGGGAGGAGGAGTAACGGGGGAAACCGGAGCTGCCGGCTGATTCCCTGTCTGAATATCAGGCCGGAATACAAATGCTGGCTGTGCAGGCTGCGGATTCGGCTGCGGAACAGGAATGACCGACTGAAGTGCGGGTGCCGGCTTCACTTCTGCTCCGGATCCCGGCTGGGATTCCTGCGGAGTCGCAAAATTTACAGGCATCTCATTGCTCTGCCCGATTTCGGCTTTCAAATGTTGTTCGCCAATGACAATATGGTCGCCATTGGAAAGTATTGTAGCAGAATTGGACGTCAGCAACACTCCGTTCAAAGTCGTTCCGTTCGTACTGCCTCTGTCACGGATCTGCCAATTTCCGTTACTGTATTCTATCATCGCGTGATAACGGGAAACACCCTCCGTCAACAACTGAATTTTGTTGTCGCTTTCACGTCCGATAGACGCACCATTCAAAGGAATTTCCTGAGACTGGCCGCGTTTTTCTCCGTTCAGAAAAATCAGTTTCATTGGTTTGTCATCTCCTTCACTGTCTTATACCTAAATATTTCTTTGTTCCATCACATTGCACCCGGAAGTCACAACGCCGCTGGATTCCCGGTAATCCAGTTCCAGCTCGTCATCGGGCATAATCCCGCTGCGTTCCAACGTTCCCTCCGGCATCTCGATTACCGCATACGCCCGGGGCGCGAAAACAAACGGTCTCCACGGCGGGAGCGCAGAAACGGTTTTCACTACCCGATTCCCGCGGTCCATAAACACGACATCCAGATTCATGCCCATAAACATCGTATGAATTGCCGAACAATCGAAGAAAACCATTGCATCAAAGTCTTGAAACTGACGCCGGATCATCCCGCGCGTCCTGTCCCACAGACTCAACGCATAATAAGTCCGCTCCGAAAGGATATTCTTCTTTGTCAGATTTTTTATCATTTCAATTACCGAACGTTTTAAATGCCTGCGAAATCAGAGGTCCCATCAGCACAATGAACACAGCCGGGAAAATGAAAATAATAATCGGGAAGAGAATCTTGACCGGCGCTTCACTGGCAAGTTTTTCCGCACGGGAAAATCTCTTGGAACGCAACTGGTCTCCCTGTACCCGGAGCAGCTGCCCAATACTGACACCTAATTCATCCGCCTGAATAATAGAGTTCAGCACCGTTGACAAATCCGGCTGTTTCACACGTTCGGACATCTCGCGCAAGGCCTCACTGCGTCCCTTGCCCAACTGGATTTCATGCAGTGTTCTGCGCAATTCCTCGCCGATAGCATCGGTCTGACGCCGCATTACAATATCGCGCAGTGCAGTCAGAAAGTCCTTGCCCGCTTCAACACTTAAAGTCAGCAGGTCCAGCACATTCGGCAGCGCTTTCAGGATTTCCAGATGACGTTTCCGGATAATACCGTTCAACCAGGTTCCGGGGTACACCGCCATAATCAGCAGGAACAGGAATCCGGCAGCGGGCTGTTTTCCGAACAGGAGCAGAATAAGGACAATACATCCGAAAGCAGCCAGAAGAATGCGCAGTGCAACAAACTGTTCGCCCGTAAGAGCCAGGTCATATCCCGCCATGGTAATCTTTGTCTGCTCTTTTTTGATCCAGTTTTTCATGGATTCATTTTTCATGAACGGGGTAAGATTCGAAACCAAAGGCATGAAAATACGGAAAAAAATCGGTATTTTCTTGTACTCATCTGTCATTTCCGTTTTTTCGATTTCTATGTTCCGGAGCAAATCAAAAATCATAAGCAGAAAGGAACAGGCGGATATGCCGGCACAAAGGGAGGCAATAATCGGCAAAAAAGAATCCATCATCCTGCACACTCCTCAAATATCAATGTTCGTAATTTTGCGGATGACAAAAAATCCGCATACATCCAGCACCACAACGCCCAGAAGAGTCAATACCCCGGCAAACGAAGACAGAAAGGAATCCATCATGTCCGGTGAAATATAGACCATGGCAAGCAAAAGCAGAAACGGAACCGCTCCGATAATCCAGGCTTGCAGACGCCCTTGAGCCGTCAATGAACGGATCTTCTGCTGAATGCGGACACGTTCGCGAATCACAGATGCCAGACGTTCCAGAATGGATGTCAGTTCACCACCGGTCTGACGGGCAGTGATAATAGCGACAGACACCAGCTCAAAATCAGGACTGCCAAGCCGCTTGTTCATTTTCGTCAGCGCCTCTTCCAGGGAAACACCCAAACGCAATTCCTGCATCAGCAAAGTAAACTCAAATGAAATCGGACTTCTGTTCTCGTGAGCAACCGCATCCATCGCCTGATTGATACTGAATCCCGCCTTCAGGGAACTGGACATAGCCAGCAAAGCATCTTCCAGCTGGTCCGTAAATTTCTGCAGACGCTGTTTCTTCAAGAAACGCAGATACAAACGCGGTGCGGGAAAAGCGACCAGCCCGCAAAGCAGGGAAATCAGGACTAATTTCACAGGAGACGGATTGGCGGAAAACAACCATATCAAACTGGCGGCGATGAACATAGCCAGTGCAGTTCCCGCCAAAGACACATCCAGTATGCGGTTGGGCGGTATCTGCAGAAGAACGTCTTCCATTTCCACCGCAGCTTCCTGAATAAATTTTTCCTTGTAGGAATTACCGGCAAATAATATAAAATCAACAATCACATAAGTCGCGAAAAAAATGGATAATCCCGCTGAACTACATGCAATCAGAAAAAGATTTGCCTGAATAAATTCGCTCATAAAAACGAACCTCCCTTACGTTTCGGCGGCGTAAATATCGAAATATCCAGAGGAAGCCCGGCACGTTTGATATCTTCCATAAAAGTCGGAATACTCCCCGTCGCAACATGACTGCCGATCATCTTTCCATCCTCTGTCCAGCCTTCCTGCTTGTACACAAACAGATCCTGCATCGTAATGATATCCCCTTCCATCTTGGTAATCTCACTGACTGCAGTAATTTTACGGGATCCGTCTTTTTCACGGTTAATCTGCACAATAATGGAAATCGCGGAGGCGATCTGTTCCCGAATCGCACGAAGTGGCAAATCGAAACCCGCCATCAGCACGAGCGTTTCCAATCGGGAAAGACAGTCGCGCGGGGTATTTGCGTGAATGGTTGTCAGGGATCCGTCATGGCCCGTATTCATCGCCTGCAGCATATCCAGAGCCTCGCCGCCACGACACTCGCCAATGACAATCCGGTCAGGTCGCATACGCAGAGAGTTTTTTACTAAATCACGAATGGCAACCTCGCCCTTGCCTTCTATATTCGCAGGACGCGACTCCAGCCGCACGACGTGTTCCTGACGCAATTGCAGTTCCGCAGCATCTTCAATCGTAACAATACGCTCACGGTTCGGTAAAAATCCGCTCAGGATATTCAACAAAGTCGTCTTTCCGGAACCGGTACCTCCGGAAATCACAATGTTCTTACGCAATTTCACACACACATTCAGAAATGTGGCAATTTCATTGCTGATGGAACCATACCGTACCAAATCCTGAACCTGAAGCGGCTTCTTGGAAAATTTACGAATCGTTATAGACGGACCAACCAGCGAAAGCGGCGGAATAATGGCATTCACACGGGAGCCGTCTTTCAGGCGGGCATCCACCATGGGCGAACTTTCATCAATACGGCGTCCCAGCGGGGATACAATACGTTCAATGGCAGCCTGAACCTGTGCACCGTCTGCGAACGACATATCCGTACGGTAAAGCACACCTTTGTATTCCACATATATCTTATCGGGACCATTGACCATGATTTCCGTAATGGAGTTCATAGCAATCAGGGTTTCAAGCGGACCAAGACCAACCGCCTCGTAGAACAGCTCAAGTTCCAGGCGCTGCTTGGTTACACCGGGCGGAAGCGGCACTTTCAAATCGGATATAATTTCATGAATCACCGCTTTTGCTTTATCTTCCAGCACATTTTCCGATGTGCTCCGCATTGCCATCTGTTTCAAATTCAACCGTTTCAATAACTCTACGTGCGCCAGTTTCTTGATCTGCTGCACAATCGGCCGCGAAGAATCCGGAACTCCGGATACTTCCAGAACCGGCACTTCATCGGGATCACGCAAACGTGCCCGCGCTGCCGCAACACTGCGCGCAATACGGGCTTCTTCCTCATCCGTATTGACATTCATGCCGATGGACGGCTTTTCATCTTCCTCCTGCTTCTGGGATTCCGCTGAAACAGGCGGCTGCATGGAAAGACTCTGCTGCGTCGGTGCCGGTTGCGGCGGCGGAGTCTGCTGAACGGCATTCGGCACCGTCTGGGGAACCGGGTCCGGCGCACCCGTCAGAACATCCACGGTAACAGTACCGATTGTCAGAACACTGCCCGCCGGAATGTTCCTGTATTCCTGTCCGATAGAAGAAGAGCCGCAATAGGTCCCGTTGGAACTGCCGCAGTCGGCAACCGACAAAGCGGATCCGCTCACTAAAATACGGCAATGTTTCTGCGATACACCCGCAAACGGGAGAATCAAATGATTGTCGCCCGCCGCTCCGACAAGAAATGTTCCGTCCGGTAGCTCCAAAGCCTGTTCCGGCTGACCCGGCATGTGCAATACAATTTTAGCCATAATCCGCCTCCCTGACTTAACGGGATCCTCTGCCGGAAACAGTACTGCGGCGGTTCACAAACTCGTTCCAGTCCACGACCGGTATCTCAGACGGCTTCCGGGTAGCCCCGTAGGCATGACTTCTCAAAATCAGCGTAATCCGCCCTTTCTGCTGGGCAAAAATCAGATTCTCCGCCTCTTCCAGCGTCACTTCCAAAGTTATCGTGCCGTACCCGCGACTCGGACGGGCATTGGCTCCCTGATTGCCCATGTCAGAACCGCACGCAAGTACTTTCACATCCTGCATCAGAGTCATGGTCACCAGCTCAAGATTCACATCTTTCACATCCGGACGCCGGAATGTCCCGATTACATCCACGCGGTTGTTCGGACGAACCAGACCATTCAGAGATGAAACAACATCCACCGGCAGCGTAATCGCGTAGGGCTTCCCGTCACCGTTCTTGTTGATTCTGCCGGAAAGACCTGTTTTCCCGGTCTCCATGGAAATCTGTTCTATGGATTGCCAAGTCAGAATCGTCCCCTTCGGTATCGTGGAACTCGCCTTTCTGCCGATAATCTGGGCTCGCTTGCTCCAGGGAATTTCCTGAGAAACGGCTTTATCCTGGGAACGGCGCACTTTTTGTTTTTCCAAATGCGCTTCTGTTATTTCTTCCCCGTCCAGAAGATTTTCCTTCATCACAATCACTTCAATTTCAACGGTCGAGGCCTGGATTTTTGCCTTCTCGTTATTGATTTGCTGGTACGTGAAGAAAAATGCAAGAATTCCGAAAAATACTGCCGCCAATAAGAGTAGTTTCTGTCTCATCGCAGATAACCTTTATTTTAAATTTTTGAAATATATAACCTGACAATCGGAAATATACATCAATCTGTCCAGTAATTCCAATCCGGAATAACGAAATTTTTCAAAAAATACCGCAATATCCGCTTTTTTTTGGAAATATTATCCGGATACAGTCCGAAACATAATAAAACAACAAAAAAAAGCCCCACGTTTCCGTCGTTTTTCAGTCCCGGAAAAACGAATGGCCGGGAAACGGAACTTGCTTTTTACCGACATGGTGCTATTGTATTCAGACGGCACAGATGGAACGGTGCAAGGTGCTTCATCGAAGACAAAATCCGGAATGGAAATATCCCGCCGGAAATCTGTGAGAACCAGGGTGCGGAAATTCAACTTTTTATCGGCAGCTGATGGATGAACAGAAATATTTGATTCTGGATACCCGGCAGGGATTCCGGGATTTAACGGGAACCGTCAAATCGGTAAATCCCCGGGGAAAATTCGTGGATATTTCCTTTTACGGGGACGAACGGGTATTTTCGTATTCAAGCAGCAATATTTCGCTTCAGAACGACCCGAAAATTATCGAAAACGATGTCGCAATAAAGGGCTGTGTCAATCTGAACGTAGAGAAAAAAGTGCTGTTCGGAAATTTTCTGAAGATATTTTATCACAACAGTCCGGAATCCGATCTGCATCGCGGTGATTTTGAAATCCTAAAACCGCACGTTTCTGAAATTCTGAACTATTTATGCGAAACGGCAAAAACGGTCAAAACGCTTCCGTCTGAAAAGGACGGCAGCCCTGCCAATACTCTTATTGCCGAGGCCTTGACGAAAATCCAAAAGGTACCACTCCGCTCACCGCTTTATGCTTATCTCTCCGGGACACTGCGGAAGGGTACACCGCGACTCCGGAATTTCATTTTCCCCTTTCCCTGCAATGAAAGCCAGTTGAATGCTGTTGAACAGACTTTTTCCAATTCACTGAGTTTGATTCAGGGACCACCGGGTACCGGAAAAACACAAACAATACTGAACATACTGCTCAATGCGGTTATTGCCGGACAAAAAGTTGCGGTCGTTTCCAATAATAACTCTGCAATCCGGAATGTAGTGGAAAAATTATCCCGCACCGATGGCCTGGATTTTATTACCGCCCTGCTCGGGAACAAGGAAAATCAGGATTATTTTCTGAATCATCAGCCGGAATATCCCTCATGGCTCAAAGAAGATATTGATTTTTCGCGGCAGGAGGAAGAAGAACTCCATGTCTTGCACCGGGAATTAAAGACGCTTTTCGAGGTTCAGAACCGTTTGAAAAAAAAGCAGTCAGAATTTCAGAAATGGAAAACAGAAGCAAAAAAATTCATTCAACACTATCCGGATATCCCGCAATTTAGCTGTGACTTGCACTCGGAAGAACTCCTGCAGTTGTTTATCCGGTGCAATATGCGGTATATCCGCGGCAAAAAATTATCCGTCTGGTTCAGATTGTGGCAGACCGTATTCCGCCACAATCTGAATTTTGCTTTCTGGAAACAGCCGCTGACAAAGATATTAAACACTCTCAAAAGCCTGTATTATCGAAAAAAATGCAGGGAACTGCAAGCGGAAATCAAGGAACTGGAAAAACAGCTCGCCGATATCGATTTTGAAAAAAAACATGAGACTCTCAATGCGTTATCCCGCAAATTCCTGAAAGTCATGCTCCGTAAAAAATATCCCAACTTCAACACAGCACGGAAAAAATGCTGCAAAGCGGATTTGAAAAACGGAAATTTTCTGTCGGAATATCCGGTCGTGCTCTCAACAACCTTCATGATAAACCGGTTTACCCCCGAAGACGGCTTTGATTTGCTGATTATGGATGAAGCATCCCAAGTGGATCTTTGTACGGGCGTTGCAGCAATAGCTTGCGCAAAAAATGCAGTAATCGTCGGAGATGAAAAACAGCTGCCGTGTGTAATAACCACGGAAGACGAAAATAAACTTTCCGAATTGAACTCCTCGTCCCGTATTCCCGAGGTCTATCAATACCATGCCGGACAAAGTATCTTGAGTTCTTTGCGCAAAGCCCTCCCGGAAATCCCCAATACCACGCTTTGCGAGCATTACCGCTGTGACCCCCTGATTATCGGATTCTGCAATCAAAAATTCTACCATAATGAACTGATTATTCATTCCCCTTGGAAATCCGGATCATCCCCCATGAATGTATTATTTACCGCCTCCGGAAATCATGCCCGCGGACACTTCAATTTGCGTCAATGTCAGGAAGTAAACCTTCTGGTAGATGAATTGACCCGAAAAGAAAATTATCCGCCGGATTCCATCGGATTGTGTACGCCCTACCGGGAACAGGCACAAATACTCGGAGGAGACACCGTTCATAAATTTCAGGGCCGTGAAAAAGAAGTGATGATTCTCTCCACGGTCGATAATCAGATTTCCAATTTTACCGCAGACGAGCAATTACTCAATGTAGCCGTATCACGCGCCATCAAAAAATTTTACATCGTCCTGTCTTCGTCCAACCGGCAATGGGACAACTGTATCGGGGACCTGATAAATTACATCCGGTATCACAATTCCGATGCCGTTTCCGCAGGACACATCACGTCTGTTTTCGATATGCTGTATGATGAATATTGCAAATATCTGAACACTCCGGAATACCGGGATTTCTTCTTCGATTCCCCCGCCGAAAAAATTATCTATGACGTTTTGACCGATATTTTGCAAAAACATGACAAAGACTGCCGCTACAGCTTTCAGATGCATATTCCCTTACAGGAAATTTTCGGAAACAATCCGCAGTTTTCCCGTGAAGAACTCGCGTATCTGAACAACAACAATACCCATGTCGATTTTCTGATTTATGAAAAATTCGGAAAAACCCCCTGCTCCGCAATAGAAGTGGACGGTTATACTTTCCACAAGTCCGGTACACGTCAGGCAAAACGCGATCAGCTGAAAAACAGTATTTTCGCAAAAAGCAAACTCCCGCTGCTGCGCCTCGTCACCAATGACAGCAATGAATATGAAAAAATTACCGCTTTCCTGTTCGGAAAATGACTGCCGCCGAAAAACTAAATAACTGACCAGTCCGCAAAATACACATAAATTCCAATAACAATCAACAGCAGAATCACCGAATACAAAAAGACTGACCGCCACGGACGGTAGTCAAAGCCGTCCTTTGATTGGTCCTGTTCCTTTCCATATCCGAAACAATTAACGGAAAATATCCATGCCGTTACCGCATTTTCTTTCTCAGCGGGGAACAACTTGCTGAAAAGCCATCCGATCAGGAGAGATGCCGCTAAAACGATAGCGACAAAATGCAAATCATTCACATCTCCCAGCCAACCGCCCGGAAACTTTTTGAAAAACAATTTTGCCAGCATAATCAGAAAAGTCAGTACAATCCCCGTATTGACGATTTTCGTGGATGCCTTTCTGCAGAAAAGCCCCAGAATCACCGCATAAAAAATGGGAATACTGTAAACAGAAAGGCAGGAAATCATATATTCAAATATCCGTCCAGCCTTATAACATAACGGCGAAAGGAAAATAGACAGCACGGTCAGCACAATGCCAAACCAGAATCCGATGCGGATTACTGTCCTGTCCGGAGCATCCGGACGCAATTTCTTGTAAACATTCAAACTGAAAAGCGTACATACCGCATTCAGCAAAGAATCAAAAGTGGATATGATTCCCCCGAAAAAGACCGCCGCCAGAAATCCCAGAACGGGACGCGGTACAACGTGACGGACAAAAGCCCCATAGACCTGATCCGGGACACTGACCGGCAACATCTGCTGCGCCACCATGATTGCGGCAATGATTCCGGGAAAAACAAGATAAAAAGGACTCAAAAGTTTCAAAGCACCGCCTAACAGCATTCCTTTTTGACTTTCCGCAAGAGAACGGCCGCCCAGCGCCCGCTGGAGAATAAACTGATTGGAACACCAGTAAAAACAGCTTAACGCAAGCGCTCCGGTAAAAACAGTGAAAAAAGGAACGGATGAATCCGCACTGCCTAACGAGTTCAGTTTGTTCAGCTTTTCTCCCTCACGGAAAAATACGGATATGCCGCTGAAAAAATTGCCGCCATCGCCTAGCGCACTCAATCCGAAATAAAGTACAAGAAAACCCCCGACCAGCCACCCGATACCGGACAGCGTATCGGAAACAACACAAGTCTTGAGTCCTCCCCACAGTGCATAAAATGCCCCGCAGACGGCAAGCAATGCGACAATCACCAGCAACTGTGAATAATCCCCGCAAATACCGATATCCGAAAGAATTTTATCCATACCGAACATCGAACGCAGCATTTGCGCACCGGAATAAAGGACTATCGGAATCTGCGTAAAAATATAGGCCAGAATAAAAAGAATATTGACTGCCATCGCTGTGGACGGCTGAAAACGCCGCTCCAGCATATCCGGAATCGTAGCCGATTGAAAACGAAGCATTCGGGGAAGAAAAATATTCGCGGCAAGAAGAATGGCTACCACCGCTCCGACTTCCCAGACCATAATGCAAAGACCATCTACAAAAGCACTGCCGTTCAGTCCGACCAGTTCCTCGGCATCAAGATCCGTCAGCAGAAGGGACCCCGCGATAAAAGGGAAAGACAAACCGTGTCCGGCAAGAAAATACTCCACACTGCTTTTATACTTTTCATGCCGGGTGAGATACCATGTCCCCGCAAGAACCAGCAAAATACATGCAAAAAACGTAATAAGAGAAATCAACATCTCAATGTTCTCTTTCCAAGGGCTGAAAAAATTACTGACGCGCAAATAAAATATGGCCTCCAAACCATAAAATACTGAAAGCAATATAGCATCTTCCGACAGTTATTCAACGTCACGGAAAGTGTTTTTTGAGAGAATCTTCCGGAATCGGTCAGGGGATAGGAGATAGGGGATGTTATGTTGCAGACCTATAAGTCTTATTTTCCCTTGAGCCGGGGAACTCTGCGTTCATTGGAGAAAAATTCCAAAACAAAAACGCCGGATACATTTTTCGCAGTCCGGCGTTCGTTTTGCGGTAAAAACTTCAGAAAAACTTATTTATCTTTCTTCGCTTCTTCCGCACGTTCTCTCAATTCCTTAGCCTGTTCTTTCAGGCGGTTTCTCATGTAGCCCGGCGCAGCCTCAATCATCTTATCCACGTTGTCAACAGCCTTATCCAACTGACCGATAGCGATGCAGGAACGGACCAGCGGTTCGTACAATTCCTTGAGATTAAGCTGCCAGGGCGCATTTTTAACGGTGAAAAGTTCATCGATGATTTCAATGGCTTTTTCAAAATTCTTCTCGTAATAGCATGCGAGAGCCAACTGTTTCTTCATGGCAAGCATGGTATTATTCATGCGCCATTGATCGCGTTTCATGGTTGTTTCGAACAGAGGTGATGCCGCGAGTTTATAAACTTTATCTGCGAGCAAATGGACCTGAGTATAATCTTCGGAACGGTTGAAATATTCCATCATTTTCGCCATAACATCCGCCTGAGTCACAGGGTCCGTAAGATCCGAGGTGTGATTCAGGAAGTTCTGCAGGGATGCAGCGGCTTTCCGTTGAGTGTACGGATTATCCTTGTTGTACAGACGTATGGAAATGTTGAAATAATACTGGGCGCGTACAGAACAAAGCGTTCTGTAGTCTGAACAGATCTTATTCCAGACCGTAAGCGACTTGTTGAAATCGCCTTTCATTTTGGATTCCGCATCTCTGGCATTCTTCAATGCACTGGAGGCAGCATCACGGGCAGCGCGCGCTTTATCCTGAAGCTGTTTGTCTTTTCCCGCTTTTCTGAGCGCTTCTTCGGCGGCTTTGAATGCCTTTTCCTTTTCCGCAGTCTCTGCGGCAGCCTTGTTCACGGCATTCTGATTGTTCTTGTAAGACACCTTGGCGACATTGAGTTTTGCAAGCAGACGTGCCTCTTCTGCGGAAAAGACTTTTTCAAAAGACTCGTAATCGATTTTTGCCTTGCTGCGCCAGATTGCGCGCGGGGAATATGTGTTAACATAGTTGTTCAGAATATTGGCGTACGCATACGCATCCGGAAATTCCAGGACTTCGATATCCTTAAGAACGATTTCCTCAAAAAGTTTCTGACCGATAACCGGGGGGATTCCGTTGGTAGTGTAAAGACGTTTGCGCAAAGCCGGCTCATTTTTGAGGTCATCAACGGCTTTTTTGAAGATATTGATTTTTTCAGACTGGAGTTCCGCCACTTTGAAATCGTCGATAAAACAAGTTAACCTTCCGGCAGGAGTCAGCTCTTTCAGCTGCCAGCGGGTCTGGAAGAGCTTGTCCGCCTCCTCATCGGAAACAATGGTGTATTCTTTGAGGAACGCGACATATTCGGCTATCAATCCGGCTTTTACGTCCGGATTAGGAGCAGCATCCAGTTGTTTTTTGAAATACTTGTCGGTATAGTCGGACCCGAAAACTTTCTTTTCCCGGAACGAACGGATAATGAAAGAGTATTCGTTGAACTGTTTCTTCTGCTCAAGACTTGCGATATACTTTTGCGCATACAAATCAGCGTTGACCAAATCATTGACGGAAAGATACGTCTGGAACAAAGTTTTATCGGAGAGATTTTTCACCTGCAAACGGCTCTGCAGCAATTTTTCAATTTCTTCCTGCGAAGCCATTTTCTGATCTTTCAAATGCGCCGCATACTCGTTGATGAATTGGACTTTATTGTCACCGTCCGCCTTTTCAATCAGCTGGATATAGTATTTTTTGATCAGTTCCTTGTTCAGCGGACGGTTTTTCTGGAGTGACCCGATAATAACGTTGCGGAAATAAACGATATCGAAATTTACGCCTTCCGCGCCGAAACATTTCATCCATTCCGCGGAATATTTATCCACTTCAGCGAAATTGTTTTCATTGGCGGCTTCACGAATCGCTTTCTGCAGCTGAGAAAATTTCTGGTTGTTCTCTGAAATCCGTTTTTGTTTGGCTTCCCGTTCCGCCTTTTCCTGAGCCTGCTTGCGTGCAGTGTCTTCTTTGGTATCTGCGAACAGGTAAGCGGGCACGGAGGCAGTCAGGACTGCAGCGAGTATCAAATTGCAGTATTTATGTGTCATTTGAATTTCATCCTATGTTGCACCTGCCGTTAGCGGGCAAGCAATTTCTGGTTCAGGAACTCCGCGTATGCGTCTTCAACGTCATAACGGAAATTGGCAAGTTTTGCGACATTTTCCAGATAGAACGCTTTCTGTTCTTCCAACGTCATCTGTCCAAATTTTTCCTCGGCAACCTTGATAATATCACGACGATTCTGAATCAATGCCTGCAGAACCGGACGGAACTCCGGGTCTTCATTGACGTTCATCCAGGAATGGGGCAGATGAGCAATGCTTTGACGATACGCATTCATCGGATTGCCGACACGGCCGGGATTGATTTCCGTAGCGCCGACAGTATCATTGAACATTTCAATGACTTTAACAAGAGTCGTTTTCAGAATTTTACTCTCCTGTTCGGGGGTAAAATCCGGCATACGCAAATATCCGCATTTACTCTGGGAATGAACTCTGCCGCCCCAGGATTCCGCGCCGGCGGAGCCGCCCCAGCGGATCATGGAGAGACGCCAGAAATTATCTTTTTTGTTTTTGAAGACCGGCAAAGTGTCCCAGCAGATCGCCCACGGGATATGGATTTCCACAACGGTACCATTGGCGCAGTTATGCTGGTTGAAAACCATCTGGTTGAACATTTCGCGGTTGTTTCTGTCTTCTTTCATCCACATGAGCTTGTACATGAAAGCACTGCCGGTAAAACCGAACGGCTGATATCCGCGGATAACATGACTGTCATTATCACCCGGAATCACAAAACATTCCCCGGACATCTTGTCGAAGCGGATACCATGCCGTACCGATGCGCCGTAAGCGAAAATGTAAAGTCCATATTCGTCACAGCAGGCATAAACACCGGTAGGAAGATGTTTGGCATCCACATCAGCACCGGAAGAAACATTCCGGATAACCATGGGGTCGGTCCAGAGCAATGCGGCGGCTTCCGCATCATACGGACGGAAGTTGAAGCTCCACTTTTCCGTTTCCCGGGCGGGCAGATTTTCAAAATCGGCGGGCACGGACCGGAAGTCCACGTTCAGAACGTTTTTTTCCGGGTAGTCTGCTGCGAAAACGGGCAGCGCACAGGCGGCGGCAATCGCAGCGATCAGAGATTTGCAAAATATATTTTTCATGATTATTTTCCTTTCGTGGAACGGGCTTTGATTAAGTCAGCCAGAACAAGGATTCTGTACTGAACATTACTGCGGAAAGTGTCCATGTCTATCTTATCGCCGTTGATTCGTTCCAGCCATGCAAGCTGTCGTTTCGCTTCGCGGACAACTAATTCATCTTTTGAGTTTTTAAGAGCATCTTCCGCCTGCATTTTCATCAGCGAGGCATAACGGACGTCATCAAAGCCTTCACGATATCCGATTATGGAAAGATTGTTGATGAACCCGTCACGCTGGACTACGCCCATATCGAAAGTACGGTAATCGCCGTCACCGCCCGGATACTTGGTAAATTCATTCATCTGGGACTCAATATAACCGTGCATCATGTGACCGTCAAAACGATTGGTCTTGTAAAGACGCAGTCCCAGAGAACGCCGCATCAAGCCGGGGTTTTCCGCACCGGGGAACGGGTCAGCGTAAGTGATATTACGTCCGCCGGCTGCATGCCAGATATCGGAGTATTCGCGGCAGATCGTCGTGGAGGAGTCCATATCGTATGCGCCGATGGAAAAACACGGAATATCGTAAGTCATGCCGTGTGAAAACAGTTTCGCATGAGTCCGGGAATGGAGCATAGTGGAAATCTGGTCAGGATTGAGTGCAATGGATCCATACCAGGCACTTTCGCTCGTCCAGCAGACATAATATTCGTAATCTTTCAGACCGGAATATTTCTCAAACATTTTTTCGTAGCGGAGAACGGGCGCAATTGCCATCTGTTCCATTCTCTTCTGCAAAGCCGGAGTGATTTTTTCAGCAGGGCCGCCGAAAGCGGGCATACCTACCCCGCGTATGCTGGTAAAGAAGATATCCAGAGGATACCCCAGTTTTTTACACAGCAAAATGTTTTCCGGTGTAGAGGCTACACCGTTCAAATGGAACATATTGTGTTTTATGGCGTTCACCAGAGTCGGTTCCACACCGTTATAGCTGTTCACATGGCTCATATAGATTTTACCGGAATCCGCATACGTACGCGGACGGGGCAATTCAAAGGGCAGAACACGGACGGAAATCGACATTTTTCCGATTTCTTTTCCCTCGCCGATGAGAGAAACCGTTCCGTCATAGAACCCGGGCGCGGTTCCCTTGGGGGCATGGATTGTAATCATATACTGCTGATTTCTGCCGGACTCCTTCAACTGCAGCGGCTGAAGCGTCGGCGCATCATAAAACCAGTTCAGCTTATGTCCGTCGTTCCATTCGTTCTGATAAGCGAAATCGGAAATTTCCAGAGTAACATCGCCACCCGGACAATGCATGAGCATCTGATTGGTTCTGCGGAAATCATCTGTAGTAATGATCCGGTCGTCATTCAGCAGAAATTCCGGAGTCAGCAGACGATAATACATGTCGATATGGTAAGACTGCCAGGCACCGCCCGCCTGCCACCAGCGTTTCACAAGTTTGATATCAATATCATCGGCTTTCAGCACGTTGGAACCGTTTTTCAGGTCAGATATCTTCAAAGTAAAGTTTTTCACAGGCTTGAACGGAACCACAACCACGGACGCTGTTTCGTATTCATTCTGCGCCATAATCACGTTGATGTGATTGGTCAGTTTCCCGTTTTCCGGCAAATCATACGGCAGATAGAGTGCCTGCGTCGTCGCCGGAGTCACATAAGTCGTAACAACCGAATCGGAAACCGTTTTCTGCGGATTAGCGGCAATTCCGTCAGCCAGAGCTTTTGCATTGCTGAGGGATTTTTTCAGACGTTTCACTGCAGCAATGGAAACTTTTCCCACATTCGCCTTGTAGATGTTCGCTGTACCGGAAAGTTCCAATGCCCAGGATTTGAGATTGACATTCTTTGCGGCAGTAGCGATTTCCGCTGCCTGCTTTTTCAGCACTTCATAGTCGTCCGCAGTCGCATCGGACAATGCCAGCTCTTCCGATTCCAGCGCAGCATCATAGAATTTCAAATCTTTCACTGCCCCGCGGAAACCATCGCCGATTTTCAGAAATTCCACTTCCGGTTCCGGCATAATCAGCTTGTCGTTTTCCATCTGGAACTTGCCGTCAACATAGAGTTTTACCCGGCGTTCATTCATGGAATAGGAAAATTCCACATGATACCATTTCCCGTATTCCACTTTGAACTTGGATGGCAGAACAATCGGTTTCATCAAAGAGGTTTTCTTGGTAAAGACTTTGACGCAGAGACGCCCTTGCTCATCCACAAAACAATCAAAAAGACCAAGACTGGCTTTGTTGGCATTCTTTGCAGGTTTGAATGTACCCTCGTCAAAACGTATCCAGAAACAGGAGGCAATTTCGTTCTGTCTGAGCTTATCCGCCCATTTCCGGAACGCAATATTGTCAGCAGCGGCAAATGAGTCTTCGGATGGATTCAGAACCAAAGCACCATCCTCGATGGTGGCGTCTTTCCCGAGTTTCAGCGTCAGACCGCTGCCGGCTTTGTCGCTGATAACGCCTTTGTTCGACTTTGAAAAATCAAAGTCAAGGACTGGTTTCGGCTCCGCGGCAGACAGGAACGGGCAGCAAAGCAGCCCGGCGAGTCCGGAGCAGAACCAGGAATAGAAGGAATGTTTCATTTGTAGGAACTCCTTGAGGTTATGGGGGACATGAACACTTGAATTATCAATGATAAATTTTTCAAACAATTCCTAAAATAACGCCTTGCCTTTTGTTTTGCAAGATTTTTTCCAAAAATAATTTTTCTTTTTTTTGCCCCGAAGTGTAAGATTTCAAATCGGTCAGCGTTTTTTTGTTCCCAGCTTGCAAAACAGTTAGTGGATAGCGGTTAGTGGATAGTTTTCCCAAATAAACGCAGAGTCTCAGTCTCAAATGAAAATAGGATCTATAAGTCCTATAAGACTTATTTTTCCCTCTCACTATTCCCTACCCCCTATCCACTGACATTTTTCGTGTATTTCGTATGTTAGACTGCCGTCAAAAATCCCTTGCACAAAGAAATCATTGTCTTTGTATGTTTTTTATCCTTATTCTTTCCGTTGTGTTACTGCTGGGATTTGTCTACTTTCTCCCAACGCCAGGCCGTCATGGTGCCTTTCCCGCTGTCGAAGTTGCAGCCGATGATGTAAATCGGCTGCGGATAGGAGAGGTATTTGTCGTAGTAACCTTTTTTCCTGATCTGCTCCAATGCCGTCTTGTCGTCATCCAGTTTGAACTCGAAAATGTAAACGGCTTCCGGCATCGCCAGACAAGCGTCCATCCGTCCGTCTATCGTGCAGACTTCCGTCTGCATCTCCAGTCCGCAGTAGCGGAACATTCCCGCGAACAAAGCCTTGAAGACGTACTCATCCTTGTGGTGGTCCTCGTAGCTGAGTCCGGCGAAATACGACTTGAGGGAACGCTCCAGTTTCGGCAAATCCTGCAGATAAACCGCATCCCTGATTTCCTGGGTGAAATAAAAACCCTCCCCGATTTTCCTGGACGGATAGAAATAATTGATAAAACGGGAGCGGAACGCCTCCTCCACATCGTAGTTCGGAAAGCGGAGACAGTACTTCAAACGACCGCCGATTTCCACCGCCCTGTCTATGGTCAGATAGCCAGACTGCAGAAACAATGACTCGCAGGACATCCTGCCCGGCTCCCATGCATCGAATATATCGGAGGAATATGTCGTCGTTTTCAAGCTTTCCAAATCAAACAGGCAGTCATTCATGGATTTGAACAGGAAACTGGGGGTGCCGGTGGAAAACCAGTAGTTGGAGAACTCTCCGTTGTTGGAGAAGAACTGGGCGATGGATACCGGATTGTAGACGGTCGGCGCATTCTGGTGGAAATGGAAGCCATTGTACCATTTTTTGATTTTTGCTTTCAAATCGGGAATACTCATATTTAGAACGGAGGCCACTTCTTCAATCCTGTCGCCGAAGTTCGCCTCCAGCTCCTCCTGCGTGTAACCAAGCATTGTGGCGTATTCCCGCCTATGGGAAATATCAATCAGGTTGTTCAAATCGGAGAAGAGCGATACATGGGAGAATTTGCTTGCCCCCGTAATAAAGACAAAACGCTCGCAGTCGACGCACGCCTTCACGATTCCGTAGAAATTCTTGAAGAACGCAAGGTACTTCGGGAACTCGGGGTCGCCGACATGGTCCAGCAGTGGCTTGTCATATTCGTCAATCAGAATCACTACTGGCATCTTCTCCCCGAGAGTTTCAACCAGTTCACGAAACATGTCATGTGCCGAATTTCCCGGATTCAAATCCAACGAAAACTTTCTTTTTGCGTAATCTGACAAATAATCCGCAATGCTTTCTTCCATCATCCCAAGAGTAACCGTGTTCATGGCGTTCATTGTCAGGTGAATGATGGGATATGTTTTCCAGTCGTAATCGGTATTGCCGATGTACAAACCGTTGAACAGCTCCTTTTTTCCCTGGAATATCGCTTTCAGCGTGGACACGGTCAGACTCTTCCCGAAACGTCTCGGCCGCGAAAGAAAATAGCACTTTCCCGCTCCCGATACCATCTGGTAAATATATTCCGTCTTGTCAACATAAACGCAGTTCTTCTCCAGAAGCTCCTGAATGTTGCTGATGTCGAATACTATGTTTTTCATACCGGGAAATCCTTTTCTGTCAATCGTTTCATCTCGTTGTTTTTATTCTTCAAAATACAACATAGCATTTTAAAGCAAATCTACAACTTCTTTTCACTGATATTCCATATTTTTTTGTAATTTGCAGGCAACAACGGACATGAATATCTCCAGTGTTGCATCATAATGTTTGACCGTCTCGCCGATTCACCCTCGTCAACATTTGAACTCATATTACAAAATCTGACAAAACGACTTTTTCAAAAACACATTCTTCCACGCAGGGAGACACGGACAGATTCCCTTTTTTGAAAAAAATGTGGGATATCTGCGAAATGAAAAACAAAATTTATAACGGGACTTTTGAGACTGGCATCCGGTTAAAAAGAACGTTCCACTGACCGATTATTCACGAATTACAGGGAATGCGGCAAATCGGGGAAAACAGTCCGTTTCAATAATTTTCCGAAAGCATTCGGAATGGGGAAGTCCGTTTTGAGTTTCTCCCACGGAGCAAGCACAAACGAAGAAACTGCCGGTGTGCCGGAAACTTTGACAGACCACGGTGTCATGTTCCATTGGATATGCGTAAAAATGTGGGTAGTGACAGGAAGTTTTTTCATTTTTTCCGTTTGAAAACCTGAGGCGTTCAATTCGGCAAGGATTTCTTTTTTTGTCCGGCAACCGGCTTGATTCGGCAGTTCCCACAATCCGGCGAGCAGTCCCTTATCCGGACGTTTTTTCAAATAGATACCGGATTCATTAAAGAGCAGGAGAACGGTAAGTTCGAGTGTTTTCCGTTCACTTTTTGCGATTTTCACGGGCAGTTCCGCGGTCCGGCCGTCTTTGGCGGCGATACAGAAATGACGCAGCGGACATTTTTCGCACAAAGGAACACCATTCGGAATACATAATGTTTCCCCGAGTTCCATAATGCTCTGTGTAAAGGAACTGCAATCTGACGAGCCTTCCGGGGGATAAATGGGAATCAACGCATTAGAGAGGGAACGGCGGAAGTCAGGAGTATCCACGCCGTTTCCGAGATAACGGGCGAGAACGCGTACCACATTTCCATCGACCGCGGGAGCCGGTTTATGGAACGCAATGGACGCAATGGCGCCGGCAGTATATTCCCCGATTCCGGGCAATTTACGCAGTTTGTCCGGGTCCTCAGGGAAAAGACCGTTGAAATCCCGGATAATAATATTTGCCGCTTTCCGGAGGTTTGCGGCACGGCTGTAATATCCGAGTCCCTGCCAGAGTTTCATCAGTTTATCCACAGGCACTGCGGCGAGAGAAAAAACATCCGGCAATTCCGCAAGGAAGCGCCGGTAATATTCCTTTACCGCCTCAATGCGGGTTTGCTGAAGCATGACTTCGGATATCCAGATACGGTAAGGGTCACGGGTACGGCGCCAGGGCAAATCCCGGCGGGAACTGCGGAACCAGTCTAAAAGACAATCCCGGAAAACAGAAGGGATTTCCAGTTTTATTTCAGGCTTTTGCATAAAGACACTTCAAATAACGGGATTCCGGAAACTTCGCCGGATGATCCGGTGCGTGGTACGTACGGTCAAAAATGGCTAACGGACGGCCGTACGCAGAACAGGTATTTTCAATAGTCTGGAAGAGGACATCCGCTGAAACCCGGCTGGAACATGAGGCAAAAACAAGCGTTCCGCCCGGCTTGAGTACCCGTACCGCAGACTTCGCCAGACGCGCATAAGAGTTCAATGCCCGCGGGACTTCCGCTTCCGTTTTCGCAAATGACGGCGGGTCCACAATGACCAGTTCGAACAAACGGTTTGCCGCCCGCAGATCGGAAAACACCTGAAATGCGTCTCCGGCGATTTCCTCGTGCGGTACCACATTGCAAACAGGATTCAAGCGGAAATTCCGCTGACACAGTTCCAGCGCGTGAGGATCCAAATCCACACTGGTGACAGATTCCGCACCACCGCGCGCAGCATGAAGGGAAAATCCGCCGGAATAGGAAAAAACATTCAGAACATTGCACCCGCGCGCAAGACTGCCGACTTTCATACGGTTCTCACGCTGGTCCAGAAAAAAGCCCGTCTTCTGCCCGCGTCTCAGGTCAGACTCAAAAACAATACCGTTCTCGCGGAACTGCGTAACCGCATCCCAGTCGGGAATAACGGAAAAGGTCATGCCGTCCTGAATACCGGCCCGTTCTTCGTCAGAAAGTCTCTGCAGCTCACGCGAGAGACGGAAGACAAGAGAATCCACTTCGCCATGCTGCTGAAGCACGGCACGCGCAAAATCACCCGCCCACGGCAGCAGCGCTGCGGAATAAAACTTCAGAACAACGGCATGGTCGTATTTGTCCGCAACAAGACCGGGAAAATCATCGGAATCTCCATGAATAAGACGCCAGGCATTCGTTCCAGATGGTATTTTGCCGGAACGGAGCTGTTCCGCCGCCGATACAGAATGACAGAACAATTCATATCCGACGGGCGGCAGTTTCTGAGAATGAGTAAAAATTTTGACACGGACGGGCGACAAGGGATCATAGAGTCCCGCAGCAAGAAAATTTCTGTTTTTATCGAACAGAACGGCGATATCGCCTGACACTCCGTTGGATGGCTCTTTTTCCATACTGTTTTCAAAGAGCCACGGATGACCGGCACGGATAGAAGGAACAGCTTTGTTCCGAATCCGGGCAGCAATGTGTTTACGTTCCGGGGATGGCGGCAAAAGTGCAAGAAGTTGAGGACTGGCAAACATGATAAACTCCGGGAAAACAATTTTTCTCAAAATAGCCGTGATATCGTAAAAAATCAAGTGAAACCGCAGTAAAAAGAGTGAAAAACCTTGACAATCGCAAAAAAGTATGGCATATTTAGAAACGTAACAACAACAAAAACAGTCTTTTAACAGGAGAAAATGACTATGAAAATCGGAATTATCGCAGACAGTCTGAAAAAACCGCTTTTTGAAGCTTTGGAACAAGCAAAAGAACTCGGCGCAGATGGTGTCCAACTCTATGCAAAGGGCGACAATTGGGATCTGCTCTCTTTCAGTGATGACGAACTGCTTGCCTTGCGGGAAGAATGCAGAAAACTCCACCTCGAAGTCAGCGCTGTTTGCGGCGATTTGGGTGGTCATGCTTTTCAGGAAAAGGAACCCGATTCCGAACGCGCAAAAACGACCCGGCGCATTATGGATATCGCACGTTTCCTCGGCTCGAAAGTCGTAACCTGCCACATCGGTACCGTACCGGAAGATCCCAATCATGAACGTTTTCAGATCATGAAAGAGGCGCTCACGGGGATTGTACGTTATGGTGAAAGTATCGGCGTGACTCTGGCTGTAGAAACCGGACCGGAAACCGCCAAAACACTGAAACGTTTCATCGACGCTGTCGCCTCCCGCGGATTAGGCGTCAATCTCGACCCCGCCAACTTGAAAATGGTACTCGATGAGGACATCGTCGCTGCTGTCCGCATTCTTGCTCCCCATATCGTTCATACACACGCAAAAGACGGTATTCACTACCGGAAATGCGACCCGTTCCGCGTCTATAACGCTTTCGCGGAAGGCGGTTTCGCTGCTCTCGTGGCAGAAACCGGTGAACTCTTCGCCGAAGTACCGTTAGGAGATGGTCAGGTACCCTGGAATGAATACCTCGCGGAACTCAAGGCTATCCCTTATGACGGTTATCTGACAATCGAACGCGAAGTCGGAGCCAACCCGGCAGAGGATATCGCCAAAGCTGTCGCGTTCCTGAAGAGCAAACTGAACTGAACCGGAAAACAATAAACTGTGAAAGGTTTGAAAATGACTAAGAAAATCGGCTTTATCGACTTGCATATTGATGAATGGCACGCTAATAACTATCCCGCATGGTTCCATGCCGCAAAACGCGCTCAGGAATTTGAACTCGGCTACGCCTGGGAGGAATCCCCTGCACCAAACGGAAAAAAACTCGATGACTGGTGCAAAAACTTCGGCATGACACCCGCCGCCAATATCCAGGAAGTCGTCGAAAAATCCGATGTGATTTGCGTACTCGCACCCTCCAACCCCGAAGCACATGAACGCCTCAGCGATATCCCCCTTCGAGCCGGTAAACCGCTGTACATCGATAAAACATTCGCCCCGGACCGCGCTACCGCAGAAAAATTTTTCGCACTCGCAGAACAGCACGGAACTCCGCTAATGAGCAGCTCCGCTCTGCGTTACGGAACGGAACTGCAGGATATTCTGAACGGACAATACGCTGAAAAAAAGCCGACTTTCATTTCCACGTTCGGCGGCGGCAGCACTTTCCAGGAATACTCCATTCACCAGATTGAAATGATTGTCGCCAGCCTCGGAACAGGTGCAAAAAGCGTAATGCGTCTCCCCAATTGCGCAAACAGTCACTTCGCCGTCGAATATGCCGACGGCAAACGCAGTGCCACCATGGCATACAGCCCGCATTTCGGTTTTTACTCCATTTTGGACGGCGAGGCTGGCGCAGCTGTCGTTACCGCCGGCTCCCGCATGTTTGAAAATCTCCTCGACAATATCCTGGAGTTCTATACAACGGGTGTTTCCCCAATCCCCAAAGCGGAAACCATCGAAGTGGCGGCAATACGCGAAGCCGCTTTGAAGGCGGATGCGGAACCGGGAAAAATCTTCTCCGTCTGAACCGGAACTCCGCAATGACGTAATTTATCCCGCCAGAAAAACCAAAGGCTGCACATGACTTCTCATAAAGTTTACTTTTCCAATTGCGTTTCTTATGCCGACCCGGATCTGGATGCGGCCCTGAAAAACGTACTCGCTGATTTCAATTTCAATGGGAAACGTGTGCTGCTGAAACCAAATTGGCTTTCCTGGCGCAAGGATAACGACCCCGCAAGTGTTCACCCACGACTGCTTATCGCCACCGTTCGCTATCTCCGGAATAATGGCGCAACAGCCATCGCTGTCAGGGAAAATCCCGGAACACAGGATACCACCGCAATTGCCGGTATGATGGGCATCCTTCATGAACTCTCTGAAATGGGCGTCGAGGTCATGCCCTTCCAGAATTATGACTCCGTGCAAACACCCGAAGGATGCAGTTATCATAAACTCGAACTCTCTTCCGATTACAAAAATTTCGATATCCTACTGAACCTCGCAAAAGCTAAAACGCACGGCATGATGCTCGTCACTCTCGCCGTCAAAAACCTTTTCGGTTTAGTCCGCGGAACCGACCGCATCGCCTGGCATTTCGCTATCGGAAAAAGCTATTCCCGATTCGCCGATATGCTCCTCGATTTGTACCTGACCGTAAAACCATCCGTCAATTTGCTCGATGCAGTCATCTGCATGGAAGGAAACGGACCCGGAAACGGGTCCCCGGTAGCCGGTAATTTCCTCGCCGCCAGCGCAGATGCACTCGCTTTGGATGCCGCAATCTGTAAAAATGTTTTCCGTATTCCTTTTGAACAAATCCCCGTTATGAACTGCGCTGCACAACGACATCTGATCCCGGAAACAGAGTGTATCGGACCTCTGCCGCAACCCATGTCTTTGGTCCTCCCAAGTATCAATGAGGATAATTCCCCCTTCCTGAAGGCTATTCCCGGTTTCCTGCAGAATATTCTGAGGGAAAACGTTTTGAACGCCCCGCAACTGGATCCGCAACGCTGCATCGGATGCGGACTCTGCGTAAAAGTCTGCCCGCCAAAATCCCTGAAACTCGGTCAGGGACGCCCGGTATTTCATCTCAAAACCTGCATCCGCTGCTATTGCTGTCAGGAAATGTGCCCTAAGAATGCGATTAAAGTAAGAGGCAGATTATAGTGAATACTAAGAGACTTGATTATTTAGATATGGCAAAGGGTATTGGCGCAATATTGGTGCTTCTTGGGCATTTGCAGGGTGATGAATTCTTTTCCCTGTTTCCATATGTTCTTC
>CALCCZ010000090.1 GCA_937900075.1 uncultured Lentisphaeria bacterium
CACTTTGTCAGCTGTTACTACCTGACATTTTATTCCGTCATACTGAGTATGTGCGTCAGCAAGCCTCTGTGCCTGACCAGTAAGTTTTCCGTTTGCCGGAGAATGTATCATCCGGACAGAAAATGAAATCGAGTCTGTAAAATAATTTGTGTAAATCACAACAAACGGGTGTATATTACCCGATACCAAAGGAACGATAAAAAACACCGGGCAGGGGTTAGCTGTCCGGTGTTTTGTGAAATTGTTTCAGGATAAGGGAAAATTATTTTTCGACTTCACCGAATTCGAGACCGAGCTGCAGGGGTTCGGGACGTTCGCAAGTCGTGGTCAAATCGATTTTTTTGCCTTCTTTGCTGGACTTATCGAAAGCAAGCATAATTTCGAGGACATGATTTGCCAGTTCGCCACAGCAACGATGTTTTCTGCCGGTCTGAAGCGCGATAGCCATATCCGCGGCGCCGATGGAACGGCTGTTTTCCGTGTAGATGTGGGAAAGGGGCACATCAATCCACTTGTTTTGGCCATTGCGGTAGAGTTTGACGGGTCCGCCGAAAGTGTTCGGGTCGGGTACGAGGAGGGTACCTTCATCGCCGTAGATCTCTATGGGCGGGTGATTATGAGCGTAAGCTTCGAAGCTGGCGATCATAGTCGCGAGTACGCCGTTCTGGAATTCGATAACGCCAGTCAGGTGGGTGGTGACAGTTACAGGATAGCGGTCGAACGGTTTGTAGATATCCTTGTAGGTTTCGCCGACTTCAGCGCCGAGGGTACGGAACTCAGAACCTTTTTTGGTGATAGCGGTAACGCTTTTTGCGGGTCCGAAGAAGTTCACCAGAGCGGTGACATAGTAAGGACCGAGGTCAAGCATCGGGCCTGCACCGTAGTCATAGAAGAAAGGAGCCTGACCCCATTTTTCGGGGCCGCGGCCGAGGACCATAGCAGTAGCCGCGATCGGTTTGCCGATCCAGCCGTCATCGAGGATTTTACGGGAAGTCTGGAGCCCGCCGCCGAGGTAAGTATCGGGAGCGCAGCCGACGCGAAGGCCTTTTTTCTTTGCGAGAGCCATAACTTTAGCAGCGTCTTTTGCATCGACGCCGAAGGGCTTTTCGCTGTAAGCGTGCTTACCGGCATTCAGGGTATCGATAGCGATTTTAGAGTGGACCTGAGGCGGTGTGAGGTTGAGAACGATTTCGATATCTTTCCGTGCGAGCAATTCTTCGTTGGTCATGGCCTTGCAGCCGTACAACGCTTCTTTTGCTTTTGCGCGTTCGGGAATGATGTCGGAACAAGCAACGACTTCAATGACGTTGAATTTTTTAGAAGCCTGGAAATAGGTGTCGGAAATCATACCGCAACCGATGATACCCATTTTGACTTTGCGGAATTTTTTAGCCTGCGGAATGCTTACAGTTTTAGAAGCGGGAGTTTTTTTAGTCATAGTGAAAAATCCTTCCGATTATTTGTTTCCGGCTGCAAGACCGTTTTCGGTCATGTACTTGTAGCTCTGTTCAATTGCTTTCCACATTTCAACGGAGCAGTAATCGAGCTCGACGATGATTGCGGTAGCGGATTCGGGTGCGTTTTTGACGATTTCAGGGATAGGAAGTGTACCTGTGCCCAGCGGGAGCAGGTCAATCTTCATATCCAGGAGGCCGTTAACCATGCCGCCGTTTTCCGTATTCTGCTTGCAAACGCCGTCTTTCATGTGGATGGAGACGCATTTATCTGCGAATTTTTTGAGCATTTCGACTGCATCTTCGGAACCTTTATTTGTGCTCCAGAAAGAGTCGATCTGATATTTGACATTCGGTGCGAGTTCGGCATAGATGTCGTATTTGAGTTTTCCGTCAATCCGTTCAAATTCCCAATAGTGGTTGTGCTGGAAGAGGGTGATTCCCTGTTTTGCGAACGCTTCCTGCATAGCATTTGTGTTGTCAGCAGTACGTTTGATGGCATCGAGATCTTTGAAATCATCGGGGCCGTAACCGCAGACGCATTTATCGAGTCCGAGAATGCCCAATGTTTCAACGATTGGTTCGACATCCGCTACTGAACGTGCCCAGGGGGAATGGGAGGTGAAGATCTGGAGTCCGAGGTCGTCAATAACTTTTTTGAACTCAGCGGGACTGAGGTTCCAAAAACCTGCCGGTTCCACGACCTTGTAACCGATTTCCGCGACTTTTTTCAAAACGCCGACGAAATCATCTTTTGCATAGTCTCTGAGAGAATACAGCTGTACTCCTAACGGTTTCATTTTCAATACTCCTCGTATTTTGCCGGAACCCCGGCGTTAAAGTTGTTGAAGGTTCTGTAAAGTATTATAATGTATTTTTTTCAGTTTTCAAACAGAAAAAAAGAAAAACGGGAACGATTTGCAGCTTTTTTGCATTCAGAAGCCGTAAATTTGCGGTACTGAATGCAAAAAGTGTTTTTCAACAGATACAGGAACAATCTTATTTGTTACCGATTACGAAACCATTTTCGGTCATGTAGCGATAACTTTGTTCGATTGCATCCCACATTTCGATATTGGCTTCATCGAGTTCAACGATTACAGACAAAGCGCTGTCGGGGACGTATTTCATCAATTCCGGGATCGGCAGTGAACCGGTTCCCAGCGGCATCAGGGATACATCTGCTTCGCCTTTTTCCGGATTGGGCGTGCAGATACCGTCTTTCATGTGGATGGAAATTGTTTGCGGGGCGAAACGTTTCAAAATATCCACGGGGTCTTCGAGACCTTTATTTGTGCTCCAGAAGCAATCGATCTGGTATTTCAACTTCGGACAGAGAGCTGCATAGACGTCGTATTTGATACGTCCGTCCGGAAGTCTTCCGAATTCCCAGAAGTGGTTATGCTGGTAAACCGTAATTCCCTGAGCAGCGTAAGCTTCGATTTGCCGGTTTGTTTTTTCGGCTGTGGCTTTGATGGCATCTTCATCTTTGAAGGCATCGGTCCAGTAGCCCGTGCAGGCGGTATTGATTCCGAGTGTGCCGAGAATATCGACATTTTTCGAGATGTTTTCAAGGCTTGCTCCGGTAGTGTGGTCCGTGTAGATTTTCAGACCCAGGTCATCGAGCATTTTTTTCAGTTCGCGTGGTTCGATATTCCAGTAGCCTGCCGGTTCGACGGCAGTGTATCCCATTTCGGCGACGCGTTTCAGAACTCCGGGGAAATCTTTTTCCGCGTAAGTTCTAAGGGAGTAGAGTTCAACATCAATTGGTTTTTTCATTTTGTATTTTTCCTTTGCTTTCCAAGAGTTTAATCGGTTGGTTATTTTCCGTTAAACGGCGGCTTTGAAAAAATATCCCGGACAGTGGCGGCAACCATTTTTTCCCGGCGGTATTCATCCAAACTGCCTTTATTGTTGAAACTGCGGCAACGGTTCAAGGTCGGGCCACCGGGATAACTCCGGATATCCGTAAACTGCCAGAGTGCAACGCCCTGAAATCTCGGGTGTGCTGCTATCTGTTTGCAAACTTCAGCTATATAGTCACTCTGATATTCTTCGGACCACTGAAATCTCATTCGGTCATGACAACCATAAAGAGCGGCAGCGCCGATTTCGCTGATGAGCAGCGGTTTGTCTTTCAATTGTTCGGAGGAGACGATTTCAACGATTTTATCGAACCGTTCCTTAATTTTTTCCTCCGGGTTTTCGGGGTAGGGCTGTGTTTCGTACCAACCCGGGTATGTATTGCAGGAGATGACATCGGGCAAGTCGAGAGAGATGTCTCCCCAGACGACCATCATGGAGGCGAAAGTGACCGGGCGGGAAGTATCCAGTTTTTTGACGGTTTTGACCAGTGTTTCGATCAATTTACGACCCTCGGGCAGATGCGAATGCAATTCATTCATGAATCCCCACAGTATCACGCACGGGTGATTTCCGCTGACCCGAACCATATTTTCCGTCTGTTCGATTTGGCGTTGAATAAACAGAGGGTCATTCAGCGATTCTGCAGTGTTACCCCAGGCCAGCGACTCTTCCCAGACAAGAAATCCGAGTTCATCGCAGAGGTCAAGAAATCCCTGGTCCTGCGGATAGTGGCAACCGCGTATGAAATTGCAGTTCAGATCTTTGAGTATGTAAAGGTCTTCAATCTGGATATTAGGCGGAACTGCGGCACCGAACTCGGGATGTGATTCATGGCGGTTGTAGCCTTTCAGGAAAATCGGCTTCCCGTTCAAGAGCAGTTTTGCATTTTTCGCTTCAATGGTACGGATACCGAACCGTTCAATGAGCGAGTCATCGCAACCCGGCAGAATCAGTTTGACGGTATGCAAGTTTGGCGTTTCCGGAGTCCATGGTGTCGGGTTGTCCACAAAGAACTCGCCGCTACCTGTGCCATCCTGGAACATAATATTGCGTGTAATTGCCGCGCCGTCATCGAACTGAATCATCATTGCAACGAGTTGTGAGCCGGGGAGATTGTCAATTCCTATGTCCAAGCGCACTTTCCCTGTTGCGATATCCAATGTTGTGACCGTGCATCGTTTCAACCGTGCCTCATCGGGCAGTTCCGTGATGGTAACGGAACGCAGGATGCCGCCGAAAGCGTAGAAATCGCTGGGTTTGAGTGTAAGCGGATTGTAGGCGGAATCGAAACAGTTTTCCGCAGCGACAACGAGTTCGTGTGTTCCTGCATTTGTGGGGAAAGAACAGGAATAAGCGGAGTAGGGGAAGAAATCCGTTCCGACTTCTGTGCCGTCCCAGAAAATTCTGCCTGTCTGGAGAAGACCGCCGAAATCCAACTGAACCGTGCAGTCCCGTGAAACCTTGACAAATTTTCTGTAAAGCCCGACGCCACGCTTGCCTGCGTGCGGTGCTGTGGCATCGAAACAACCGGGAACTGCCTGCCGTTCGGGGTAGGTGATGCCGGACTGAAAATTCCATTCCGGTCTGGAATCACCTGTTTTCGGGAGGAACTGAAAATCCCAAATGCCGCAGAGATCGGTTTGCTTCCGCATGGGATAGCAGGGATATGTACTCACTTATTTCCCCCTTTGAGAGCTTTTCTGAGAACCGGCAGAACAGTGCGGTACATGCGGTCGAATCCCAAATCATTGGGATGGCATCCATCGACGGTGCATGCGGAACGTTCGGTTTTCCCGAACAGCTCGCGTCCATCAATGAAATAGACGTTTTTATCGCCTGCTTTGACTGCATTTTCGTAGGTTTTGTAAATCACTTCGCGCCGTTTGTCCAGATTTTCGCATTGTGTCTTGTTTTCAAACCAGACATTGCAAGCGGACATAAAGATGACCGGTACATTTGGCTGTTTGGCACGGAATGCCTTGAAGAATTTTTCATGAGTGGCTTTCAGATGGGGTACATCCGGGGCATTGTAATCGTAGTCAAAAACGAAACAGGACAGGGGAACATCTTTTGCAATCGCTTTTGCGATAGTGATTTCACCGCGACCGCTGCCCGAAAATCCCAAATTGACCTGTGGTGCATCGACTGTTTTGCAGAGACGGGATGTATAGACGTTGCCGGGTCTGGAAGCACACCCGCCCTGAGTAATAGAGGAGCCGTAGAACAGGACTGGCAATTTGATTTTGTGCGGAGTCGGGGGCAGCAGTTTTGCATCGGGAGCGATACCGATTTCCACAGATTCGCACCCACCGTAGAGAGGCAGGTCCAAAGTAAAGTCTGCAATAACGCCCGGAACGGGATTCCAGCAGATGATCTGTTCCATCTTCTCCTGGTCGCGATTCGGTTGCGCCGTGCCGACATGGGATGCCTGCAGACCGCGTCCGCGATAGATGTCGAAGCCCGCACTTCCGCAGCGCGGCATGTGATTCATATCGGAAGAATAGACTAATTTTGCGCGGATGGCAATGACATTGGAGTCGGTGCGGAAACGGATCGCTCCGCCACTGGTCTGGTTCGCCAGCCACATGGCGCCGTCATTCACATCCTTGATGTCGCGCGGGAGACGGAAGAACGTCAAGTCCCCCTCTTTCCGCCAGGGAAAACCTTCTACGGAAAAAGGTGCCACGTGGGCATTGAAAAATTTGATTGGAGTACCGCCGACTTCGGCAGTTTTGAAATTTTTGTCGATTTCATCAATTTTCATGATTGAGTTCCTTGTTTGTATGTTTTTAGTTTGGTTGATATTTCTTACATTACCATGTAACAATATAACATCTGCATAGAAAAATCAAGGCGTTCTGCCGATAAAAAAGGGGTTCTTTTGGAAAATTACAGTTTTACTGTCCTCTCGTTCAGCACTTGCGTGCATTTTTGAACAGACGGAATTCCTGTGGCGCTAAGGTGATTTTTTCCTTTTTCCCGAATCTGTGCAGTTCTGCCGTATGCGGCTTTACAAAGTCAACATTGAGCAGACAAATCGTATCGGATTCCGGGAAATAAGAGTAGTTGAGGTACTGACATTCCCGTTCGGGAACATCCCGTTCCACTTCCGTCAGATAGACTTCGGATCGGCTGATTTTTGCAAGGTACCGGTAAATTTCACCGACCATTCCGACGTCATCGGGTTTAGCGAATGTGCCGAAATTCCGAGCGTAAGTTCCCGGATAGTTCCAGCTGTTCAGGAAGCATTATGGTATTTTAAGATTTCAACTGCAGTAAGGTTAATTATTTCATCTGCTTATCTTATACTTGCAATATTTGTTTTCTTAAAATTAACTGTCATTGAATTTAAAGAGTAAATGTGATAGATTCTGCTTACAACACATTAAATTATAGTAAGCAGAAAATCATTTTACATTATTAAGGATGGATATAATGGGTATACGCGGTGAACTTTTTACTACTCAGGTAAATCTTGACAACAGGTCATATTTCTTTAACGTTAAGGAAAATCGTGCAGGTGATGTTTTCCTTCAGATTGTAGAAAGTAAAATCAAGGAAGGCGAAGATGATCGTCGTGCAATAGTTGTATTTGCAGACGACATGCAGAAATTCTTTACAGGCTTGGACGAATCACTTACTTTCATCGACAAGGAAAAGAAAGAAAGGGCAAAGGCTCGTGCAGAAAAGAAAGCTGCAAAAGAAGCAAAGTATGCTGCCGGTGCTAAAAAAGAAGGCGTTCCGGAAAAGAAAATCTACAGAAGAAAAGGTGAAAGCCGTCTTGTAGCGGAAAAAAGAGCTGCTAAAAAAGATGACGGAATCAAGCGCACTGGAAAAGTAATTCACGTAGTTTCTAAAAGAAGCGAAAAGAAAACTGAAGAATATTAATACTTAAACGTAAGCCGCTGAATTGGAGAAGGTCCCTGTTCACGACATATTTTTCTATGATCCGCAGTCGGATATCCCTTATGCTTAG
>CALCCZ010000091.1 GCA_937900075.1 uncultured Lentisphaeria bacterium
GGCGTATCTCCGGATTAAAGCCGGGAACTGCCGTAGACATTGAACAAATTTCCCACTCTTTCATATTCGGTGCCCACATTTTCAATTTTGACCAATTGGGAACAGATGAACGAAATGAAAAATATAAAGCACTTTACGGTGATCTTTTCAATTCCGCTACCATCGCTTTTTACTGGAAAGCATTGGAACCCGAAGAGGGAAAGGTACGGTTTGAACCGGAATATCGTGATTCTGCCGAATATTGGAACACCATAAAAGAACCGAAACTGGAGCCGCATTGGCGCCGTCCTGCTACGGATCCGGTAGTGGATTTTTGTGAGAAGAAAGGGATACGTTTGCATGGTCATCCTCTAGTCTGGGGTAATTACAAATGGCAATACCCGGATTGGTTGTTAAAAAAAATGCCGTCTGACTGGCAAATAAAACAAGATTGGAAAAACAACTGGAGTCCTGCGGCAGAAATTCGCAATAAGAGAAATCTTACACGCGAACAACTGGAAAAAATAATGCCGGAATTTGCGGTATATCTGGAAACCACTATGGCAAAACGTATCGCTGAAATTGCTTTCCGATATGGCAAACGTGTTCACAGTTGGGATGTATGCAATGAAAGTGCATACGATTTTGAACAAGGCGCTATGGTACCGGGTTCAGCGCTTTGCAATTCATCCTACGACGGAATTATGCCGGGAGACTATACCTATCGTGCTTTTAAATTAGCAGATTCCATGCTGCCCAAAGAAGCAAAATTGAATATCAATGACTACTACTTGAATCAGAGCTATGTCAATCAGATTGCCGACTTGAAACAGCGCGGGTGCAAAATCGATATTATGGGCGCACAAATGCATCTTTTCAATCCTCAAACCTGTTTGGATATCGCTGATGGCAAAACCTTGACGCAATCTCCGGAATCCGTTTGGCAAACCATGAATTGTCTTTCCCAGGCAAAACTCCCCATTCACCTGTCGGAAATTACCATTACAGCCCCCAATAATGACGAACGCGGTCAAAATATCCAGGCGAATATCACGAGAAACCTCTATCGTCTCTGGTTCAGTATCAAAAATATGATGGGAATTACCTGGTGGAACGTGGTGGATGATTGCGGTGCACCAGGAGAACCATCCGTATCCGGTCTGTTCTCAAGAAATATGGAACCCAAACCTGCTTATTTTGTACTGAATGAACTGATTAATAAGGAATGGAAAACGAAGTTGCAAACAAAAGCAACTGACTCAGGACGTGTTCAATTCCGTGGCTTCCGGGGTACTTACCGCATTACCTGGACCGATGCTTCCGGCGAAATCCATATAAAATTCCTGGAGCTGAAGTAACATGTCAGATAAAACGCCCTTTACGAAAGAAGAAGAAATTTCCTATATTGACAAACTTCTGAAATATTTTCGTAACCCGGATCCGGAAAGTTCAGCCCGCATGAAATACGGGGCTGAACTCTACCGGAAAGGGATGTTGTCATATCAACTGATAAATTCCGACGGAACGCCCTACAACGGAACAGCCAAAGTCTGTTTCACTCAGAAAAGTCATGAATTTGAGTTCGGGTGTAATGGATTTATGTTGAAAGGCTTTCAAACGGAAGAGGAAAATCAGGCTTACGAAAAATATTTCAAACGTCTGTTCAATCTTATGGTCATTCCCTTCTACTGGGGCGATTTGGAACCGGAAGAAGGAAAACCACGCTACGCAAAAGACAGTCCCTATATTTACAGGCGCCCCTCCCCCGATTTGTTGCTCGAGTTCTGTGAACAAAATGGAATTACTCCGAAAGGTCATGTTTTGCTCTATGACCATCATACAGCAAAATGGCTGAAAAGAGATACTGCAGAGCACTTAAAAAGGATATACGAACGTCATGTGCGGGAAATTGCAGAACGGTATGGTGACAAAATATATAACTGGGATGTTACTAACGAAGTAACATATCACACGCCATCTCAAATCATACCGGAAGATTTTGCACATTTTGCCTTCAAAATTGCGGAGAAATATTTTCCGGTTTCAACACGATTCAATTACAATGACGGAAATTCCTGGCGTGATACTTACGGCTATTATTCCGTTGACAATATGCTGGAAAATTGGCTCTTGCTTGACAACTGCAAAGTAGATGCCATCGGATTACAGTATCACATGATTGGCTGTCCCGATGTAAAAAACATGCTGCCATGGTGGGGCGAATACTACTTTAATCCCGAACATATCAACAATGTGTTGGACATTTGGACAAAAGTTGGAAAACCGGTATCCATTTCAGAAGTCACCATAACGGGCCGTGAAGACTTGGGAACAGAGTTTTGTGAAGAATTTCAACGATTCTGTACAGAAATATTGTACAAAATCTGGTTTTCCCATCCGAATACAAACGGCATTATATGGTGGAATCTTGTAGATGACACTGCATTGGGGGTTGAAAATCAGGCAAAAGGCGGTTTGATTCATAGAGACATGACTCCGAAACCAGCTTATCGTCAACTGGAAAAAATGCTGCTGAATGACTGGAATACAAATTGTACCAACGATTACGATTCCACAAAGAAAAACTATGTGCGCGGTTATTACGGCACATACAACATAACCATTGAACTGCCGGATGGCAAAGTTTTCCATACAGAGGAAAAAATAGTATCCGGTCGGAAAAATGAGGCAAAAATCATCATCCCCGATGATTGTGGAGGAAAATGTTAATGTCTGTATTTAACTGTTTTGATTTGAAAGGAAAAAATGCGCTGGTAACCGGTTCCTCACGTGGAATCGGCAAAGCCATTGCGTACGCCTTGGCAGATGCAGGTGCAACGGTTTGGTTTCACGGAAGCCATGAAAGTCCGGCTCTTCTGAATACTGTAAAAACAGCTGCTTCACAAGGCTGGAATGTCAATCTCATTACTGCCGATCTGAGCAAGAAAGCAGAATGGGAAAAGCTAAATACAACCAATGCACTGCAAAACGCAGATATTTTAGTATTGAACGCATCCATTCAAAAGTATGGTCCCGTTGAAGAATTCGAAATAGATGAATTTGAAAACGAGTTCCGTGTAAATTTGGCTGCATCATTCTGGATGATTCAACAGGTTTTACCAGGAATGATTCGTAAAAAATGGGGTCGTGTTTTAGCATTGGGTAGCGTCAATCAATGGAAACAATCTCCCCGTTTGCCTGTTTATGCCACAACAAAATCAGCTTTATCAAATCTTATTCAGAACTGTGCAAGAAAATACGGACCGGATGGCATTACGTTTAATACTTTAGCGCCCGGGGTTATTGCGACCGACAGAAATTCAGAAGCATTGTCAGATCCGGAAATCGTTAATAAATTGCTGGCGAATATTCCTGCAAAACGGTTCGGTAGTCCGGAAGATTGTGCGGCTTTGGCATTGTTGCTTTGTTCCAATGCCGGTTCTTATATTACGGGAAGCGATATACCGGTAGCTGGCGGAATGCAGCTCTGACAATAAGAATACCTTCCCCGATTCAAAAAACTCTCAACGAAGCATTTCTGATTCGTTGAGAGTTATATACCGCATAGACAAATCGTTCGAATATATTTTTCTCAAACAAGGCTAACGGAAATTATTCACCATAAATGCCGTTGTTTATCTTGTTACTCACAATTTCATCCAGTTCTTCCGCAGAAAAATCAGCATCTATATCACTTCCGAGCAGACTCAAAACAGTCCGATAGTGCTGCAGCAGATTGGATTTTCCGCAAAACAACGATGGCTCTTTCTTCAGCGAATCCAGTTCTTCTACTGTTTTTTCTGCAAGATTATTGTAAAATGCTTCATAATTATCATCGTATTTGGCAAAATTACTCATGGCATTGTACAACATCACCCGACTGCGGGGAAAACCGGCACACATCAGGTTCCAGGGTAAGGATGCTTTAACATCCTCGTGTACGATCCGTGAATCCGTTCTCAACAATAAAGCCGGTATATCAAGCATTTTTGAACAAACATATTCAACAACCGTCCCGGAATCCAGTTCCAAACCGTCAAAATTAAGCAAAATCATATCCGCCTTGATGAGCATTTTCAGATCATTATTGCGAATCTTTACAGCAGAATCATCCGGAAAAGGAAATTCCTGAGGCAAAAAGAAATGATACCGTTCTTGCGAAACTTTCTCAATAGCCCGTGCAAGAAGCTTATTGCCGACAAGAGCTTTATGATCAAACAAAACGCCGGCAAAATAAATATTCATGCAGAGTTCCTTCTTAATTAAATTTCCGGCAATAACTCAAAAGCCTTTTCCAATTCGCTGTCTGCCGGGATATAATCAACCATTTGACCATCGTTATACCTTTGATACGCAAACATATCAAAATACCCGGTCCCGGTTAATCCGAACACGATGTTCTCTGTTTTTCCAAGCTCACGACAACGAACAGCTTCATCTATGGCAGCCCGAATGGCATGGGCACTTTCCGGTGCGGGTAATGTCCCCTCGCATTTCGCAAAAAATGTTGCTGCTTCAAAGACTTGTGTCTGCGTCACACTGGTAGCTTCCAAATAGCCGTCATGATACAATTGAGACAGAACTGAACTCATGCCATGATAACGCAAACCTCCGGCATGACTGGCAGACGGAATATAGTTACTGCCCAACGTATACATCTTTGCCAACGGACAAACCATTCCGGTATCGCAATAATCGTATGCAAACCTGCCGCGTGTCAAACTGGGACAGGACGCAGGTTCAACGGCAAGAAAACGACAATTCAGTTTTCCCTTCAGGCGTTCCCCCATGAAAGGTGCAATCAAACCTCCCAAGTTCGAACCACCGCCGGCACAACCGATGACAATATCAGGGGTAATTCCATATTCATCCAGCGCCAATTTTGTCTCAAGCCCGATAATGGACTGATGCAGCATAACCTGTGAAAGAACGGATCCCAGTACATAGCGGAATCCTTCCGTTTTTGTTGCAGTTTCTACCGCTTCAGAAATAGCACAGCCTAAACTGCCGGTCGTGCCCGGATGAGATTCCAATATCTTCCGTCCGACAGATGTCGTTTGGGAGGGTGATGGAGTGACATCGGCACCGAATGTTCTCATTACCTCACGGCGATGCGGTTTTTGCTCATAGGAACATTTTACCATAAAGACATGGCAGGTCAAACCAAAATATGCACAAGCCATTGACAAAGCAGTTCCCCACTGCCCTGCTCCGGTTTCTGTTGTTACACCTTTCAACCCCTGCTTCTTTGCATAATATGCCTGGGCGATAGCGGAATTCAGTTTATGACTGCCGGATGTATTGTTGCCTTCAAACTTGTAATAGATATGCGCAGGAGTTCCAAGTGCTTTCTCCAGAAAATATGCGCGTATGAGAGGCGATGGACGATACATTCTGTAAAAGGAACGAATCTCATCCGGAATCGGAATGTAAGGCGTAGTATCATCCAGTTCCTGTTTTGCTAATTCCGTGCAAAAAACCTTGGATAATTCGTCCAGCGTAACGGGCTTATGCGTTGAGGGATTCAGCAGTGGTTCCGGTTTATTGTGCATATCAGCACGCAGATTATACCAGCTGTCCGGGATATTATTTTCAGAAAGGAAAATCTTGTAGGGAATTTCTATGTTTTTCATTTTTAAATCCAATCTTGTAAGAATTAATTTTCGTAAAGCAAAAAGGGGGGATTGATGTCAATATCAGTTTTGCCATCGATAAAAATCAAGTTCCGAAAAAAACATTGTAAATTCCTTAAAAAAAGCTACATATTTGTTTAAAACATCCATTAATTTAACTCGCAAATGGAATCTTTCAAGTAAGATTTTGAAAAAAACAATCAAAATCTCCCGTATCGAAAATACTGACATTACTGAGTTCTGCAAACACAGCTCAAATACAACTTTTTCATGTTTCAAACTAAAAAAATTGCCGCAGAATAAAATTTTACTGATTTTCGCTATGATTTTAATGGTTTTGATTTGAA
>CALCCZ010000092.1 GCA_937900075.1 uncultured Lentisphaeria bacterium
GGGACTGACCGCGCCGCAGATGGTTACGGATCCGGTTTCACCGTTGTTCAGCCGCACGAGTCCGGCGCGTTCATAGAAGCCCGCAATACGGGATTCCAGATAAGCGGGGAAGGCTTCTTCTCCGGGGATTTCTTCCAGTCTGCCGGACATTTCACGAAGAGCCTGAGCCCAGCGGGATGTGGAGTCGGCAAGCATGAGAACATTCAATCCCATCTGACGGTAATATTCCGCCAGGGTGACAGCCGTATAAACGGACGCTTCCCGTGCCGCCACCGGCATGGAACTTGTGTTGCAGATGATGATGGACCGGTCAATCAGCGTTTTACCGGTGCGCGGGTCCTCCAATTCGGGGAATTCACGCAGGATTTCCACGACTTCGCCGGCGCGTTCACCGCAGGCTGCGACAATAACAATATCCGCTTCCGCATGTTTGCTCAAGGAGTGCTGCAAAACAGTTTTTCCCGCGCCGAAAGGACCGGGTGTACAGAATGTGCCGCCCTGGGCAACCGGAAAGAATGTATCAATGATACGCTGCTGGGTAATCAGCGGTTTGACCGGCAGCAGTTTTTCGCGATAGCAGTCGATGGAGATTTTTACCGGCCAGTTTTGTGTCATGGTGATATCTTTCGTTTCCCCTTTGTCGTTCATTGCCTTTGCAATGACCTGACGCAGATTGTATCTGCCAGCCGGTGCGACTTCGGTCAGAGTCCAGATTCCGGAAAAGGAGAAGGGAAGCATAATCTGATGATGAAAAATACCTTCCGGAACCCAGCCGATAAAATCGCCAGCGCGGAGTTTATCGCCCGCTTTAGCCGTAGGAGTGAAGTCCCATTCGGAATCGAAATCCAAGGCATCCAGATAGACACCGCGTTCCAGAAAGAATCCGGATTTTTCCGCCAGTTTGTTCAGTGGATTCTGCAGACCGTCGTACACCTGTTTCAGCAGACCGGGTCCGAGAGTGACGCTCAAGAGTTCATCGGTGAACTGGACGGTATCGCCGACTTTCAATCCCACAGTGCTTTCAAAGACCTGCAGGTCGGCGCGTTTTCCGCGTACCCGAATCACTTCGGCTTTCAGTTTTTTTTCACCCAGAAGAATGAATGCCACTTCATTTTGTGTGACAAACGTGTCAAATTCCACTGTCACCAGATTCCCGTTGACGCCGGTAATATGTCCCTGATTGTTGTCAATCATAACAAAAGTGCTCCCGCGTTAAATATGTTTCTGTTTATTTTCATCATTGTTGTTATCCCCTTTTTCCGGATTTTCCGCTGCCGCATCCAGATTTTTTTCCGGATTTCCCATAGAACGTTTTGCCCATTTCCAGGCAATTTGCAGACGGATAAAATACGCCTGCAGCGGATCGGTTCCGAAAGTCTGTCCTACGGTCAGTTCCTCTGTCTTTTCCCAGCGTGCCCGGTCCAGGATGTATTCCCGTTCCAACGGGTCACCGGCACCATACGCACGAATCGCAACCGCATCGGCATCACATTCGAAAACGGGGATGTCCGCTGCGGGTACGTCCGTATAGCGGTTTTTTTGTATCCGGAGGCGCAGTATGCTGTGTCGCAGAGCCAGTTCCCAGGCGGAATATACGGCAGCGAAACTGCCGGCACGGAAATGATTTTCCGTTTTGGGAGAAAGGGACAACTCTTTCAGTTCAGCAAGTTCGTTTCCCTGCAGCCAGACCGCTGCTGCATCCAGAAAACCTTCTGCCGTAATTTGCGGCTTTTCCTGCATATTCAACATTGGCAGAGAGGAAATCAGGGAAAAAAGTTGATTGTATGGCATATTTCCAAACCTTCCCCGTATTCCTGTCAGCCTTTCAGTACCGCTGCCAGTTTCGGACCGGCAAATTCACAAATCACATCCGCCAGGGCTTCATCGCTGAAATCCAGATAGACATCACTGCCGGTAACTCCGACTTTCAGACCGGCGGAAAAATCTGTTCCCACATGAATCATGCCGTTGATTTTCAAATCGTTCAACAATGCCGCTTTCAGAGATTCGGTCAGCTGTTCCGCATCTTTCCGGGACAGACAGATATCCAGACTGATGTTATTGCCACCCGAAGCCAGGCAGGATTGTGCCATCCGGACAATCAATTCTTCCATGACCCGGGGCGTCATTGCCTGACCTGCACAGTCTTTCGCCAAACGGTTTAACCGATCCAGAAGATCCTTTTTCAGGGCAATCAAAATATCCCGGGAGATCTGACGTATTGTTTTTTCTGCCCGTTCCCGACTGGATTCCGCAGTCATTTGTGCCTGTTTCATCAATTCTTCCGCTTCCGCTTTCGCTTTTGCGACAATTCTTTCCGCTTCTTCTTTCGCTTCGGAAAGAATTTTGTCCCTCTCACCTTCTGCTTTCCGGATTCCATCGTTGTGGATACGGTCAAGCAGTCCCTGCAAATCTTCAGCCATTTTACTACTCCTGTGCGTTGTATTATTGTTTTCCCATATACACTTCGATAAAATAACACGTTTCAGTGAAAATGCAAGATTTTTTTTCAGATATCGCATAATCTTTTTGCAACCCGTCTGTTACCTTTGAAAGATTGCAAAACCGTTTATCGATTATTGATGACATCTGTTCTTTTTTGTGTTTTTTTACGAAATAAAACTTGTTTTTTTTACAAATGATGCTACATTTTGAAGTCGCATCCGGAAAGTAGTTCGTGAATGATTTTTTTCGTAACTGCATGAGTGCAGTGCAATAAAGTGTTTTTTCAGAAAGTGGATTGAGTTGGAAATGGAAAAGGAAAGTACTCAACAGAATAGTGAAGAGTCCCGTGCCAATCAGGAGAAGCGGGAACTATGGGGTAAATTGCCGATAGTACACACTCAGAGTTATTATTTTGCACTCTGGCTTTTCGGCGGATGTGTTTTCCTGATGATTATCTGGGGGATTTTCGGATGGGTGAACGAAACCGTATATGGCGGCGGTATTATTCTGCATGACGGGGAATACGGGAGTATTTATGCCCAGAGCGACGGGATTCTGCTTTCGCAGGACGTGGAACGCGGGGATGAGGTTCACATGGGACAGGTCGTAGGGCGTATTTTTTCCGATAATGATGTTGAGGAATTGCTGCAGTTGACGCACTTGCTCCGGTATCAGGAGTCTGTGTTTCAGAAGATTGCGGGAAGGATTGAATACATCAAAAAGCAGCAAACGGATTTTTCCGCAGAGGACATCCGGAGACTGGATGACAGTCTGGCACGTATAAAACAGCAGATTTTCTGGTATGATGACTATTTGAACAACAAGGTTCCCAAATTGGAGAGTTCCGGTGCCGTTTCAAAGCTGCATGTAGCGGAATTACGGGGAGCGTACGACAGTCGTCTTCGTGAACGGGAGGAATTGGAGGCGAAGCGTATTGAGGATAAGATTTCGTTGGCAAACACGGTATTTGAGTTGGAAAACACGTTGATTAATTATGAAACGAGTGTGAGTAAAGTTCGATTTGATGTAGAACAGAAAATCCGTTCCATTCGTTATCGGAGTCGTATTGTAAGTTACTGCAATGGTACGGTCGCCAATCTCAATGTTCGCAACGGAGATATGGTGACGCGCGGGACAAAAATTCTTCGTATTGCGACTCATGGGGCTCCCGATGAACAGGTGTGGAGCGTTCGCGGATATTTTTCCCTTACGGATGCCATGAAAATACGTCCAGGGATGAAAGTCGGTGTGACACCGTCCATCGTCAAAGCGGAGCGTGACGGGTCCATTGTCGGGATTGTTGCCACTGTCAGTCGGGTTCTGGAAACAGAGGAATCCCTGGACAGCTTTTATCAGAACGATTCATTTTCCGACCATATATTCAAGAGTTGCAAAGACATGCCTGTAGAGGTTATCATTTTGCTTTCCTGCAACAAAAACAATCCCAGTGGTTTTAACTGGACCAGCGGAAAAGGTCCGGATGTTCAAATCGATCAGAAGATGCTTTGCAATATCCGTGTTTCTATCGGGCATTACTCTCCGCTGCAGTTGTTGCTTGCCAAGGTTCGGCGCTTTGTCGGTGGCGATGGTGTGATGGAAGAAAGAACCGGCATTTCCGGTTCTTTACATTCCTCGGGAGAATAACATGTCTTTCAGTCTGCTGAATAAAATTTTGGGTTTCCGGAATCGTGTGGCGCAATGTCCGGAACTGCGTCAATCGGAATCGGAGGATGGCGGATTTGTTGCGCTGGCAATGGTAATGTGGTACTACAGAATCATTGTTACAGCTGCGGAACTGAATGACGGGAACCAGATTCTGCGGGATGGAAGTAATATTTCCATTCTTGCAGAGACGGCGCACAAATACGGTTTCCGGACAAAAGAAATTCGGATAGCCAAAACGGAAGATATTCTGGGATATTCCATGCCGGTCATTCTCTCCTGGGAGTTCAACCGTTATCTTGTTTGTCTCGGGAGGAAGGGGGAATGCTGGGTTCTGAACGATCCTGCACTTGGGCAGAGAGTACTCACTACTGAAGAAGTGGAAAAAGGTTTTACCGGGACCTTGCTTGAACTTACGCCGGAACGGGGAATAAAACGGGGTATGCAAAACACTTCGATGTTCGGGAATATGGCATATTTGCTGGAACCCTGCCGGACCGATGTAATGTTTCTTATGCTGATCGGTTTTCTGATGATTCCCGGCAATGTTGTTCAGCCTAATATGAACAGTATTATAATCGACTATTTTTTCAATGAGTCGTATTTTCACTGGGGTACCCCGATTCTCTGTGTCGGTTTATTTTTTCTGATTTTGACCGCCGGGCTTATGATTTTACAGCAGGTTTCTCTGTTATCCCTGAATCTGCGGATGACTGTCATTAATGCTTACGAAATCCTGAAAAAGCTGTTTTCTTTGCCGACCATGTTTTTTCAGTCGCATCTCAGCGGTGATTTAGTAAACCGTATCGGTTACATTGAGCAAATAGCCGCTTTTCTCTCGGAAAGATTTGCCCAATCGGTGCTGAATCTGCTGTCGATTGTGTTTTTTGCGGTTATTCTGTTTCACTTTGACAATGTGCTGGGAACATTGCTTACGGTTCTTACGGGATTTCTTATATTTATGTTGTTGGAACTCATGGAGCGGAAGAAGAACATATACGTATCCATGACTCAGGTGGATGGAAAGAGACGGGGTGTTCTGGTTCATGGCCTTTCCATGATAGAGACGATAAAGGCCTCCGGGATGGAAAATGAATTTTTCATCACTTGGAGTGACCTGTTCAAGTCCGTGCGATATGATGGAATGCGATTGCATTATGAACAGCGCTGGCTTTATTATCTTTTGCTGATGTTCAAAAATGTTTGTATTGCCCTTCTGGTCGGTCTGGGGGCATACCGGATTTTGCTGGGCAGTCTCAGTGGCGGTTCTTATATGGCGTTTCAGGCGATAGCCCCGTGTCTGATGCAGCCGGTTGTACAAATGATTCACATGGGGACGAATTTGCAGCGGATGTTTTCTTTGGCGAAGCAGTTGCTGGACATCCGCAACTATTCGGGGTCACAGAAAGTTGTATCTTCTGTTCAGCAGGAACGGCCGGATTGTGCAAGGGCAAAAATGGACGGACGGATTTCGATACGGAATCTTACTTTCGGTTACAACAAAAGCCTGCCGCCGGTAGTGGATCATATCAATTTGGAGATAGCTGCCGGGGAGCGGATCGCGATAGTCGGTTTATCCGGGTCCGGGAAATCAACGATTGCGAAACTTCTGGCTGGAGCTTATGAGCCATGGAGCGGGGAAATTCTGCTGGATGGGTATTCCCGGAAAAGTTATTCTGTTTCTGAATTGCGGTATTCTTTTGCGATAGTGGATCAGGAAATCACGCTTTTCCCCGGTACTGTTTATGAGAATTTATCCATGTTTGATGAATCGCTGCCTTTTACCCAGGTGCGCCGGGCTGCTGAAGATGCTTTGATACACAATGCCATTATTGCCAGACATGGCGGATATTCTTCGGTAGTCAATGTTTCCGCCTCCAATTTCAGTGGCGGTGAACGTCAGAGACTGGAAATTGCGCGTGCACTTTCCGTAAATCCTTCCGTTTTGATTCTGGATGAGGCAACTGCTGCGCTTGATCCTTCGACGGAAGTGAAAATTGACAGAAATCTCCGGAAGAGAGGAATAACGATGATCGTGATAGCGCACCGGTTAAGCACGATACGGGATGCGGATCGGATTATAGTGTTGGACCATGGCAAGATTGCTGAGCAGGGAAGTCATCAGGAACTTATGAAAAAGAACGGTATCTACGTCAGATTGGTAAATATGTTATGAATGAAAATTACAAGATTATTATTGACAGATTGCTGCGCACCGGGCAGGATGGTTTTTTTGAGGTTTTTAAGCCCGAAAAAAGTATTCTTCCGATGCGGACGGACTATGCTGTCATCGTTCTTCAGGGGAGTCTGGATCTGTTCATTGCGGAACGCAGGGATAACCAGGAACATGGTCGTCCGGTGGTTCTTTGTACCCTGACTTCCGGAAGTCTGATTCCGCCGTTTCCGGATACAGAAAATCTGCTTGTTTATGCACGCTGTCTTCCGGATACGCAAATTGCGTATATTCAGTGGACCTTTGCGGTAAAAAGTGAAATCTTTCCGTACGGAACAGCTTGCTTTTCCGAATGTGCCGGATGGCATGATGTGCCGGAATCACCGGAGGATTTCCTGAATGAATTTATCCGGATGTGCCGGAATACCGGTGGCATGATTGCGGAAGAGGAAGCGGAAACGAGGAATTTGATTCAGGAAAATGTGCACAGTCAGCAGATACGGGAAAATAGTGTTTTTCAGAATCTAACCTCTCTTTTCGTCAGCAAAAGCAGCCGACCGGTTGCTTTTGACAAAGGAGACCCTGTGGCAGCGGCGGCGACACGGGCGGCTTTCATGAGCGGATTATCCGAGTTTACTTTGGAAGAGGGGGATACCGTTCGTAAGCGTTTGGAGAAGAGTATGAGCGAACAGCGTCTCCGCATTACTCCCGCTACGTTGGAGAAAGACTGGTTCAAGCTGTATTTCTTTCCTACGCTTTTGATTTCCAAAGACGGGGAAGATGCCTATTGTGCCTACCGGAACCGTCATAATGACGGTGTTGCCTGGAGCGGAGCGACCGGAAAGACCTATGTACTTGACCGGAAATTTTGTGAGACGGTCGAGGATACGGGCTGGAATTTTGTCAAACCTTTTCCGAAGGGGGAGATTACTTTTGATAAATTCCTCAAATTTTCCATGTCTTTCTGCAAAAAATCCATTTTGCTGATGCTGATGCTGGTTTTGTCCGGGGTCATTCTGGAAATGGCTGTCCCGGTTGTCAACAGTATGATTTTTTCCGATGTGATTCCGAACTCCAACCGGACATTATTAGGGTTATTGTTTTCCCTTTTGCTGGTTACAGCATCGTCCAAAGCGTTTCTGGAAATCGCTTCTACCATCCTTACCTGGCGGATTATGGAATGTATTCAGCTGCCGCTGCAGCTGGCGGTTTTTGATCGAGTCATGCGTCTTCCTGTCAATTTTTTCCGGAATGAAGCACCCGGAAAAATGGCTCAGAAAATTGAAGCGCTGCCGACATTTTTCAGCAATGTCTCTTCTGATTTTATTCTATGGGTTGTAAGGTTGATTTTTGTTATCATTCCGGTGGGAATGATTTTCTATTATTCCGCGGATATGGCACTTGTCATTTTGCCGATTTATATCATTTTGTTTTTTGTACTGGTTCTTTGTTCTTGCTTTATCCGAAGATATTATCTGCAGGATTTGCAGAAACAAAGTGAAGTGACCGGTGTTCTGGAAAGTTTTGTATCGGGGATTTCCAAACTGCGTTCTGCGGGGGCGGAAAAACATGCCATGCTTGCCTGGAGCAGGAAAATGACGGAAGAAAAAGCCCTGTATAAGAAATTCTATCGTTGGAATCTTATTTTGAATTTTTCGTACATGATATTACCCTGGTGTGTTTTCTGTGCTTCAACTGCCTGGATCGTCTGGAGCTATCTGGATGGGCAAATCGGTAACCGGGTAAGTCTTTCAGATTTTACCGGTTTTGTTTCAGCGGTTGGCATTTTGAATGCAATGCTGGTAGACTCCTTTATTGTATACAGTTGTTTCCTCAAGGGATTTGCCACATTTGAATGGGTTCGTCCTTTATTAGGAGCGAAAGAAGAGGAACATGTAGTGTCATTTTCTGAAGACTCCGAAATTCATGGTGCCGTGAGATTAGACAATCTTTCTTTTGCATACGAACCGGAACATCCGATTTTGAAGAATGTCTCCATTCACGCGGAGCCGGGTGAATTTATCGCCATTACGGGCGAATCGGGGGCGGGAAAATCGACTATGTTGCGGCTTATGCTTCGATTTGAACGGCCGACTTCCGGTACTGTCCTTTATGACGAGGAAGACGTTGAAAGCAAGAACATGCAGCGGATCCGTTCCCAGCTTGGTATAGTTTTACAGAATGCCAATCTCCTGCCGGATTCGATTCTGAACAATATCACAGGTATGTCTGCGCAATATACGGAGGCTGATGCCTGGCGCGCGGCAGAGATGGCAGGCTGCGCAGATGATATTCGGAGTTTTCCCATGCAAATGCAGACAATTCTTGCCTCATCAAGTATTTCCGGCGGGCAAAAACAGCGGATATTGCTGGCTCATGCGCTGATACGGAACCCGAAAATTATTTTTCTGGATGAGGCGACCAGTGCATTGGATAACTGCGTCCAGCGGCATATTATTGAATCACTGCAGAAAATCAAAGCCACAAAGGTAGTGATCGCACATCGTTTGAGTACCATCAAGGATGCCGACCGGATTTATGTTTTGGAAAAAGGTTCTGTTGTTGAAACCGGAACTTATCGGGAATTGATAGAAAAACAGGGCGTTTTTGCGGAAATGGCAAAACGCCAGTTGATTACTGAACAAATGGAAGGCTGATTATGAAAACATACCGTTCCAACACAAAAAAGATGATAGCCGCAATCATTTTCCTTTTTATCATTGCGAGTGCTTTTTACTGTTTTTACGACAATTTAATCGGATTCCTGAAAACCAGCTGGCTCATGACGATCGGCGAGGTGCGAGAACCATGTACTCCTGAAGACAGATTCCGCTATCTGGAGCAGCATCCCGAAGAAATCCGGGTCGCCATGATCGGCAACTGGGATCAGTTGCGTCGGTTGGGAAGACCCCGTCAGCAGGTAATCCTGAAGGCAATAGCGGATCTTAACCGTGCCGGCGGTATTAACGGAAGACGGCTTATTGCCGAGTGGATGGACACCGAAGGTTCTGCGGATGCTCTGCTGGAAATTGTTGGAAAAATTGCTCACGACCCTTCTTATTATGCGGTTTTCGGGCCCAATACTTCCGGTCAGGTGCTTGTGATGAAACCGCTTCTGCAGACCTTTCGGCTGATGACTATAGCTCCGTCTGTTTCCAATGTACATGTAACCGGGAAGGGGGATTATCCCTGCATCTTTTTGCCCAACGCTTCCGATATACAGTGTGTGCAGGCTATTGTTGACTGGGCAAAAGCGGAAAAACTTGATAAATTCATTCTTATCAATGAAAACCAGACTTTCTGTATGGGATATGCCAGACAAGTGGAGCGGATGTTTTATGAACAGAAAGTGGAAATTTGCGGAAGATGCTATTTCATGCCCGGAAAAAATGTCCGTTTCTTTGAAGATGAACTGCAGAATTATGATGATTACTTCGATTTTCAGAACATCCTGCTTATCAATTATACCACCGATGAGCGTTTCTATTATGACTTTATACAGAGAATGCTGAAAAACAAGACCGGAAAATTTTACTTCTACAGTATTCCCAAAGGTTATTTTACGGATGAACAGTTGAAACGGATGTATACTCTCGTTTATTCAAGCGAAGAACAGATGAACAAGTTGAATGCACTTTTCGCGGACATCCCCAATGCCTTGACCGATTCTTTTTCCCTTTCGGCATACCAGTCCATTTTTATCTTTGCTGACGCCTGCCGTCAGGCGGAATCTCTAAGACAGGAAGTGGTTTTGAACGTACTGCAGACAAGACCTATGGCTACTCCGTTCGGAGTTTTCCGGTTCAATCTGGATCGTTTTACGCACAATCCGACCTGCCGTGTCATTTCCCTGTTCGAACTGCAGCAGTTACACAATAGCATTCATTCGGATGAAAAGAAATCGAAAACGGACAAATGAAACGGAACTGAATTCCGTTTCAGCGCATCCGCAGTTTAGAAACGTTACGGAAAGCACAAACGGCTGTTTTTCCGGTATCCCTGTGAATAAAGCCGGGTAACCGATCAGTGGGTAGTGGTCAGCGACTTTGTAATCTTTCACAGATATTCCATATCTTTTCAAAAAAAGGGAATTTGTTCGTGCCTACTTGCGTAAAAAAAGTGATCTTGAAAAAGTTGTTTTGTCAGATTTTGTAATATGAGTTCAAATGTTGACGAGGGTGAATCGGCGGAGGCGGTCAAACGTTATGCACGGAGATGCGTCGCAAAGCGGCTTCCTCCGCGAGTGGTTCATGCCGCCCCGTTGGGGCTCAAGAGGTTTTGGTTACCGAAACCAGGGGTGGAGCCATGGAGTGGAACACACCATGGCGCAGCCCCTGGAATAAAATAAAACAACCATTCGAGCCCCAACGGGGCGGTACGAACCCTTCACAGGGGAAACCCGCCTCGGCGGGTGCATCCCTGTGCATAACGTTTGCCTGAGGTTAAACAATATGCAACATTGGAGATATTCTTGTCCATTGTTTCCTGCAGTTTACAATAAGATATGGGATATCTGTGAAAAAATATAAAAAAACAGCGGTTCTACTTGCAAAAAAATTTGCAAATAAAAGTTACAAACGTTATAGTATTTCATCAGAAGACAATTTTTTAAAACACAAGACAAGGTGTTTATCATGAAAAAATGTATCTGGATGTTCTTGTTGGGGCTGCTGGTACTGGTCTGTCTGATCGGTTGCAGTCGTAAAAATGACGTGTCTGAAGAAAGAACTTTCATCGTTGGATTTGATGCCAATTTTCCCCCTTACGGCTACAAAGTCGGCGATACTTATGTCGGATTCGATTTGGATCTGGCACGGGAAGTGGCAACGCGCAACAACTGGAAACTGGTGCTGCGTCCCATCGACTGGAGTTCCAAAGACGAAGAACTGAACAGCGGTGCCATTGACTGCATTTGGAATGGTTTTGCCATTGAAGGTCGGGAACAGCTTTACACCTGGAGCGAACCCTATGTGAATAACTGCCAGGTGGTTCTGGTGCTGAAACAATCTCCCATCCAAAAACTCTCCGACCTCAAGGATAAAGTTATTGCGATACAGAACGCCACCCCGGTGCAGAAAGCTCTGGGCGATAATGGCAGCCACAGTGCTTTGGGAAAAACTTTCAAAAAGCTGGTTCTCGCCCCTGACTACGATGAGGCGATAATGCAGCTGGAAGCCGATGGTATTCACGCTGTGATTTTGGACGAAAGCATTGCCATTGATAAAGCCAAAAGCGGAAAATTCCGGATATTGGAGGAAAACATCTTCTCCGGAAAGAACGGTATCGGCTTCCGCAAAGGCGATACTGAACTGCGCGATCAAGTGCAGAAAACGCTGAAAGAAATGGTCGCCGATGGAACAGCGGGAAAAATCTCCGCACGCTATTTTGACGGTCGCGATGTGCTGATTATCGGTCGCTGAAAACGAATCAGTTTGTATGGAATCTGCTGACTCCGGAAAAACAGCAGCAATTGTCAGGTAACACATAAGCCGGGTAAAAATTCAGTTCATAAATCGGTCCGCACTTGTTTTTCTCCTCTTGGAGCTGTATATTATAAACCGTTCCAAACGAGAAAGGATTATGCTTTATGGAAAATAATACAGCGGTACCGTTTTATGATACTCTTCCGGATTCGGACCGCAAAAAATACAGCCGGTATGCCATCTGTGCGGCATGTTTCAACTGTTTCGGTGACTTGCTTCAGGACAGTTCGGCGGTTTTGATTCTGTTTTATCTGGCAATCGGTGCCGGAAATGGTCTGACGATGTTTCAGACCGCTGTTTACGGAATTGCGTCGATGCTCCTCCAGATTCCAATGTCCGGTTACGGTGCAAAGACGGGCGCGAAACAATGTATCCGCAAATCCGCATATATTGCTTTCGTTTCGTATATTCTGATGGTGCTGGCACCTTGTTTCGGCGGATTCGGAAAATACTGGGCTCTTCTTTGTTTTACCGGATACTGTATTGCCCGTGTGCTGTGGACTACCGGTTGGTTCCCGCTGCTGACGTTCATTCTGAAACCGGAGGAACGTCCCGGATTCATCGGGACCATGCGTTTTTGCTATTCTTTAGTCATCGGAGTCGTTTTCTTTCTGGTCGGTATCTTCATGAAGAACAATACCCCTTTGTGGGTGCTCCAGATTATCATTCTCTGTACCGGCTTCCTGACATTTATGCGTTGGTTCTGCATCCGTAAGATTCCCGCACCGGAAAAACCGGAAACGGTACATTTTGAACTTGTGAAGGGAATCCGGGAAAGTCTTCGGAATGCACCTCTGGTCATGTACAGTGTCTATGCATGTTTTGTCATACTTACCGCCGCAGCCATCAGTCCTTTGGTTATTCTTTATGCGAAACAGTATTTGCAGCTGCCGGACGGACAGGTTCAGATTTTATCTACTGTCACTCTGGCTGGCAATGTGGTAGGTTATATTTTCTTCAGCCGGGTCCGGAAACATCTTGGTTCCGCCACTCTGCAAATTTGCTGTCACCTGTTTTTTATTCTGATCCCCATGACGTTAGCCCTGACCGGAAAGCATGTTCCGCAAGTAGCCTGGATTGTGGGTGTACAGCTTTTTATGTGCAATCTTGTCTGGGCGTTTTTCTATGCCGGTTTTTCCACGGAGATGCTGGCGTTGGCGAAACCGGGCAATGCGACGATATCGACCGGTATTTGTCAGACCTACCAAATGTTGGGGACAGCTGGCGGAAGGACGTTTGTTTCATTGATGCTGGGTGCGAATATTCTTTCAGCGCACTGGAATTATCATGGAATCGACATTTCCAGTTTTCAGTCATTGTTCATAATCCTGGCCGGTATTGCTTTGTTTAGCCTGATCCTGATACCGTGTATGCCGTGTCTGATTCCCAAACATGAGGATTATTATAATCCGTAATCTACCGGATACGATGGAACGTACCATCCAGATTCCGCTTGACGCTGTGAAGAATTTCCAGCGCAATCAGGGCGGACATCAATTCGCCGGCAGGGAACCCGGTTGTCTGCGAAAGCTGTTCCAGGGAAAGATCCCCTTTTCGGAGAGCTTCTGTACAGGCGTTCTGGACGGGGCTGGCTGGGATTCCGCCGTCCTCGTTGAAAACCTCATCATTATCGAAGACATTGGTTTCATGCAGGTCGGTGGCAGTACTGCGGGAATCGAATCCGGGCAGAAAATCGAACTCTTCCAGAACATGGTCAAAGTTTTCAATCAGAACAGCACCTTTCCGGATCAGGTCATTGCAGCCGTTGGAATTCTGGGTATTGACATTACCCGGTACGGCAAATATCCGGCGTCCCTGTTCCACGGCTTGTGCTGCAGTAATCAGGGACCCGCTGTTCAGCCCCGCCTCAATGACAATGGTTCCGAGTGTAAGACCGGAAATGATACGATTCCTCATAGGGAAAGTGTTTCGGGTAGGGGACATTGTCATGGGATATTCTGAAATAACTGCTCCGCCGGTGGTGATGATATCGCGTGCAAGACGCAAATTTTCCTGCGGATGCAAACGTGCCAGTCCGCCGCCAAGTACGGCTACGGTTTTACCGCCGGCATTGACCGTAGAACGATGAACGACCGTATCCACACCGACTGCCAGACCGCTGACGACGACCCATTTTGCGAAAGCTGCGGATTCTGCCAGCTGACGTGCCATAGCTTCCCCGTAATGGGAAATATTTCTGGTACCCACCATGGCAATGCCTCGTGCGGTGATTTCACGGGGAATGACACCGCGAACATAAAGACATACGGGCGCATTATGGATTTCCTTCAGACAGGAAGGATAAGCATCATCTTCCCGGGTAAGCAAAGTAACGCCGCCACGTTCCATCATCCGGAGTTCCGCATCCAGATTAAAAAACTCGTTCCAGTGTTTGATTTTATGGACCAAAGGCGCGGTAATGCCGGGAATCGCGGACAGAACTGTCTCGGATTGATGAAAAATATCCGCTGCGGATGGTACTTCGTTCAGCAGTGCTTCCATCCGGATAGGGCCGATTCCGCCCAGGGCGTTCAGTATGAGATATGCTTCCCGGTCATTCATTGCAAGTCCCTATAGCTGCCAGGATATCCTTTTCGGAACAGTCCGGATAGATACCGCATTTTCCGATACGTTCCGGGAGAATCAGACGGATTTTTCCATTTCTGTTCTTCTTATCGCCGCGCATGGTTTCCAGAATTTCCCCGGCAGAGAATCCTTTTACGGAAAGCGGAAGACCATAGAGTTGAAACAAATTGCGGATACGGATTCTGTCGTCTTCCGGCAATATTCCCATTCTGCAGGACAATTCCGCAGCTGCAACGGTTCCGTAAGCCACTGCCTCGCCATGGGAAAAACCGGAAAAATTCTGGAGCTTTTCTACCGCATGACCGAAAGTATGCCCCAGATTCAGCAGTGCCCGGTCAGATCCTTCCCGTTCGTCGCGGACCACTACTTCTGCTTTCAGACGGCAGGAAGCAGCAATAATTTTGGCAGTCAGGGTGCCGTCACGGAGAGACAGCAGTGTTTCGGAACTTTCTTCCAGGAGCCGGAACAAGTCAGGGGCAAACAGAATGGCATGTTTCAGCAATTCCGCCAGACCGCTGCGGATTTGTTCGGGTGGCAAGGTAAGCAGAACATTCGGATCCATCAGCACAAGCCGCGGCTGATGAAATGCGCCGATCAGGTTTTTCCCTTCCGGTAAATCGGCACCCGTTTTTCCACCGACAGAAGAATCAATCATGGCAAGCAGACTGGTGGGAATCTGTACGAAGTCAATTCCGCGCATATAAATGGCAGCGGCAAAACCCGCCAGATCTCCGCATACCCCGCCGCCTAACGCAACAATCAGGCTGTCCCGGTTCAGATGCGCCTGGAAAGCAGAACGGCATATTTCCTCCACGGTGGCAAAATGTTTTGAGGTTTCCCCTGCCGGAAAAACATGGACCGCACACGCATCCGCTTGAGCAGACAGAACAAATTTCTGAACAGCTTCTGCATAGAGCGGGGCGGTATTCGAGTCGGCAACAATTAAAACGGAGCGTCCGGAAGCAAACCGGGAGAACCTGGAAACGGCTTCCGGGTCCTGCTGGGAAAGGATTCCGCTGCCGATCAGAATAGAATACGCCCGTTCACCCAAACGGACGAATACTTCTTCCATGAAAGCCGACTTCGTCATTCGGGGTCTCCCGTAGTGTATTTGCAACCCCAGGAACGCAAATGGGATTCAATGAAATCCATAATCTGACGATGTTCCTCTTTTCCCGAACCGCGGACCTTCATAATCGGCTCTCCGAAAACAAACCAGATCGGCCGTTCCCGCCGGATCGGCCCCATGTCCCGGATCCATTTCCCGTTGGACATAAAATCGGTGCGCAGAGCCATGGGGATAATGGGGGCATCGGCATGTTTCGCCAGCTTTACACCAATCGTGTTGAATTGCTGTTCATTGAAGACTTCCGAACGGCTGTGCTGAGGAAAGAGAATAACACATTTCCCCTGTTCCAGACGTTTTTTCCCTTCCTCTAACACTTTCCGGAAATCATCCCGCGGATTCTGTCGGGTCACGGCGATACATCCCAGTTTCCGCATAATATCCCCGAAAAAAGGAACATTCAGCAGCGATTCCTTAATCACAAAACAGAAATCACTGCGCGGACGAAGAAACGCATGGATAAATGCCGTTTCCAGCATACTCATGTGATTCGCAATGATGACGGAAGGCCTGCCGGGTTTCATGATATTGTCCAGCCCGCGCAAATGAACCCTGCCGCCGCAACTTTCGGTAATCCGCATGTTTTTCAGCGCATATATGGTTTGCGTTTCCGCTGTAAAATCCGTATGAGATGCCAACCAGCCGGATCGGCTGAAAATATAATAATTCCGGATATAGAACGACAGTCTGGTTCCCAGAAACAGATACTCCCAAATGGAGCGCGGGGTATCTTCCGGTGTATCGTAGCTGTCATCCGGGAACGGATTGGTACAGAGAAACTTTTGTTCGGTCATGGTTACAAATATCCTTTTTTTGTGATTTACATTCTCCCGTCGGCTGCAATCAGCAGATCGGAAAATGTAACTCTTCCGTCATATAACGCTTTGCCGACAATAACACCTTCCAGATTGGAAAGTTCCAATTTACGAAGAACAGAAATATCCTCCGCAGAAGAAATCCCGCCGGAAGCAACGATACCGCAATCCGGTAATTCTTCGGCTAAAGTACGGATGGCTTTCCAGTTCGGTCCGCACAAAGCTCCGTCCGTTGCTATGTCCGTATAGATGATATGCCGTATTCCAAGACCGAACAGAGATTTTGCCAATGTCAGACTGTCTGTGCCGCTTGTTTCGGTCCATCCCTGCACTGCAACTTTTCCATTTTTTGCATCAATGCCAACAACTACCCGTTCCGGTCCGAATTTTTGGACAAATTCCCCTGCCAGCGCCGGATTTTTACAGGCGACAGTTCCCAGTATTACACGGCAGATACCCGCCTGAAAAGCCATTTCCGCATCTTCAATTGTGCGAATGCCGCCTCCGAGTTCGCAGGGAACGGAAGTACTTTTGCAGATTGCGGCAATGGAATCGATATTGACGATATGTCCGGCTTTGGCTCCATCCAGATCCACTACGTGTATCAGTTCGGCTCCTGCCTGTGCCCACTTGACTGCCTGTTCCCCCGGATTATTCCCGTAAATTGTTTCCTGGCTGTAGTCACCGTGAAAAAGGCGTACACAATTGCCGCCGCGCAAGTCGATTGCCGGTATGATTTTCATTTTTGCTGCCTCAAATCTTTCAGTTTTTTCAAAATTACATGGAAAATGTTTCATTGCCGCTTCCGATTGTTTCAGCGGAAAATTCACACTCCCTGACATCTCGTAAAAGTAATATACCCCGGAAAACACAAATTTAAACCGAAAAATTGAAAAATAAAGTTGATTTTTCAGCTTGTTAAATTATATTTTGGAAACAGTAGTTGCGGAAATCGTTTTTTTGTGCAAAATAACGCAAATCGTGCCGTTTTTTCACCAAAAACGGTTGCCCTGAGAAAAATGAAAGGTTCGTGTTTATGAGGTCTGTTATTTTCGCCGTTTGCACGGCATTCCTGTTCGTTCTGTCTGTGTCCGGTATCGCTGATGAGCCGACTCCCGCGAAAAAAAACAATACCGCCCCGGAAAAATCCGCCCCCAAAAATGTGCAGGGACCTGTTGTTAACGGCTATCGTTTCGCTAAACTTTATCCGCTGGAAATTCAACCCGAACAATACGATGATGCCGCTACTGCCGCCGAGTTGTTGCGTGAACGCGAAAAATTGATTGTGGAACTGCACAGTACCAAGCGGAAAATCGTGAACAGCGACCCGGAAGCCAGCCGTCTGCAGAAAGAAATTCAGGAACGTCTGAAAAAACTTACGGACCTGATCGAAAGTCTGGAATCTGTAAAGGAACTCAACCGAAAATTGGCTGAAAACGAAGTAAAATTGCGTTCTTTGCCTAAAAAAGGCGAAAAGAAAAAAGAAATCCAGACAGCGCCCGGTTCTGAACCCGTTCCTGGCAAGACGGATAAATCCGGCAATGACGAAAACAAACAGAAATGATATTGCCCGTAAACAACAAGTATTGACACCACACATTACATCTATCATACTACAACACACCAGGAGACTGAATTATGCCGGCAGAACGAATTGATGGCAAGGCTATAGCGGCACAGGTGAATGCCGAAACTGCACTCGAAATCTCAGAACTTGAAAAAAAATACGGCTGCCGACCTGTACTCGCTGTTATTTTAGTCGGAAATGATCCCGCTTCCGAGGTCTATGTCTCCCGCAAAGAAAAAAAATGTCAGGAACTCGGTATCCTGTCCAAAAAAATTCTCCTGCCGCAGGATACTGCCCAGGAAACCCTGTTGAACATGATTCGCGAACTCAATGCCGATAAAACGGTTCACGGAATTCTTGTCCAGGCGCCGGTTCCTCCGCAAATCAATGAAAAAGACATCGTCAATGCCATTGACCCGGCAAAAGATGTGGATTGTTTTCATCCCGCCAACGTCGGGCGTGTCATGATGGGAGAACAGGATGGTTTCCTCCCGTGTACTCCGTGGGGAATCTGCGTTTTGCTGGAACGGTCCGGAATTTCCGCCGCAGGCAAGAATGTCGTTGTTCTCGGCAGATCGAATATCGTCGGTAAACCCATGGCGGCTCTTCTCATGAACAAGAGCAGTATGGGTAACGCTACCGTCACCGTCTGCCACTCCAGAACGAAGGATCTCGCCTCTTTTACCCGGCGCGCCGATATTATCATTGCCGCAATCGGACAGCCGCAATTCCTCAAAGCCGATATGGTTTCCGAGGGAACCGTTGTCATCGACGTTGGTATCAACCGTGTTCCCAAACCGGATGGAACAGGCACCAAATTAGTCGGTGATGTGGATTTTGAAGGCGTTTCTGCAAAGGCATCTCTGATTACACCCGTGCCGGGCGGCGTCGGACCTATGACAATCGCCATGCTTATGAAAAATACCGTCCGGGCCTTCCGCAAATCTTTTGATGTCCGTTGAAATGCTGAGAATTTTTCTGATTTGCATCGCTGTCGCAATTGCCGGCGGTTTGATTTCCACAACCTTCCGGAGACCCGGAAAACGGAAACGCGAGAACGGGATTCCCTCTTCTGAAAATTCCGCGAACAGCGCACAGGATTCACCGGATTCACAAGAATATTCCCATTCCGTCAAATCCGTCAATTTTCCGTCAGATATCCGTCATGAGAATGAAATAAAATCGCATGTTGCTGATAGTAAATATATTATGAATAATAATGGGGAGACGTCATTTTTCTGCAAATCCACAGATTTACCCTCTGCTGCAGGTCCTGTTCCGGAATCGGTTCAGGAGTCCGAATTGACGCCGTCGGCTTTTGCCGAGCAGTATTTAAAAAAAAGCAATCCCGCTCCGGAAGTCATAGCTTCTTTCGAAAAACTGAAAGGAACGGATATTGTCTGGCATGGTATTTTGCGTAACGCATATCCGTATCAGTCGGACTTTGTTTTCGGAAATCGGCCCGGAGTCCGGGTAACCATGGAACTTGGTGAATTTACGGACTTGCATGGAACGAAACGCAAATTTTTCGGGATTCTCTCGTTCTCGCCGGAAGATCTGCCGATTCTCCGGGAACGTTTTGGAAAGGAACTGCAGTTCCGCGCTGAATTTTTGAAATTCACTGCGTTTTCCAGGGAAATCTATCTCCAGAAAGCAAAATTTCCCGGCTGAACATCCGTCATATCCGCGGATTCGTGTCAGAGCAATTGGAACCGGCTGACGAAATCATCCCATTCCTCTTCGATATCGTCCACGCGCAGTTCCAGCTGGGAATAGGCATCTTCATCTTCGCGGATATCCGCATTGAGAACAGATAGCGTTTCCAGTATTTTTCTGTGGATTTGCGTCATGGAGTCCGCGAGATTTTTCGGAACGTCTTTTCCTTTGTAGCGTTCCAGAATACGCACTGCGGTATCGATACGGATTCTGGTCAGGTCAAGCAGACGGCTCCGGAGTTGTGCCCGGTTGGAGTCCTCTTCCGGCGAGTAATACTCTGCGGCGATTTCCCAATCGTCCTCGAGAAAATTGATGAACGCGGCTTCCTGTGCGTCATCTGCGAAATTCAGGTTAAGCCAATCCATCAGACCGGATTTGAAATTTTCGAAAGACTCCTCGCCGTTGCTGAATGCTTCAAATATCATGGCAGTCAGTTCAATGGAATTGACCGGTGCATTCAATTCGGTTAAAATATCATCCGTGGAATTGATGGTTCCGGATGAGACAGAGAATCGATCCGGGGAAAGATCCGGATCCAGAGTGACTTGCGGATTATGTTCGTGGTCGTGACCACACTGGCAGTCACCATGTTCTCCGTGTTCGTGGCCGCACTGACAGTCCGTATGTTCATTCTGATTTGCGACGGTCCGGCGGGCGTGTTCCATAACCTGTTCAAAATCACCCGGAGTATCCAAGTTGTCCACAGGGGTTAAAATCCATTCAGGTCCATCGCGTTTAATGGCGATTTCCGACATGAACAGACGATATTCTTCCAATGGCAGATAAGGGCGGTTCCGCAAATCGCGGTTATTTTCAAATGCTTTGAAGTAAGCTTCGGAGATCTGACCCGGTATATCGATATAGTCGCTTTCGTCTTCGCAAACCTGCACTAATGCCTGCTCAAAATCGCGAAGATATGCCCGCTGTAATTCGTCTGTGACATCGTTCTGCTTTTCCGCACGTACGGTAAATATCCCCTTCTGCCAGTCGTCCACGCTGACAACGAGATAATCTCCGGCACGCAAATCGTTTTTTTTGAAAAATTCACTGCAGTCGAAAACGGACAGACGGACAGTAAGCAGATTGACATCCGCAGAGCCTTTCATCATCTGACGGTTTTCCTCCGCCTCCGCAGAAAGATAATCAATGATTCCGGAGTGTCCCAGCAGATAGAATGCAGGTGCCGTCCGGGAAAAAAGAATGGAGCGGGAAACAATGGAAAAAGGGGTTCCGTTTTCATCATGCAGCTGAAATTCACTGCTGAAAAGTTCCTGGTTGGAAAATACGATAAACGATACACCCGGTATCAGTATCTTTTCTTCCGCTTCCACCTGGGAAATACGTATGCGGAACCGGGTAGAACGGAAAAACACCTGCTTCGGGTAAACTTTTCCCTTGGACAGGAAAATATCATCGCTGGACTGCAGGATCAGTTCTGTTTCGCGGGTGACTCGTTTGACTTCATCCGGTGATTTCGCATTCAGCAATTCGGCAGCCTCATCGGATAATGCGGAATCCGGAAAAGATACCATTTTCATGTATTTTTCGTTCAGAAGCTGTTCAATTGTTTCTTCCATTCGGCGGATCGTCAGCATGATGGCAAGTCCTTCTCTTTAGAAAGATGTGAAATGTACCATTCGGGATAATTTCCCGAAAAGGAACTCATCAATTTTCGCTTCCAGGTCTTCCTGGGTCCATTCTTTGATTTCATCAATGGAATAAGCGTCATCCAGTTTGAATTCCCCGCTTTGCAGGCGGTTCAGCCGGAACAGAACGGCACCGCAGCCGAGTTTTGCGCCTACATCTGCGCAGAGGGTACGGATATATGTTCCCTTGGAGCAGCTGACTGTGAAATCACAATAGGGGAGCTTGAAATTCTCCAGATCGACGGAGTAAATCGTGATAGGCTTGGCTTCCCGATCCACTTCGATACCCTTTCTTGCCAGTTTATAAAGACGTTTTCCGTCTTTTTTTACTGCGGATACCATAGGCGGTGTCTGCATGATTTCACCGGTAAAGGCGCCGAATGCGTCTTTCAGTTGTTCTTCCGTAATACCGGAATAGTCGGATACTTTGGTAACAGCTCCGTCCATATCCTGGGAATCCGTTTCTGTACCTAATAGAATCGTTCCGCTGTAAACTTTGTTTTCACCCGAAAATTTCTGGCTGAGTTTAGTGAATTTTCCAACTACGATTACAAGAAGGCCCGAGGCTGCGGGATCCAATGTCCCGCAATGCCCGATTTTCGGAATATTGAACTTTGTCCGCATGAATGCAACAACATCGAAACTTGTCCAGCCAATGGGCTTATTGACAAGCAGGATTCCGTTTCTGTTGAATGCGGGTAAACGTTTTTTTTCGGTATCGTTGTTCATTTCAGTTCCATTTTGATGTTTCTGATTAGAATTTCTTCTGCAGCCTCCACTGTTTTGGCATAAATCGTACAGCCGGCAGCCAGTTCATGACCGTTGCCATTCAGCCGGCGGGCGACATTCCCAACAGAGACATCAAGTCTTTTAGAGCGCAGAGATATCTTGAAAATGCCGGGATTGGAGGTTGGTTTCAAAAGTGCGACTACTTCAACGCTTTCGATTTCACGCAGTTTTTCTATAAGATTTTCCGTATTGCGGATATTGATATCGTATTTCTGGAGCGTTTCCTGCTCAATCACGAACCAGGCTATTTTCCCGTCTTCTGCCGTCCGGAGAAAATGACAGAATAATTCCGCTTCAAAAGCCGCCATGTTTATCGGTTTGGAAAAAAACGCCCGCTCAATTACTTTGTGGTGGTCCGCATGTTTTTCCAGCAGCGCAGCATAAGCACGCAGTGCGGAAGGGGTGGTATTATCAAAACGGAAACAGCCGGTGTCCGTCGTGATTCCCAGCAACATATAGGTTGCGGCTTCCGGGCTGATCTGCCACTTCGCGGCTTCTGCCAGATAAAAAACGATTTCCGAGGCGGAACTGTTCTCGGGATTTACGTAAATCAGGTCTGCAAAATCAACATGGCCCGAATGATGATCCAGCGCAAGGAGAGGAATATTCAACCCTTCAGTGGCAACACCGCCGAATCCCAATCTGTCGGGTGTGGAGACATCCACAGCAAAAACACAACTGTAGGCGGAATTAACTTCTTTTACGTCTGTGAAGCGTGTTTCCGGTACGGCACCGGCGGGAACGAAATTCGTGTAGGCATCCGGCAGTTCTTCCTGAAAGAACAGGCTCGCCGCATAGCCGTTTTCCGTCAGCAGGGTCCATAATCCGCAGGCAGCTCCGACGGCATCGCCGTCCGGCCGTTCATGGGTTATGACGAGTATTTTACCTTCTGTGTCGCGAACGGCCTGGAGTGTGGTCAGGAAGTCTTGAAAATCAGTTCTTCTGAGCTTCTTCATTTTCCAACTCCTGTAATAAAGCGAGAACGCGGTCGCCTTCCGCTACACTGCGGTCGATTATGAAATGCAGAACCGGAGTATATTTCAGAATAACGTGCTTTGAAACACTGTGCTGGATATCGCTGCGCAGTCTGTTCAGACGGTTCATTACATTCTGTTCCTCTTCGGACTTAATGCCCATCAGACTGACGAATACATCAGCGTTCTTCAAGTTGGACGCACACTGCACGCGTGTAACGGAAATCAGTCCGCCGTTCTCGTTTATCCGGAGTTTCTGGAGAACGTCGGCGATTTCCCGTTTCAGAATTTCATTTACACGCACGATCCGGTCTACCGGATTTTCGGAAGAAAATTGTTCGTTTTTAGAACGCATACGTTCTGTTCCTCTCCGGTTAAATCAACGAGGCTTTTTTCAGCTCTATATCATACAGCTGAATCGTATCGCCTTCCTTGAAATCCACGAAATTGTCAAGACGAATGCCGCATTCCATCCCCTGGTGAACTTCCTTCACCGATTCTTTCACGTGTTTCAGAGAGCGGACTTCACCATTGAACAGCAATTCCTGACCACGGCGTACACGCGCCTTGGAGCCGACTTTGGCAATACCTTTTTCCACTTTGCAACCGCAGATTTTTGTTCCGTCGGATAAAGTGAAAATTTTCAGAATCCTGACTTGACCGAGTTCTTTTTCGCGTTTCTCCGGTTCCAGCTTGCCTGCCAGGGCATCCGTAATATCTTCCAGCAGCTCGTAAATGATGCTGTACAGACGGATTTCCACATTTTCTTTCTTCGCCAGATCATTTACTCCGGGATTGACCCGTACGTGGAAGCCTACTACAATAGCTTCCGAGGAGGCTGCCAGCAGAACATCGTTTTCCGTAATGGCACCGACACCGGAATGCAGTACTTCCACACTGATTTTTTCGGATGGCAATTTTTTCAGGGACTCCACAATAGCTTCCGAGGAACCGCGTACATCGGTCTTGACGATTACTTTCAGACTGTTCTTTTTCGAATCATCCATCTTGGAGAACAGATCTTCCAGACTGGCTCCGCTTGTCTTGTTGGAAAGATTCTCAATCCGGTTTTCACTGCAGCGCGCTTCAGCAAGTGTTTTCGCTTCGTTGATATTCCGGCAGACTGCCATTTTGGTTCCGGCTTCCGGTACTCCGGAGAGTCCGACTACTTTGACCGGCATGCTCGGGGGTGCCATTGCCACACGATGTCCGCGGAAGTCAATCAGTGTTTTGACCTTTCCGAAATATTCGCCGCAAATGACCGGGTCACCGACACGGAGTGTGCCATTTTTCACGACAACGCTTGCCGTCGGTCCCAACCCCTGTTCCAGCTGGGATTCCAGAACGTATGCCTGGGCAGGACGTTTGGGATTGGCTTTCAGTTCCAACATTTCCGCTTCCAGCAGAATACGTTCCAGCAGATCGTCCAGACCGGTTCCGGTTTTCGCGGATACGGGGATTGCGGCAACGCTGCCGCCCCAGTCTTCCGAGGTCAATCCATGCTGTTGCATGTGCAGGAGAACTTTTTGAGTATCGGCATCCGGGAGGTCGCATTTGTTCATAGCGACAACGATGGGTACTTTTGCTGCATTCGCGTGATTCATGGCTTCAATGGTCTGCGGCATGAAACCGTCATCTGCGGCTACTACCAGCACTACAATGTCCGTAACGTTTGCTCCACGCGCACGCATCTGCGTAAAAGCCTCGTGACCCGGAGTATCAACAAACGTGATTGTCTGACCGTTAATCGTAACGCAGGAAGCTCCAATATGCTGGGTGATTCCCCCCGCTTCTCCTGCCGCTACATGTGTCTTCCGGATGGCATCCTGCAAAGAGGTTTTACCATGGTCAACGTGACCCATGAACGTTACAATCGGCGGACGCGGTTTCAAATCCCGGGGATCATCGTTGTATTCGGCTTCTTCCGGGGCTGTCTCCTGGTCCGCTTGCCGATTCTGTCTGGCATGTTCTTCCTTGTCACGCTTATCCACGATAAGGGTAAAACCGAATTTTTCAGCAACTTTCTGTGCAGTTTCCTGTTCAATCGTCTGATTGATGTTCGCAAGAACATTCATCTTTATCAGCGCGGAAATCACTTCATTCGGCGGCGTTTCCATCGCTTTCGAAAGCGCATTGACTACAATCGGGGTCTTGATATGGATCTCACCCCGGTCAACCGGTTGGACCGGTTCTTTCTGCTGAGGCTGGAACGCCTGATTTTTAATCTGGTTTTTGTCGTTTTTTACCTGATTTTTCTCATTCCTGTCATTCTTGACGTTCCTGTCCTGATTTCTGTCGCTTTTGTCCGGAACTTTCTCGCTTTTCTCCTGGCCTTTGTCAATTCTGTCCTGATTTCTGTCGCCTTTATCCTGACTTCTGTCGCCTTTATCCTGACCTTTTTCCCATTTTTCGCGCTTGTCGCGTTTCCCTTTCCGTTCCCCGGAATCTTCCGCCATCGGACGTTTTTTAATTTTGTTCTGGGTTGCACGGGTTTTTTCTTCAAACTGTGATTCCGCTTCTTCAATCAGGGATGCCTGCGGATCTTTTTTCCGCATCATTTCATCGAAATGTTCTTCAATTTTGGGAAGAATAGCCGCCGGAATATTGTTGGAGGCGGTACGAATCTCTTCATGACCTATGGCTGCCAATTCTTTGAGAACCTCTTTTGAGGTCAGACCATAGCGGTCGGCAAATGCTTTTACTTTAACTGCTGTTGTTGCCATCTCTCGCCTTCCTTACTCCGCAAGTGCGGCACGGATATTTTGAATTGACTGTGCGTCCAAACCGGTTGCGGATGACAGATTATCCAAATCGGCGCGGATGCCGTCAGCACTCAAATAACCTTTTTCCACCAAGAGAGTTGCGGCTTCTTCGGAAATATTCAAGGAGGCAGCCAGATGTTCAATAAGTTCTGCTTTCTGTTCCTCGAATTCCGCAAAGGGATTTTTTTCTTCCACTACAATGCCCCAGCCCAAAAGTTTTCTTGCCAGACGGACATTTTGTCCTCTTTTCCCGAAAGCCAGCTTGGAATTGTCCGGATTCACATACAGCGTCATGGAATGTTTCGCATTATCGTACTCAATCTTGTCAATTTTCGCAGGATGCATGACATTCTTCACATATTCGTCCAAATCTTCCGAGTAATGTATGATGTCAAGACGTTCCCCATCCAGTTCATTCATGATGTTCTTGACGCGGATCCCGCGAAGACCGACACATGCTCCGACCGGGTCCACATGCGGATCATTGCTCCGTACTGCTATCTTGGCACGATTGCCCGGGTCACGCGCTATCGCTACAATTTCCACGATTCCATCATGAATTTCGGAAACTTCACGCTCCAGCAGCTTGCGGAGAAAATTGTTGCCTGAACGGTTCAGAATCAGTGCCGGTCCGGAATTCTTGGAGTTGATGCCTACTAAAAGCGCATTGACACCTTCTCCGGCAGTGAATTGTTCCGTGGGAATCTGGTCCTTGATGGAAATCATACCTTCCGTCTTTTTCACTTCCACTATGATGTTTCCGGATTCCACATGACGCACATTCCCGTGGATGATTTCTCCCACCTTGTCTTCAAATTCACCCGTGATGGCCTCCCGTTCCACTTCACGGATCTTCTGAATAATCGCCTGACGTGCCGTCTGGGCGGCAATACGCCCGAAATTGCGGGGCGTTACTTCCCAGTCAATAATATCTCCGATATTCGCAGTTTTTCCCGCTTTCTGGACTTCACTCAACGTGATTTCATCTTTGTTGGCAAATGTTTCCACTACTTTAAGTTTTGCCCAGGCTTTGATTTCACCGGAACGGGGATTGATTTTCACGGATAAGTCACTTGCCGGATGTATGCTTTTTCTGGATGCCTGCAGCAATGCTTTTTCAACGGCGTCAATCAACTGCATTTTGCTGATCCCGCGCTCCTGTTCAATGTACTCGAGTGTCGCCAATAATTCGTTGTTCATTTTTTTTCCTCCGCATTCCCGTTGTTGTTGTTTGTTGATTACCCGGCGCGGTCCCCGTTGGGAAAACGCCTCGCGATTTACTATCTATTAACAAGTGTTTTTCAAAAAGAAAGACATACGCGGGTAAAACCCCTGCGTATGCCTTCATACCGGCAATATCAACCTGTTTATACTTACAATCCTGCAGCGGACTGCAAAATCACAGGCATTGCCTGAAAAGCGTACGTCTCAATCGGAAACGTCAGTTTATTACTTCGCCGCGTTCAAAACAGCTGCGAGACGTGACTTTTTCCGGTTCGCTTTATTCTTGTGAATGGTTCCGACTTTTACGGCTTTGTCCAAAGCACTGCACTGTTCCTGGAACAATTCCGTCGCTACCGCTTTATCATCACCATCGGCACTCGCGCGGAACTTCTTTTCCATGGTCGCCAGTTTGTTGCGTGCCGCTTTGTTTTTCACGCGGGCTTCTTCACTTTTGCGATGGGTTTTCACCGCAGACTTTCTTACATCAGTTTTCGGCATTTCTGCCTCCTTTCAGATTTTTATTCATATTTTTACAGTTTCATCAAACAAGTAATATATCACACACTACCCCTATTTTGCAAGTAAATTCTCAAAAATTCATCGTTTTTTTGGCGTTTTTCCGTCCTTAATGCTCAGATATCCCGCATTTTTGTAATTTGCCAGGTCTGACAGACAACGGGATCGCTCAAGTCAATGATACAGCGCAAACCATTTACGGGAGATGCACCATGGGCAAAACGCCCAGGTGCATAATGTTTGTATCCATGTTCTTATGCCAGCAGATTCTTGTCCGTTTCAAATATCTTTTCCGAGGTCTTTTCGCTGAAGGCCCCCTGTGCTGACAACCGGTCGTACTCTTCACTGCCGTCATCCCCGAATTTCAGCGAGACTTTATCCTCAGTAACTCCGCTCACTGTGACACTGTTTCCAGAACCATCTGTGTAAGTTCTGGTTTCGGCATTCCAGTTGTTGATATCTCCAGTTACAAACCACAGTGTGACATTTCCGCCATCCAGTTGCGTGATGGTATCCTCGCCCCAACCTTCGCAGAAAGTGAAAACATCGTTTCCGCCGCCACCATGCAACTGATCGTTTCCGCTTCCGCCGGATATCACGTCATTCCCGTTCCCGCCGACGATTCTGTCATCACCGTCATCGCCGAAAAGGGAATTCCCGCCGTTGTTCGCCCAGATTACGTCATTTCCGCTTCCGCCGCGTACAATTAAGCCGTTCTCATGGCTTGTATAGGAAAAACGGGAACTGGTCAAGTCGATGACATCGTTTCCGGCTCCCGCCCGGATTTCCTGAATCTTCGAGAGACGCGAACCTTCTTTTTTGTCCTCGGGTGCATCCGTATAGAGGTCATCGACGAACAGGGCATCGCCGTTGGCGTCATCGGTCAGGACCAGGATATTGGCATCCGCCACGCCTGCAATGATATCCCCGATTTTATTTTTGCCGGCTAAATACACACGTTCGCCGGTGCCTTCCCAGCCGTTTTCGTTACCCGTATGTTTCGCCACATAGCCGATTTCCCAGTGTCCCAGAACTCCCGCAAAAAACAAATCCGTAACGCCATCTTCTTGTGCCGTCAGTTGGGACGGAGTGCCGGATGGTTCCCCGGAAATCGTCTTCTTCGCCGTCTGAATCATGTCCCCGCCGGATTGTACACCCCAGGAAATCCCCGTTTCCGGTACACCGTAGGTTGCCACTGCGTTTTTCCCGTTGGTGTTCACAGACAGAACTCCGGAGAACGAGTCGTCCGCTGCAAAAACAGCTTTCTCCGGACTTTCCCCGGTGCTTTCCCAGGTTACACCATACTTGTCCCCGGCAAGCTCGGTAACAGTGACATCCTCCGATATCTGAAGGAAAAGCTGATTCTCATCGTTCCGGGAAAGAATATAGTTCCTGTCTTCATATTCGCGGGCAACATTCACGCCTAAAATAAAGGGGGTACCGCCAGCAAATCCCGTAACGGAAATGCTTCCCGTGAAAGACTCCGCATTGCCAGCCAGCAGATAAGTACCGACTTCATGTTCATCCGAAATTGTAACGGAATAACTGCCACTGCCGCTGAATTGAGAAAAGTCATCAACTATGAGAGTATCATTCCCGGAAGTCATATCGCTGAGGCCGAAA
>CALCCZ010000093.1 GCA_937900075.1 uncultured Lentisphaeria bacterium
GGCAAAATCATATGAAATCTGGTTCAGCGAACCGGCACCCGTAGAAATCATGAGGGAAGCACTGTATTCCAAGCTCAAATAAACCGTGCAGCACAAAAAAGTCTTGGCCGGATGCGGTTTCGGTGAAAAAGATATCAGCGGGAAATATTACCCTGTTCTTTCGGAGCAATGTACCACTTGGGAATCCCGCGTTTCCGCAATAACGCGACTTCTTTTGCCCGTGTCTCAAAAATAACCTCGCGCGTGGCGTCCAGCGTCGGATCCCGTAAAGGCACTCCGGCAGTGGATTTCTGCGTGATTGCGGTATCCTTTTCCGAGAGAGGCTCCAGATAGTCCAAAGCACGTTTTGAAGCAGCTGTCCCCTGACGGCGTCTTCCGAATGCTTCTGAACGAAAAACCTGTAAACCGGCATTCATCAGCGCACCGAAAAGCGGATAAGCGGAAGAGTATGTCGTCAGTACACCGTCATCGGCTAAATGATCCGCCAGAATCTTCACAAAATCTGCCGTCCAGAGTTCCGGATTATTTTCCGATGAAAAACCGTCAAGGAAAATCACATCGAAAAGACCGTCCGGCACATTTTTCCGCGCATCACCCGGAATGAAACGGATACTGGAATATCTGCCTTGAAAACTACCCGTCTGTTTCAGACTCTGCAACATCTCGCTGTCCGGCTGTTCCGGAAGGGACAACGCCGCATCCAGCACAGAATGATCAAGTTCGAGCGAGATAATTTCAATTTGTCCGGACGCAGTTTCTTCCGCCAGATGAAATGCGGCGGAAGCATTACAGCCAAGCCCGAAACCGACATCAAGCAGACGGACGTGACTCTTTGTCTGCAATTTTTCTTTCAGCCCGGAGGGAATCAGATATTTCCGTACCGATTCTTCCCTTGCTCCGGCAACACTGTGAAAATGCTGGCGGTATTCGGGGTGATACAGGGTAAAGGAGCCATCCCCGGTCCTGCATGGCACAAATCGGTTTTGAGCCGCCTGTTCGAATTTTCCGGTGAACATTTCTAAAAACTGTCCTTTTTTCATCCACCAGCGGGGAGCAATAATTCCGTCTTCTTCCGCCTCGGCGGTCAAACGCATAATACTCATGGAATCCGGCAAAATCCGAAGGACCTTTTCCAGTGCATCCGCATACTCGTATTCGTTCAGCGTCGGGAATGGGCTGGCCGCATATTCTGCCGCCAGTTTTGTTCCTTTCAAGACAAGCAGCTGGTGAATCTTTACGGCGGTAAAGGGCAACCGGGCAATCTGTTCCGCCGTATAGAGCCAATCTTTTTCGGTTTCACCGGGCAACCCCAGAATCAAATGTGCGGCAACCGGAATGCCGTGCTTATGTAAACGCCATACAGCATCGGCGGAACAGGCGAAATCATGTCCGCGATGTATCCGCTGCAGAGTGGTATCATTCGCGGTTTGAACGCCCAATTCCACAATCACGCCGATGCGGCGGTTCAGTTCGTCCAAATATTCCAGACAATCCTCCGGCAGACAATCCGGACGCGTTCCAATGGCAATCAGTCTGAAATCGGCAAGGGAGAGGACTTTTTCGTAAATGCCGCGTATCACATCAACCGGAGCGTTCGTTCCGGTAAATGCCTGAAAATAAGCTATATACGGGCCATTGGAGCCATATCTGACACGAACATACTCCTTGCCCCGTTCGACTTGTTCCTCTAACGTCATCCCTGCGGACAAATGTCGCGCCCGGCTCCCGTCGGCAGCACAAAAAGTACACCCGCCGGTTCCCGACAGTGTTCTGTGAGGACAGGAAAAACCCGGATCAATCGGGATTCTCTGCAATGTCTGTCCGAAACGTTCGGCAAGAACATCCCGAAAAAAAAGCAGTTTCTGCATATTCAGCGCGGCAAAAACTGTTCTGCTTCATGCAAAACGCCGATAGCAGCGGTCTTCCCGGACGGATTCCGGAATACGGACGTACCGGCAACAATGACATTGGCGCCCGCAGATGCAGCTTCCTGTACATTGCCGGCATCCAATCCGCCATCTACCTGAATATGGGCGGAATGCCGGAGTTTTTTCAGTTCCGCATCCACTGTGCGGACTTTGGCAAGCTGGTCTCTCATGAACTTCTGACCGCCGAAACCGGGTTCTACGGTCATAATCAAAATCATTTCAACTTTGGTCAGGTAAGGAAAAAGTGCTTCCACGGGCGTTCCGGGCTTCAAAGTCAGTCCGGCGGAAAGTCCTGCCGCATGAATTGCCTGGATGGTATCCTCCGGATTACTGTCGGACTCAATGTGGAAAGTAATATGATCCGCACCCGCTTTTACAAAAGAATCCACATATTTCAACGGATCCGACAACATCAGATGCACATCAAAAGGCAAAGTTGTGTGTTTTCTGACAGCACTGACCAATGCCGGACCAATCGTCAGATTCGGCACAAAATGACCATCCATCACGTCCAGATGGACCATATCCGCGCCACCTTGCTCAATTTCTGAAAGTTCCCGTCCCAAATTGGCAAAATCCGCCGCCAGAACCGAGGGGGAAACTAAAAGTTTTTTGCTGGATAAGTTTTGAAGGGGTCTGATCATTTTTCTTTCTCCGTGGTTGCAGGCTCTATTCTTTTGCCGTTGCGATACTCGTTATCGTGACCGCGTTCGATATCCAGCCAGCGTCTGTGCGCCCAGAGCCACTGATCCGGATAGGCTCGAACCGCTTTTTCGATTTCTGTTGTAAAATGCTGACAGATAGCGTGAACATCGGCAAGATGATCCTCTGTCTGTTCGTAATAAAATGGCTCATTGCAATGCAGTTCAAAGTGGAAATCCTCGTCCACACGCACAATATAGGGCGTAATAATCGGAATTCCGGTCTTCAAATGCAAAAGCGCAGGTGTCGCATGGGCCCGGGCAGGATGCCCGAAAAATTCAACTTCCACGCCTTCCCGGTGATTGGCGTGCTGATCGGAAACAATTGTAACCGTCTCGCCCGCTTTCAGCGCGACCAGCAGGGGACGTACCCCCTTTTCGCGCGAAACCGTCTTGTGATTGGAACTGCAGCGGTGCCGATAGAAATATTCCCCGATTTTCGGATTGCCCAGGGGACGCATAATCGATGTCATGGGAATACCGGACAGAAATGCAAACGCACTGCCGGCGAGTTCCCAGTTGCCTAAATGCGCCGTTGCGACAATTGTCTGAATAGCGCCTTCATGACTTAACAGCTTTTGGGAAATCGGATCCTTGGCGGGACGAACATGCTCCGCATAGTTTTCCTCATTCACAATCTGGTCAAATTTCGTGATTTCCACAAAGACTTTCACTAAATGCGTAAGATTCTTCCGGGCAAGCCGCTTTGCCGACTTCATATCGGTGCAGATACCGCTGTGAAGAATATGCCGGATCGTGCGGTTCCGATGCTTGAAATCCACTAAATAAAACAAAAAACCGACGATTTCAGAAAGTCTGTAAGCTGTCTTTAATGAACACGAACGTATAATCCCTGTCACAAGCCGGAAAAAGAAATACTGGATGTTGTCTATAAAAACATTCCGTTTTTTTGTGTCTGTATCCATAAATCGTCCATTCGAAAGTGTAATAGATTTGTTGTTTCCGCACGATGACACCATGCGCATGATTGCGGAAAAATGACCTGTCAGGGGCTTTTCCTCAAGTTAATATACTGCTTTTTTGCAAAATTACAAATTCCAACCCTTGACAAATTGTGCAAGTGTTGCTAAATTTATTGTATAATATCTGTAAGGAATTTTCTTTCCCGTTAAAAATTGTCCGGAGTAGGTTTTTATGAAAAATTCTGTTTTTTGTCTCTCATTGCTGGCAACTTCCGTACTTTGTTCCTACCCTCTCGCGGCAGCGGCAGATGAACCGGAACAATCTGAAAATACAACTTCCGCACCGGCTGCCGCAGCTCCGGCAGATTCGCCCGCGGCTCCGGATGAACCCGCAAACCCGGCAGCAACTCAGATCAATCTTGCCAAAGGGTCTTATGGAACCGTTGTTTCTGCTGAAATTTCCTTTGTTAAACCCGATTTCGCCGATGAAAACGAATACGACGCAACACCATACGGTGAAAACACCGCCTGGGTACAGTTGATTCTGCGTCCGCAGGTTTACAGCTTGCCTTCCGATGTCAACGACCCGAACTCGGAAATGAAAGAATATATCCGGTCGGTTTCCCGATTCGACTGCCAGCTGAAGTTCAACAACTCCGTTTATCCCTGCCTCGCCATCGCAAAAAACGATGTGCCGTTCTCCATGCAGGAATCCGCATGGAAAATTACCCCCGAAAGCGGAAGTTTCGTCCGTATGCTCTTCGCGCTCCCGCAGAAAAATGAGTCCGGTACGGATAATTTTAATGGTACCCCAATTCTGACTTTAGAACGCGCAATCGCTAAAAACAAACTCGGCGGAAACCAGATCTGCTTCCGGTTGATGCCCTCAGGACAAACATTTACGTCCGTAGAGGATATCCGGAAACTCCCGGAAGGTTCTTGCGGAATAAGCTATGACGACTTAATGAAACGTTTGAATCCCAATGGCGCTGCCCCGGCAGCTCCGGCAGCAGCTCCGACTGCATCGGCAACCCCGGCAGCTCCGGCTTCCCCGGCAGCCACTCCTGCTCCGGCTGCACCTGCAACCCCGACTCCCGCTCCGGCTCCGGCTCCAACTCCTGCCCCGGCTCCGGCTCCAACTCCTGCCCCGGCCCCGGCTCCTGCTCCAACTCCTGCCCCGGCCCCGGCTCCTGCGCCTGCACAGCCGGTTAAAACATTCAATTTCACTCTTTGACACGCAGGCAAAACACTTTCAAAAGGATTTTTCCATGAAATGGCATGAAAATATCAAAGTCAAGCTTTCCGTTGTTGTACCCGTTTACAATGAAGAAAGACATATCCAGGGCGTTTTGGATCGCGTCTTTGCCACGGATTTTCCCGAGGATGTCTATGTGGAGTGGATTTTCGTGGATGATGCATCAACAGACGGAACATTGGACATTCTCCAGAAATGCGACGCACCCAACATCCGCATCATCCGCCATTCGTACAACCGGGGGAAAGGTGCTGCTGTCCAGACCGGATTTCAAGTCGCGTCCGGCGAAATTCTTTGCATTCACGATGCCGATTTGGAGTATGATCCCAATGACATCCGCGATATGCTGGAAATTCTGAGAAACGGCGATTATGATTTTATTTGCGGAATACGGAAAACCATGATTCGGGAAAATCCGGAATATGCCGATATGCGTCCGTTCCACCGTGCGGTAAACAAATTCCTCACAAATTTCTGCAACTGTTTTATGCACAATAAACTCCAGGATATGGAATGCTGCTATAAACTGATTCGCCGACAGTTGCTGAAACGAATCAAACTTCAGGAAAACCGCTTCGGAATCGAACCGGAACTCGCGCTCAAACTGGACCGAATCGGGGCAAGAATCACCCAGCACCCGGTCGCTTTTCATCCGCGTACGGCAGCGGAAGGCAAGAAAATCAACTGGAAAGACGGGATTTCCGCTATCCGCTGCATTCTGAAATATGGTCTGTTCCGGAGTTGAACTGTTATGGAACCTCAATCAAACGATAATATCGATTCTTTTCTGCTTACCGTAATCGCATGGTTATTGGTTCCCGTTGAGCTGGCTTTGATCCTCTCAATCGCGCTTCCTCTGGTTGCATCCATCATACTTTTTCAGGTAATCGCGAAAATCATTTTCCCGAATCTTTACGAAAAAACGAGAAAAATCTTTTCACTCGCCAATTTCGTACGGTTCTTTGTTTTTCCGCACGACCCGGCGCATCGTAAAGAAAAAACAACTGCCCGGAACTGGAGCAGCGGAAATTCAGATGGTCCCATTGAGATGGATGCTGAATATACTGCCCGCGATGCCGATGACAATTAATTGCCGTTTGTTCCCGTTATGATCTCCCTTTCTTCTCTTCTCAACACAGGAAACACGGAAACCATTTCCGATCTCTGGGACCGCACTTTCTTAAATTATACCCCCGAAAAACCGGATTCATGGCTCGACCCGGAAGGTCTTATCCAGGATGACCTGCAATTGCCGCAAAACGCTGTACCGCTTTTGTCATTTCTTCTGGATCAACCGCACGGCCCGGAACTGCACAGGGACAGAATACAGGCATACTGCGAATTCTTTGCAGCCGTCTGGCAAACAAAATTTTCTGCCGGAGAATGGAAGACCGCTCTGCCCTTTCTGAAACGTTGCGCTGAACTCTGGCAGAATCAAAAACTCTTTACCCGTCTGGCGGACGCAGTAGAAAAAGCAATCTTTGCGGAAGGATCACTCTCCGTAAAAACGGAAACTCCCCTTTTCAACGGCAAATGATGAACCGCTGATGAATATACCCTTCCCCGCAGCAGGACAATTCATTTTTCCGGACGCATACGCGGATCCACAAATGCGTATGCGATATCGGTCAGCAAATTGATTACGACAAACAGAAATGAACTCAAAAGCACTAACGCCTTCAGCATTTGCAGATCGGCATCATGCAAGGCATTAATTCCGGCACTTCCAAGACCGGGAATCCCGAAAAAACTCTCCAGCAGCAAACTGCCCGTAAACAGAAACGGCAATACCCCGGACGCCCGCGTAATAACCGGAATCAGCGAGTTCCGGAACAGATGTTTTCCATAAACAGCCAAAGGCGGTACACCCTTCGCGGCTGCGGTTCTTAAATATTCACGGTTGATTTCATTCAGAAAAACGGTCCTGTAAAATCGGACACCACTCCCCGTCCCGCTGATAATACCGATTATAACCGGTAAAAACAGACAATCTAAACTGCCCCATCCCCAGACGGGGAACCAGTTCCAGTAATATCCCAACAGCCACTGTCCGAAAATAATCAGTGCCAGATAACTGATACTCATTCCGGCAACGGACAGAACAACAATGACCCGGTCCACCCACGTTCCACGGAAAACGCAGGAAATCATGGCAAATACCAGTCCAAAAAACAATTCTCCGAAAAATATCGGAAGCATCAGCAGAAGCGATGGTCCCATTCCACGCCACAGTTTACCGCGTATGGACTCATGCGTATAGAGCGTTTTCCCGAAATTAAACACCGATATATAGGGAAATGTCTTCTGAAAGGATATGATTTCCTTCAGAGAAGAATATAACTGCGAATCAAACGGAGTATCCGTCTGGCGGCTGAAGGTAACTTGTTTTACGGTCGTTCCATCCTCCGGAACGGTAATGATGATTTCTTCCGGAAAAGTACGGTCCGGCAACTCTATCTTCACATTGCCCCAGGACGGTTCATACAACTTGCCGTCATACAGTAAGGGCTTATCCGTATCGATTTCCACCCGGCAGGATTGTCCGTCAGGAATAAAATTACGCCGGAACGCAAGCTGCGCATCCTTTCCAAGCACAACCCCGATTCTGCCGCCTTCAAAAGTTCCGCTCAAGGATACATTTTGAAACTGAACCCGTTTCTTCTCGAATACCGCTGTCGTATATGCCTCTGTCAAACGCCACTTTCCCCAGAAAAGGGGCCGGTCGACTCCTAAATCCGCCCGGAGACGTTCCACCTCCTCCGGACGCGGATTCTTTCCGAGCAAAGGCGCAACGGGATCGCCTGCAGCCATACGGAACAAAACAAAGGTCAAGATCAGAATACCGATCAAAATCAAAAAAGAATAGGCTGTTCTGCGCAATATGAAACGAAGCATAGTACCTTCCGTATCAAAAAATACTGTTCTGTAAATATCTTTCAAGCCGGGAATCCGGCAATCACTCACTACTATAGCATCTCCCGGCAACTTTTCAAATTCAATTCACAGATATCCCGCATCTTTCTGCAATCTGCCATGGAATAGGGATTAGTGGACTGGGGTCAGGTGGTAGTGTACGCAGCAGCCATGGAAAAATACCGGAGTTTCCCGACACAGATAAAAATAGGACTTATAGGACCTATAGGACCTATTTTCATTGGAGAAAACTATCCGCTATCCACTAATTTTTCGTGTATTTCGTGTGTTTCGTGGTTTCAAAAAAGGCAAACGTTATGCACGGAGATGCGCCGCAAGGCGGCTTCCTCCGTGAAGGGTTCGGGCCGCCCCATTGGGGCTTTGAGTGAAAAATTTCGGATGTCGTTCGTGTTTGCTCAAACGGGATGGAATGGTGGTGTTGAAAATGACAGGCATTTTTCGTGATTGCTTTGGACGGGATGAAAAATAGGACCTATAGGATTTGTAGGACCTATATGGTGGTTAGTGGTTTGTGGATGTTATCCGGCAGGGAAAAAAATAGGACCTATAAGACCTATTTTCATTGGAGAAAACTATCCACTATTCAAATTTGCAATCGGTTCTGGACACGAATCGTTCCCCCTGCGGTTAGATAATGAAAAGCAGGGGAACATGAGCCATCCCGCCCGGGTGGAGCGGGACAGATCATTTTTGTAAAGGAATGAGGGAATCCAATCAGAAATTTTTGGCTTCGATTTCAAAATAAGCCTGCGGGTGTTTGCAGACGGGGCAAACTTCGGGTGCTTTTTCACCGATGTAGATATGTCCGCAGTTACGGCATTCCCAACGGTTTTCGCCGATCTTGACCCAGACTTCCGCCTTTTCAATATTTTCCGCCAGTTTCAAATAACGTTCTTCGTGGTTCTTCTCAATGGCAGCAACGCCTTCAAACTGTTTTGCCAGTTCCACAAAACCTTCTTCCCGAGCTTCTTCGGCGAATTTTTTGTACATTTCTGTCCATTCTTCGTGTTCGCCGGCAGCAGCGGCTTTCAGGTTTTCCAGCGTGGTGCCGATGCCATTCAGGGCCTTGAACCAAAGTTTTGCATGTTCTTTTTCGTTATTTGCAGTTTTTTCAAAGAGAGCGGCGATTTGTTCATAACCGTCTTTTTTGGCTTTGCTGGCAAAATATGTGTACTTGTTGCGCGCCTGAGATTCGCCTGCAAATGCGAACTGAAGATTCTTTTCGGTTTTGGTTCCTTTGAGGTCTGGCATAATCAAATCCTTTCCAATTATTGCGGATGCCCTGTAAAATAAAACATCCATTGTTGTAGAAATAAAACGTATATGGTCACAGATGAAGCAGTCATCTGCCTTTGTATTAAGATAGTAATAATTCCTGATTTTTTCAAGTGAAATTTTAAATTTTATGCACAGATATCACATTTTTTCTTATAATCGGTCCGTTTTTTACATTGCTCTTGATGTCCCTCGCACAATCACGAATAACATCCGGAAGGTTCCATGCCACTATCCACTATCGTCTATCCACTATCGTCTATCCACAATATAAGTCCTATAGGTCCTGTTTTTCAATCCAGCCTCGCACAATCACGAATACGCCACGAAATTTTTCACCCACTACTATCCACTATCCACTATCCGATTATTGTTTTCTCCAAA
>CALCCZ010000094.1 GCA_937900075.1 uncultured Lentisphaeria bacterium
CGGTTATCACAACCATCGGAAATCTTCAAATAGGCGAAATTGCCGTTGTTCAGAAGCAATCTCGGTGTGCTGCAATCATAAAGCCAAGGAGTTTTACGGGGGACAGGAAAGGGTGAATTATTCCAGACAGCAGTAACGATTTTACCGATGTCTTCCACGGAATGAATAGAGACCCAAGCATCTACCTCTGGGTGAGAGTTCCGGAAAGTTCCATCCGTATCCCATGCATTGATACAACCGGCTACTATGATTTTTCTGGTTGGATCAAGTTTTTTTATTTTAGCTGCGGAACGGATTTCCATTTCGGCTTCTTTTCGCGCAGACTTCAGAAAAGCACAGGTATTGATGAAAAAAATATCCGCATCTTCGTATGAGTCGGTAAATGCAAAACCGTCAAGAAGAAGGAGTGCCGCAGCAATTTCAGTGTCAACATGGTTTTTTGCACAACCTAAGCTGATAATGGACACTGCCGGTTTATATGCGTTATTCGTTTTTTTCATGATAAAATAAAGCCTCATCGGAAAATAAATTTTTTAGCAACGTAGTAATATAGCATATATTGAGGCAAACTGCAATATCGAAAATTGAAAGAATATTATTTTATCGTTATTTTATGTCGTATGTGATGTAGAAATGCATGATAACTATGACGCTTCATCGATTTATACAAACCGATGAAGCAAAGCACAAATCATTTGTGAGCCAAAATTTCTTTTAGCGTATCAATGACATCTTTCAAATCATCTTCTGTCATATCGGGAAAGAACGGAAGAGAGAAAATACGTTCAGAGTTCCATTCGGTATGGGGGAGGGTGTTTGGATGGCAACCTTGAATTTCCCGATAGTATTTTTGCAGATGAACACAGCGGAAATGAAGTCCTGTTCCGATATTCCGTTGTTTCAGTTCACTCATCAGAGAATCTCTGTTAATTCTTGCTTTTTCAACGTCTAAACGTACTACCATGAGATGGTAGGAATGTCTGAAATCATAATCTGGTAATCCTAAAGGAGAAAGTTCAGAAATTTCTGCAAGACGTGTGATATATTCTTTGTAGATTTCTGAACGTTTTTTGTTCATGGCATCAACGCGCTTTAGTTGAGAAAGACCGAGAACTGCTTGCATATCAGGAAGATTGAATTTATATCCAGGTTCTACAACTTGAGCTTGAGGAATTCTGCCGTGAGTCTTTCTGTCATAAGCATCGACACCTAATCCATGGAATTTCAAACTGCGTAGTCTGTTCGCCAAATCTACGTCGTCCGTAACGAACATTCCGCCTTCGCCGGAAGTAATATTCTTGATTGGGTGGAAAGAAAACATAGCCGTATTGGATGAACCAATTTTTGCTCCTTTATAAGCAGCGCCTAAAGCATGAGCTGCATCTTCAACAAGCATAATGTTATGTTTTTTTGCCACCGCACGGATTGCATCTAGATCTAAAACTGCTCCGGCAAAATGAACTGGTACAATAAGTTTGGTTCTGGAAGTGATTGCACTCTCGATTGCTTCAGCTGTAATCATAAGGGTGTTTTTATCGCAATCAACAAAAACTGGTTTTGCACCAGTCAAACTTGTGATATTGGGCATTGAAACCCATGTCATAGAGGGGGTGATTACTTCATCGCCGGGCCCTAATCCGATAGCATGGACAAGAGTTTGCATTACGCTTGTTTCAGAAGTCATGCAAACAGCTTCCTTTGCTCCTGTATATTCCTTAAATGCAGTCTCGAATTCAAAATTCTTCGGACCGGTAGTAATCCATTCTGAATGTAAGACATCAACAATACCCTTGATGTCTTCTTCTATAATAGACGGTCTTGAAAAAGGCAAAAAAGTTTTTCTCATTTTACGACTTTCCAACGTATGTTGTGTTTGTGTTTATACATTCGATTGAATTGCCAAGGTACCCTCTCTGCCGGGAATCATTCCCTGACTGATTGTTCCGTCCGGAATACTGGTATAATTGGAAGGCAGCAGTTCGCAAGGGGAAACGAAATCAATACCTCTGCTTTTTGCCAACTGAAGAAATTTATCAAACATTCCGGAACATATTCCACCTTCTACTTCCGCATGAATCGTCAGGAGATTCATTGTGTCTTCATGCGCAAATTCCAAAAGGCGTTCATTATAATTTTCGTTTGTAACACCATTTCTTCCAAGTAACTCATCGTATGTCGGCATAGAAAGGGGAATCTGGGGTGTTGAAAGTCTCGTTCCATTAATGTTGGGCATGAAAATATATGTTCCACGGCAGTCACTGTTGTATTGAAAATGAAAATTTTCTTTAACTAAAAGAGTCGCATCGGAACATCGCCATCCCGGTACGGCACTGCAAGTAGGCGGTGCTCCGGTAATATCGGAAATTGCCTGGAATGCTTTCTGTAAATGTTCTTGAATGACCGATTCAGACATGGTATCAATATGTGCTTGCCAGTAGTGATGATCCCATGCATGAAGTCCAATTTCATGTCCAGCACGGGCACAACTGCGCAAAACTTCAGGGTTACGTTTTGCAATTTGCAACCCGGGCCACATGGTACCCATGAGGATGATTTCAGGACCGTATAAACTTGCGGCCTTGGTACGTAACATTTTCCAAAGGAATTTTGGCTTCAGAAGACGCCAAAGGTGACGTCCCATATTGTCTGGCCCTGCGGAGAAGAAAAAGGCTGCCCGAATAGAATGTTTATCCATAATCCGAAGTAATTCGGGTACTCCTTTACGAGTACCCCGGAAGGTATCGACATCGACACGCAAGGCGATTTTCATGATTGCACCTTATTTACAGCCGAATTCATCGCTGTTTACGGCTTGATTCAGGAAGAAATCCAAAGTCTTTTCAACGGACTCACGAAGCCCGACAACAGGTTTCCAATCGCAGTATTTCCATGCATTTTTTATGCTCGGTTTTCTATGCTGACAATCCTGATACCCTTCGCCATAGAAAGTTCCGGATTCTGTTTCTTTATAACCTGCAAAGGGCGGGAATTTACTTCTCATGGGATGTCTTTCGAAGAGATCAACTAAGGTATAAGCAAGTTCTCTGATGCTTGCTTCATTTTCGGGATTCCCGATATTGATAATTTTTCCATCACAACGATTATCTTTGTTTTCAATAATACGGAAAAGACACTCAATACCATCGGATACGTCTGTAAAACAACGCTTTTGATTTCCGCCATCAATAAGCTGAATCGGGTTACCTTGAACCAAATTCAGAATCAATTGTGTGATAACGCGGGAACTGCCGTTTCTTGCGGAACTGAGACTGTCAAGTTTCGGTCCCATCCAGTTAAATGGACGGAACAGAGTGAATTTTAATCCTTTCGTTCCATACGCCCAAATTACACGATCAAGCATTTGTTTGGAACAGGAATAAATCCAACGTTGCATACGGATGGGACCAAGAATCAGGCGGGAATTGTCTTCATCAAAATTCTCATCATCGCACATTGCATATACTTCGGAGGTCGAGGGGAACAGAATGCGTTTTCCATACTTGAAGCATGTACGGACAATCCGAAGATTTTCCTCAAAATCCAATTCAAATACGCGTAATGGATTTCTGGTGTATTCAATCGGAGTGGCAATTGCGACCAAGGGTAAAACAATATCGCACTTACGGATATGATAATCAATCCATTCCCTGTTTATCTGAACATCACCTTCGAAAAAGTGAAAATCAGGATTATTCAGTAAATCCGTGATGTAGTTACAACGTAAATCCATACCGAAGATTTCGTATTTTCCCGATTGCAGCAACCGTTCACTGATTGCACTGCCGATAAAACCATTAACCCCCAGTATTAAAACACTTTTTTTGCAGTTAGGAACAATTCCGCGTGGTGTATTGCTGAATATCATTTTGGGAACCAAGTGGTTGTCAGCAGCTAACATGCTTCCGGAAGAACAAAGTCCGTTTTCCAGCTGTCCAGCATCGATCTGGATGGCATTGTTTCCGCAAGCAACAGTAAAAGGATTTACAGAAAGAATAGAACCAGGTGTAGCAGATGTATTTCCGGGGACTTCTGTAACGGACCAGAAAATGTATTTTTTTCCTGCAAGATAAGAGAATGCACCGGGGTAGGGCTTGGTTACTCCTCGGACCAAGTTCCTTATCTCGCAAGCAGATTTATTCCAGTTGATCAGTCCATCGGAAGGTTTTCTTCCGTGAAAATAAGTTGCCTGCGCATCATCCTGAGGTGTCCTGTTGTTTGTTCCTGACAGAATCATAGGTAAAGTTTCATTCAGAAGAATTTTAGCCTCAGATGCCGCTTTCGTATGAACATCTTTAGCCGTATCGGATTCACAAATAGCAAAACTGCGTTGTGCAATAATATCGCCGGCATCCGGTTTTTCCGTCATATAATGCAGCGTTACCCCGCTTTCTGTTTCACCATTGATAACGGCCCAATTCAAGGGAACTCTTCCGCGATATTTGGGAAGCAGAGAACCATGAAGATTAATACATCCTTTGGCAGGAATGTCTAAAATAGATTTTTTAACCATATTCCTGTAATAAAAGGAAAAAATAATGTCAGGCTGCATATCAGAAATTTTTTTCACCCAAAGTGAATGATTAATATCTTCGGGAGCGTAAACTGTAAGTTTTTTTTCAATGCAGAGCTCTGCGACAGACTCATACCAGATGTTTTCGGAAGGATTATCCTTGTGAGTAAAAACGGCAGCAATTTCAAATCCTGCATTAAGCAATGCACGAATACCTTCACATCCGATGTTGTGGTAGGCAAGTACGACAGCCTTCATATTTTGTTCTCCTGATTTTGTTGACAACTTCACAGAAAAATCAATCAGCATTATGCCGAATCTTATTTCAGCGTAGTCAAGGATATGTTAAGATTGTTTTTATGATTACAACATGAAAAATGGGGTTATACGTTTATTTCTGTTTCATTACGTTCTACGGACTCTATGAAATATTGCGGTCTCGCTCGTGAATTTAAATGAATCTTTCCAATATATTCACCGACCAATCCTAATGCGGCGAAAATGCCTCCGGTAAAAACAAATTGAATGGCAAAAAGAGCAAAAACTCCTTCAGCCCCCCAAGCCTTATCAATCTGTGATCGGATGAAGACATAGATCCCGAATAAAACACCGATACAGGCAATGATAAAGCCCAAGATAGTGAGTAAACGTAATGGAAAAGTGGATGTTCCTGTAAGAAGATCATATTGGAGGGCAATAACTTTCATGTA
>CALCCZ010000095.1 GCA_937900075.1 uncultured Lentisphaeria bacterium
ATAGTTCACGCACGTTGGCGGAAAGTGGCGAACGTCAATTGCGCAGCGCACATCCTGCATTGTTCGAAGGTCAACAGACCGTAATTTTGGCGGCGGTTCTGAAAAATGGAACAACAACACATTAATGTCCCGCCTGAGCGACATGAATACGTTCTTGGCGGTCAGGGGTGGGTCGGTCTGATTGACACGCTTGGTACGGAAACCACGATTGTGAATGCGGCACGGGTTTCGTTTGGAAAAATAAAAAAGGAGATGGATGACCGTGATGTCGGTCTTTTGCATTATCTCATTGAGAACAAGCACACCTCTCCGCTGGAACACATCGTTTTCACATTCAGTGTTCATTGTCCGTTATTCATACGTGGCCAGTGGCATCGTCACCGCACCTGGTCTTACAATGAAATCAGTCGCCGTTATACGGAACTGGATATTGAATTTTACACGCCGCAGAAATTGCGCCGTCAGGCGGAGACAAACCGTCAGGCGAGTGTGATGGATGAGAATTTTGAAGATGGTAAACTGGTTGACCTGATCCGTGCGCAGAATGAAAATTCGCTCAAGCTGTACAATGACCTTTTGGACGCCGGTGTGTGCCGCGAACAGGCACGCGGAGTATTGCCGCAGAATATGATGGTAACGTTCTGGGGTACGGTTGATTTGAGCAATCTTCTGCATTTTCTGGAATTGCGTGACAGTCCGCATGCCCAGTGGGAGATTCAGGAATATGCGCGTGCGATTAAGAAGCTGATTAAGCCGATAGTTCCTCATGTAGCGGAATATTTTGAGAAAAAGGGACAAATCTGGTAAAATTTGTGTTTTCTGCGAAAAAAAACTTGCACTTTAGTCAAATGTAAGGTATTGTAAAAAATATCGGTATATCGCTTTGAGCGAATTTTCAGAAAAATAACAAGAACTACCATTATAGGAGGAATTCAAAATGGCAGCAAAAGTTGATCAGGAAAAATGTGTTGGCTGCGAGACATGTGTAGGCGTTTGCCCCTGCAGTGCAATTAAAATCGTTGACGGCAAAGCTCAGGTCAGTGAAGATGATTGCGTTTCCTGCGGTGCTTGCGCAGGTAATTGCCCTGTCGAAGCTATCACAGTTGAATAAGCAGAATTGTCTTATTCCGACAGACCGGTTTTTCCTTGCGGAAGGACCGGTTTTTTTATTTTAAACGTGTCTTTTGCGTCCTGAGAGACGGAACACTGCGTTCCATATACGGAAATATCCGGGCAAAAACAGGGGGTCGGGGACTTGATTTTTTTTGTTTTTGCATTACAGTAATGGAAAATTTTGAAAGAGATTAAAATGGGAATGGCATTCAACTTGTTTTAAGGCAGGAAAGGAGACGAACATGAGTGCAAAGAAGAAAAAAAAGAAATTGGACGAAAATGCGCTGGACCCGGAGAATATCATATCACAGATTGAGGAGCAGCAACTGAATCCGCTATCCGGAGTTGTGCGGTTGGAGATAACGAAATGTCATCCTGATTTTTCCATGCCGTGGCAGAATCATCCGCAGAGTTCGGTTTCCGGGTCAGGTGCGATCATAGAAGGGCATTTGATTTTGACGAATGCGCATAATGTATCCGATGCCACATTTATTACGGTCAGGAAAGAAAATTGCGATTTACCGGTTATAGCTCATGTATTTGCCGTGGATCACGAATGTGATTTAGCTTTACTGAAAGTGGACGACGAATCGTTTTTCGAGGATACTGTCGCATTGGCCATCGGTGAAACACCGGAGGTCCGGACCCCTGTTATTGTAGCCGGATTTCCGATGGGCGGGGTAGGTCTTTCCATTACGGAAGGTGTAATTTCCCGGATAGAGGTGCAGCGGTATGTCCATTCCGGATTTTTTCTCTTGGCTGCGCAGTTGGATGCGGCAATCAATCCCGGCAACAGCGGTGGACCCGTGTTGTATGACGGAGAAATAGTCGGTATTGCCTTTCAGGGGATTTCCGAGGGAGACGGGTTGGGGTATATGATACCGACACCGATTATACGTCACTTTTTGAAGGATCTTGACAATGGTGTTGTCGATGGCTTTGGCGATATCGGGATCCGGTTTGGTTTTTTGGAAAATCCCGATGCCCGACGTTTTCTGAAAATGAAAAAAAATCAATCCGGGATTCGTATTCTGGCAGTTGCCGGCCACAATATCCCGAAAGGGAAATTGCAGGTGAATGATGTTGTGCTGGCGATAGACGGCAAGACGATTTCCAATAATGGTTATGTGCGAATGCCCAATGGTGAAGTTCTGAATTTCACGGTATTCATTGACAACAAGCAGATTGGCGAGAGCATAGAATTGACTTTATTGCGGAATGGTAAAGTTCTGAAGGAAAATCTGTGTATTGAGAAAACGTTGTTCCGTATTAAATCGTTCCAATACGACACACGTCCGAACTATTACATGGTAGGCGGTTTTGTTTTTACCGAAATGACCTTGAATTTTCTTATGGAGTTCGGACAGGGCGATCCGCCACCGGAACTCACGGAGCCTTTAGGCAAGACGCGTGAAGACCCGCTGGAAGACATTCTGGTTTCCACTTATGTTCTTCCGGATGCCGTTAATCTGGGGTATCAGGACTATTTCCCGCATCGTCTGACTGCGGTAGATGGTAAAAAGGTCCGGAATTTGCGGGAATTGATAGATGCCGTGGAAAAGAGCAAAAACACTTATATCAGTTTTACTTTCGGGGAATTTGATATTGTTACTTTGGACCGGAAGAAAATACTTCAGGCTACACCGCGTATTATGGAACGTTACCGGCTGCCTGCCGACCGCAGCGATTCCCTGAAGTGATCTCTTGGAATATATTTTGTGCGTTCAGTAGAACAAGTTACTGAAAACTGGAACAGAAGGAATAAAACTATGACAGGAAGAAGATTTCAGCAGATCGGGGTTTTGTTTTTTTGTGGAATTGCGTGTTGCCTGACCGGTTGTGCGTCCTCGGAGCGTATGGCGAGAATGTCCGGCGGGGTTATGCAGAGTTATTCTGCGCCGAAAGCGCACCGGCTTCGTTCGGAGAAGTACCGTCAGACTGCTGATTATGCCCGTGGACGTGATTTGGCGAACAATCATTTAGATGTCAATGCGACGCTTGTGAATCTCTGGCCGTTCTTTTTCCGTTCCAATCAGTATTATTCCATATTATGGCCGTTTATGGACTTTGACCCGTTCGGAATGGCTGTGCGTCCGTTTTACAATCATGAAGGCGATGATTACTCCATTTTGTTTCCACTCAGCTCCTGGAATCCCGCTACGGGTGACGGATGGGTGTTTACCTGTGTCTGGGATAAGGAAAGTCTGACTTTTTTCCCGATTGCCAGTCATCGGCTGAATGAAAGGAAGGGACACAGGTACTATACCCCGTTTTACATTCAGAAATGGGAACAGGATGATGACCCCCTGATGTGGTTCCTATTGCGGAAAAAAAGTTTTCTGGAATGCATGCTGGTATTCAGCGGATCAAAAGTCTGGAAAGATACCTCGAAACATCCATTGCTGGATCATTATTCACGGAACATTTCCGCGAAACAATTGTCAGAGTATCTCAGTATGTCCCGTTATCTCGGTTTGCCGATTCCCGGAAAAAATGAAAATACGGAGAAATGGGTAATTGAACAAATCAAAAACTTACCGGATTCTGAAGATAGTTGGTGCGGTTTCTTTCCCTTGTTTTACCGGGAAGAAGAGCCGGATTGCACTTCATGGTTTGTGTTTCCGTTTTACTGGGAGAACGGCAGTCATTATTCCTTATACAGTAATATCTTAGGTCCGTTCCTGTTCTGGCAGGAGAACGATTGTTTGCATTCCGATTCTCTTTCAACGCCGTATCATTTAACGAAAGAGACCTGGGAACTGGATATGTGGCTGCTGCTGAGCCGATTCAAAAAGCATACCGCTTACCGGGAAAATCAATGGTGGAAGACCTGTCGGGAGCTGTATCATACGTTAGAGTATGAAAATACGGATATCCGTTCCCAGGCAGTTCAGGAACTCTGGAAGAAAATTGATCCGGACCTGAAAATGCCGGAGAAGGTTACGGACCGGGTCACTATGCTGATGTTTCTCCGGGAGATGCTGCAAGCGAAACGGGATACCTTGCCGTTGGAAACGACTTACAATGGCGGTTTTTTACCATTGTTCCTATATAAATATTCGGACACGAATACGTTCTGGCTGATACCAGCTTTGATTACTTACTATGACCACGAGAAAGAAGGACAAAGAACAAACTGGTTTTCATTGCCGCTTTTGTCTTTTGGAAAATATACTCCGACGCTGGATAAAGAGTTCTTTTTCATGCCCTTCGGTTATCTGGATACTACCAAAAAGGTTGTCAAGGACAGCAGAGAGTACTACAATCTGAGTATTCATACAAACGACACAACAGAAGTTTCCGAGTACCAGCAAAGCGAACATAAGGATGTTTACGCGCTTTGCGGTTTGCTTTATCACGGGAAGGATATGTTTTTAGTGGAGAAACCGGACCTTCCCAGAAGAGGCAGTGCGGAAAGAATACGCCGTGAAATGTTCAAAATCCGTGGTGAGTATAATTCCATTGAGTCCAGAAAAGCGCAATTGGCTAAAAACAAACGTGATTCAGCGGAAGAAAAACCAGCCGTTTTACCTGCGGAGGGAAAGCATGAAGAACGGATTCGTTTTTATCAGAAACAGATTCGTTTAGAACGTATTATGCAAGAGGAAGAGGAACTTGCAAAACGGGAAAAGAAAAATGCGGAATCGTTGGCTGAACTGAAACGTTCGGCAGCGGATATACACTTTGAACTGCCGGATAAATTCTGGGCCAATGACCCCGCTCTTTATGCCGCCTTGAAGAAACTTTATGATTTTACTGCTGAAGTGCGCTGGCATGAGGATTACGGAAACGGGTTGCTCTACCGGAAAGAGTTATGTCAGAATGGAAACTACCGCTGGCATTTCTGTCATTTTCTTGCGGGCGGCGAGAAAGAAAACGATTTTGAGAAGACCCATATTTTGCAGTTGTTCTATCGTTATACGAGACAAGGTAATCAGTCGGAGACCCTGATTTTCCCGTTTATTTCCATGCGGAAGAACGGGGAAGACAGCGATTTTTCCTTTATGTGGCGTCTTTTCCGTATAGAGAAGAAAAACGGAAAGACGGGCGGCAATATTTTCTTTATCCCGTTCTGATTTAAGGCTTTGAATGCATCGGGACATTCCCCGGCAAGGCAGTATTGACATGCCGGGAAAGGACGTCCCGTTGATTCAGAGAATGGAATCTCCGCGTTCTTCCAGGGTGCCGTCAGCGATGCTGTTCCGGATTCGTTCCATCAGACGCAGGAAATAGTTCAGATTGTGCCAGGTCAGGAGCCGAATGCCGAGAATTTCATCTACATTCAGCAGATGTCGGATATATGCACGTGTGAAGTTCCGGCAGCAGTAGCAGTCGCATTCCGGGTCCAGCGGAGAAAAATCCTCTTTATATTTGCCGGCTTTCGCCTGGACGGCCATACCGCCGCGCAGGAAAGCGGAGCCATGTCTTGCAAGTCGGGTCGGCATCACGCAGTCAAACATATCAATTCCGCGTTTTACGCCTTCCAGAATTTGTTTGGGAGTGCCGACGCCCATCAGGTATCGCGGTTTATCTTCCGGCAACAGGTGTGCGGTCCAATCCATTACGGCAATCATTTTTTCTTCATCTTCGCCCACAGATACGCCGCCGACAGCATATCCGTTGAAATCCATAGCGGTCATTGCCTTTACGGCATATTCGCGCAGTTCCCGAAAAACGCTTCCCTGAACAATACCGAACATTTGCCGGTCGGATCCCAAGGGCTGTTCCCGGCTCATTTCCGCCCAGCGAAGAGTAATTTTCAGAGATTTCTCCGCATCTTCAAAAGAACAGGGGTAGGGGGTACATTCATCAAAAGCCATGACGATATCCGACCCCAGATTTTTCTGGATGCGAATCGATTCTTTGGGGCCAAGAAAGAATCGGGTACCATCAATGTGAGAAGCAAACTCCACTCCGTCCGGTTTCATTTTCCGGAGCGGGGAAAGGCTGAATACCTGAAATCCGCCACTGTCCGTGAGAATAGGCCGGTTCCAGTTTTCGAACGTATGCAGCCCGCCTGCCTTTGCTATCAGTTCATCGCCCGGACGTAGAAACAGATGGTAGGTATTGCCAAGAATGATTTTGGCATCCAGTTTTTCCAATTCTTCCGGGGACATGGCTTTTACCGTAGCCCGAGTGCCGACCGGCATAAAGATGGGAGTCGGGATTTCCCCGTGTGCTGTTTCCAGCTTGCCGAGCCGGGCAAAAGATTTTTCGGATTTTTTCAGCAGTGTATAATAGGATCTCATGATTGGAACATCATTCCCGCAAGAAGTTTGTTGATTGTCTGGTCGGAATATCCCAGAGCTCCGGCAATTGCCGCTCCGAACGCAAATCCGGCTCCCGGGCCTTTGGCGGTAACGAGATTTTCAGAGCGTTCCGCGACCTTTCCGGTGAAATGGCAGTTATCCGATCCGGAAAGAGGCTCGCAGCCGGGATAGCCCGTAATGGTTCTGCCATGGACAATCCCCGCAAATTCGAAGACGGATGGCGCAGCGCAGATAGCAGCACAGATTTTACCCGCAGCATCGCGGGCACGCAGAATGTTGGTGATCCGTTTGTCATCCCGGAGATTGGTTGTGCCGGGAAGACCGCCGGGCAGTACAAAAACATCACAGTCCATGCCGTCTTTTTCTGCCAGAACACAATCTGCAACGAAACGGAATCCATGTGCTCCGGTAACGGTTGTCCCGTTCAAGCCTGCAAAGATGACTTTGCAGCCGATACGTTTTAAGATGTCAGCAGGAGTAACGGCTTCAATTTCTTCAAAGCCGTCAGCCAAAGCAATGATTACGGTTTTTTCCGCCATAGGATACCTCTCAGTTTTGTTGTCTGTCACGCTGCCAATGCAGAAGTGCAGATCTTTGTTTCGCTGTTAAAACTTGTTACCGATGATAAATTACCTTCAAAAACTTTTTTTTCAAGTTTGAAGTTGTATTTTTTGCTGTCACAATTACATTAAAGATGATTCCGGATGTAAATCCGTTGAACACCCGCCCGCAGACAAAGCCCGAAAAGAAAAGATAGATATGGAAAGAGAATGAAAATGGAACAAAAACTCTGGTTTACTTTTATGCTGAACATCAATGGAAAAGATCTTCCATGCAATGTGTTTTGTTCGGAAAGAGTGACACGGGTTAAATTGAGTGTGACCATGCAGGAAAACATTGAAATGAAAGTGCCGCGGGGAGTGAGTGCCGAATACTGTAAAGAATTTGCGACTGCCAATGTCGGATGGCTTGCGAGAACTCTGCGGACGATTCACGAAAAAAACATTCAACGCAGCTATCATTCACAGGAAGTCTGTTTCCCCGAATATTTGCAACTGGATTATTTCGGCGACGAGTTCACGATGCATTACGAGTGGCGTCCTGTAAGATGGACTGGCGCGAATTGTTCCGTGAAAACAAAGGAAATTTATATTTTCGGAAATCTGCTTAAACCCGGACGTGTTTTTGCGGGAATCGGTGTTTTGTTACATGATATGACCATCCGTTATCTATTCCCCCGCCTGAAAGAACTGGCTCTTCAACACGGTTTTCAGCCGGGGAGACTTTCTGTACGCTGCCAACAGTCACGCTGGGCGAGCTGTTCGAGTCGTGGCGGGGGGATTTCGCTGAACCTTCTGCTTATTTTGCTACCTCCTGAAGTAGTGGATTATGTTCTGCTTCATGAGCTTTGTCATCTGCGCCACATGAATCATTCGGAGGCGTTCTGGGAAGAGGTTGAGAAAGTGTGTCCGGGTTATCAACGTCTGGAATGGAAGTTGAAAGAGTTGTCACGGATTAACGAATCGTTTTTTGAACAAATCCGACAAAATTACTAAAATGATACAAATTAGGAATCTGTACTGATTTGTTAATAACTTGTTTATAAGTGAGAATTTTTTTTCTTATCTCCTTGAAAATTTCTGATTTCTTACTCATGATAAAAAAAAACGATTTTTTTTGGTTTTTGCACTTGATTTTTGGAGTTTTGCGTTTTCAGTACGTTTCTGTCTTCCCGATTTTTTGAGGAGGAATTTGTCTAAATCTTTCTTTCTTAATCATTCACAAATGCGTCAAGTCCTTTTGGAAAAAAAAACATAAAATATTTCTTTTGCGGGGACTTGTTAAGAGGTATTTTTGTGATAAAGTTATAGGTGTTGATAACTTTGGAAAATTAAACTGTCTTCCGTTGAGAACACGATTTTGTTTCCGATTTCATGTTCTGTATGAGAGAGTACAGGATGGAGATTGGCGGTTTCGGTGTAGTTTATAAGCGGTATGTGTTTTCAGAGACAGCAAACGATGGCAGGTACAAAATGAATGACGAGTTTTCGGCGTTGTCCGGTTTCTGGATGGATGTATGCGAAGAGATTCGCGGTGAGTCGGACAGCCTTTATGAGTTGATTCACGGGACGTTTGTCCCCTTGGAAGTTTCAGACAGTGCATTGAAATTAGGTGCACCTGATTCTTTCCTGAAAGATTGGATTATGAACAGCTATTCCGAGCTGTTAAATGAGTCCGTTGAGAAAGTTGCGGGACATCCGCTGCAGATTGAGTTCGAATACGGCTATCTTTCGCCGGAGAAAGAGAATCCGGAAACGGAGACGAAGGAACTGCAGGAAGACGATTCAGAGCCGATTGAGAAGACTACTCCGGTTGCTTCCGTTCCCCTGACGGCGGAAAGATGTTTGCCCGAACATACTTTTTCCACGTTTGTAGTCGGTGAAGAGAACCGTTATGCTTATGTTGCGGCAACGATGGCGGTTCAGTCGCCCGGAAAACAGAATCCCCTGTACATTTATGGTGGTCCCGGGATGGGGAAGACGCATCTGATTCAGGCTGTAGCGAATGAGATGAAGACACTTCATCCGGAGAAAGTAATCCGTTACATTACGTGTGAAGAGTTTCTGAATGAGTATCTCGGGTCATTGCGGAGCAAGACGGATTTCAAGTTCCGGGATCATTTCCGGAATGTGGATATGCTTTTAGTGGATGATGTACATTTTCTTACCGGCAATAAAGTACAGTTGCAGGAAGAGTTTTTCAATACGTTCAATGCCTTGTACAATGCCGGCAAACAGATTATTCTGACCAGTGACAAACCGCCTGCCGAGATACCCGGTCTGGAAAAACGGCTGGTATCGCGTTTCCAATCCGGCTTGACGATGCAGATTACCGCATCCACATACGAGACCCGGCTTGCCATTCTGCATCAGATGCAGGACACCAATGCCTCCCGTTTCTGTGAGGATGTCCTGAATTTTCTTGCTGCCCATATTACATCCAATTTCCGTCCTTTGAAGAGTGCCTTGACACGATTGATTGTTTATGCGGATTTGGGAGAACAGATTACTGTCCGGAGTGCGGAAGAGAAATTGCTGGATGTATTGAACAAGGAAGCCGAGGAGAAGTCCTCGCGTCTGACTTCGGATGCGATACTGAAAGCGGTTGCGGAACATTTCGAACTGCAGCCGCGGGAACTGACCAGCAGTAAACGTACCAAGAACATCGCGTTGCCGCGCATGATTGCCATGTATTTGTGTCGCAAACTGACCAATAATTCCCAGCAGGATATCGGGACGGTATTTGGCGGGAGGACGCATGCAACCGTAATCCATGCAATAGGTCAGATAGAAAAGCTCTGTCAGGAAAATGAAGAGATGCGCCGTCAGGTGTTTTCACTGGAGCGACATTTCAAAGACGATTGAGTTTCCCGGAAACGGAAAGGAGTTGTCAGAATGCAGAAATGGATTAATATGCATACGCATACTCCGCTTTGCGGCCATGCTGTCGGAGAACCGGAAGAATATGCACGGGAAGTGATTCGTGCGGGGGTGGCTTGGTATGGTGTCAGTGACCATTTCCCTCTGCCTTGCAATTATCGTGAAGATTATTCCATGCGGCTGCATCAGCTGCCGGATTACCGCTGGAACTGGATGAAACGGGTCCGTTCCGTTTTGGAACCGGCGGGTGTGCAGGTGTTGTATGGTACGGAAGTGGATTATCTTACCGATGAAACGATGCCGGTTGTCCGCAGGTTAGTGAATGCGGAGCCGTTTGATTACCGTATTTATTCAATCCACTTTATCGGTACGGAACCTTTTGATTTTGCTCCGGATGTCGGAGCGTGGCCGCATTACGGGATAGACGGGACGTGGTCCCGGTATTTTGAAACCTTGGAACAGATGGTCCGGAATGAAGATTTTGAGATTGCCGGACATTTGGATTTGGCGAAACGTTTTGCATTTTATCCCTCCAACCGGAAGTCCATCACAGAAGCTGCCCATGATATTCTTAAGATTCTGGCAAAAAGAGACATCTGCATGGAAATCAATACTTCAGGATTACGGAAAACTCCACGGGAAATGTATCCTTCAGCTGAAATTGTCCGGATGGCTTATGATGCCGGTGTTCGACTGACGCTCGGAACAGATGCCCATGACCCGAAGGATGTTGCCACCAATCTGACAGATGCAGTGGAACTCGCACGGTCTGTCGGTTACAGATCCGTGTTTGTGTTCCGTCAAAAACAGCCGATTGAGCTTCCTCTTGACTGAAAATGGACCTTATGAACGATATCCCGGACAACTGTAAAAAATGGATGACTACCCAATGCCGGACTTGTCTGGATATTCTGAAGAGTGTTTCTGAGTCCGTGGCAACAGGTGTTCCCGCAGACCGGGCGCTTTCCGCAATCTTTCGTAAAAACAGAAATTTCGGTTCCCGTGACCGGCAATTTTACTATCCTGCCGTTTTTGCCTGGTTCCGGTGGCTTGGCTGGCTGAAATACGCAGGCCTTTCCATGAATGAGTATGGTATCCTTGCCGCGTTTGCCGCAGAGGGATCGGAATTGCCGCGAGCTGCGGAACTTTGGGTTTCCCTTCTGCCGGAAGAACAACGGAAGAAATGGAACGAAGCGTTGACAATGCCGAATCCGGAAGACCGGTTCCGGACTTTTACGGGGATTTCTGTATCCGATGAACGCTTGATACCGGAATGGGCACTGCCGCTGCTGGCGGATGGCGGAAAGGAATATTATCTGCCGTTTCTGAAACGGCGTTCTCCTCTCTGGATACGGATTGTACCGGGAAAAGAATCTCAGGTTTTATCGGAATTTCAGAATAAGGGTATTGAATATCAACAACATCCGTTTGTTTTCAATGCGTATCGTTTTGACAATCGGCATATCCGGTTCTATACCGCGCTTTCCTGGAAACAAGGCCTTTTTGAAATGCAGGACTTTTCATCCCAGTGTATCGGTATTGCAGCCGGGGTACAGAGCGGCGAGAACTGGTTCGATGCCTGTGCGGGCGGTGGCGGAAAAACTCTTCTGCTGGCTTCCATGGTCGGCCCGCGCGGACACGTTTCCGTCTATGATATTCGTGATAGCAAATTGGATGAACTGGAAGAACGTTGTGCCAGAACACCTTATAAAAAAATAATCAACCGGGAACATTCTTTTTCACCCGGCAGACTTTTTGACGGGGTTCTCATTGATGCCCCTTGCAGTTCCTCCGGACGCTGGCGGCGCGACCCCGATGCACCATGGCGAATCGAAGGAAAAAATCAAATTGACGAAATTGCAGCTCTGCAATACGACCTCCTTTGCCAGGCTGCCGATTCGGTACGGCCCGGGGGAAAACTGGTGTATGGTACCTGCTCGGTATTTGAGAAAGAAAATGCCGGTCAGATCAGACGTTTTCTGGAGGAACACCCCGGTTCCTTCGAACCGGTTCCTTTCCAGTCGCCTCATGACGGTTCTCTGCGGACCGACGGCATGCTGCAAAGTTTCCCCGCCGATTCGGACTGCGATGGTTCTTTTGTTGCCGTTCTGCGGAAGAAACAGTGAAAATGGAAGTCTATCTTGACATTCATATTCATCCGGGATCGGGCACGGAAAAAAGCGGTGACGGAGTCCGGCGTATTTTTTCCCTGACAACACCGGAAAACGTTTTGTCCGGAGATACATTATTCAGTGCGGGGATTCATCCGAAGGATGCGGCATCCCTGTCTGTTTCTTCTTTCTCAATGATCTGGCGGCATCCGAACTGCATCGCAATCGGAGAATGCGGGCTGGACAGTCGTGTTCCCGATATGCGGCATCAGATAGAAGTCTTTCGCCAACAGATAGTTGTGTCGGAAGAATTGTCTAACCCCGTAGTGATTCACGCGGTTCGGACGATTCCGGAACTTTTGCGGCTGCATCAGGAATTACATCCGTCAGTTCCCTGGATTATCCACTCGTTCCGCGGGAATGAAAAAACGGCACAGAAACTGTTGGATGAAGGATTTTATCTGTCCTTCGGTTCTAAATTAGTTCGGGATATTTCTCAGATTTCCAGCTATTTATGCGAAATTCCGTTGGAACGTCTTTTTTTAGAAACGGATGAATCGAAAGAGGTTACGATACAGGAATTGTATATCCTGCTGGCAAAGACACGCGGGATATCCGTACAAGAGCTGCAGAAGACAATAAACAACAATTTTCATAAGGTATTTCGGCATGAACTCTGATTGGCAAAGCAGAACACGTATTCTTATCGGAGAAGAAAAAGTCAAACGTCTTCGACAGGCGCATGTGGCGGTTATCGGATTGGGCGGAGTAGGGGGAACTGCCGCCGAGATGATTGCCCGTGCCGGTGTGGGAAAAATGACGATTTTAGACAGTGATAGCTTTGATGATTCCAACCGCAACCGTCAGGCGGGGGCGTTTCTGTCCACAACGGGCCGTGCGAAGACGGACGTGATGGCGGAACGTCTGCGGGATATCAATCCGGATTTGCAGCTGACGGCGCTGAATCGGTATCTGGAAACAGAGAAAGTGCGTGATTTTTTAGACTCTATTCAACCGTGTGACTGCGTGATTGACGCCATTGACAGTATTGCTCCCAAAGTCAAACTCCTGGAATGTGCCGTCACTTCCGCCCAGCCTGTTGTGTCCTGCATGGGGTCGGGCAACCGCCTGAATCCGGAACTGGTCCGTTGTGCGGACATTTCCAAAACGGACCATTGTCCTTTGGCGAGAACCATTCGGCAGCGGTTGCGCAAATGCGGTATTGTTTCCGGAGTTACCGTTATTTTTTCTCCGGAATGCGCCCCTGAGGAAGCCGTTTGCGAAACCGGGGATTTCGGTCCGAACAAACGTTCTGTCATCGGCACGATATCCTATATGCCGGTACTGTTCGGATGTCATTGTGCGGCTGCAGCAATCCGCATGATAACCGGACAGCGGAACTGAAAGTCAGAGCAGACCGTTTCTTTTTCCCTTTTTGCTGAAAAAAAAGCCGTTCCCTTCCTTAAGGAAAGAGAACGGCTGAATAATATTCTGTCCGGTCAGTTAATCAGTCGTCGTATTGAACGGCTTTATCATAGAGATCTTTGATTTCATCAGACGGGGCAGGGGTCAGAAGTGTCACGATAACCGCTGAGATCATGCCCGCAATGAAGCCGGGGAAAAGTTCATAGATGCCAGTTTGATAAAGGAACGCAATCCACAGAATATCGACGATTGTACCGCCGGCAATACCGGCAATCGCGCCCGCAAAATTGAACCGTTTCCAGAAAAGACTCAACAGAATGACAGGTCCGAAAGAGGCACCGAAAACACCCCATGCATTGGAAACGAGTCCCATGATGGAACCGGCATTGGGATTGGTGGCGAGAATCAATGCCAGACAGGCAACAATCAACACGATAAGACGACCAATCCACATGAGTTCCGTACCATTTGCTTCATTGTTCCGTACAACGGATTTATAAATATCGCTGGTGAACGCTGAGGACGCCGAAAGCAGCTGACTGTCCGCTGTACTCATGGACGCCGCAAGAACTGCAGAAAGAAGAACACCGGAAATGATGCCGGGGAAGATCATACGGACCATCTGCACGAAAACCAGTTCGTTATCAACAATTTCCTGATTCATACCCAGTTTTATTCTGCCGATAATACCGATCAGAGCGGCGAAAAAGACGATTAAAACTGTCCAGGAAATTCCGATTACCGCTGATTTCTTCAGATCACGCTGGGATTTGATTGACATGAAACGGATGATAATGTGGGGCATACCGAAATAACCCAATCCCCAAGCCAGACCGGAAATGATTTTACGCCAGTCGCCGAAAGCATTCCAGAAATTACTGTCATTGATTGGTTCCATGGCGGCATCCAACGCAAACATGGCAAAAATCGGGGCAATCAGCATGGCTCCGAGAATCAGCAACCCCTGAAAGAAGTCGGTCCAGCAAACTGCGGAAAATCCGCCCATAAAAGTGTACCCGACAATGATGAAACTTGCCAGATACATTGCGGAAAGTTCTTCCATTCCCAATACTTTATTGAAAAGAATACCGCAGGCTTTGATACTGGATGCCGTATAAATGGTATACGCTACCAGGAATACCAGCGCACATATTACCTGAAGCGATTTCGATTTCGAAAGAAAACGGTTTGAAAGATATTGCGGAATCGTAATCGCATCACCTGCTACAATCGAGAAACGGCGGAGACGCGGCGCTTCCACAATCCAGCTGATTGCGTAACCAATCGCAAGACCTACGGAAATCCATACTTCTCCAAGACCGGATGCATAGATGGCTGTGGGCAATCCCATCAGCACCCAGGCACTCATATCGGAAGCGCCGGCGGAGAGTGCGCCGACCCATGACCCCATCTTGCGATTACCTAAAAAGAATGTCTTTTCGCCACCATTTCGGTCTTTGAAAAAGAAATAGACTCCAATGGAAAGCATGGCGAGCAGGTAGATGACGAAAACAATGATTTCAGAAACTTTCACGATGCATATTCTCCTTACATTAGATATTAAAAAAATAACAACCTTATAACTTAATGTGAAAAAAAAGATTTTCAAGACCGAAAAGAAAAAAATTTACAGATATCCTGTATTTTTCGCAATCTGTTAGTGGATAGGGAATAGGGATTAGTGGCTGCGGAACATAAAAACAGGACCGATAAGGCGTATTCGTGGTTCAACAAACGTTTGAGCAAACATGATGAATATCGATAATTCAGCAAAACCAGCCCCAACGGGGCGGTACGATAATAGCCAGGGGTGGAGCCATGGAGTGGAACACACCATGGCGCAACCCCTGGAACAAAATAAAACAACCATTCGAGCCCCAACGGGGCGGCATGAACCACTCACGGAGGAAGCCCGCTTTCGGCGGGCGCATCTCCGTGCATAACGTTTTCCTGAGGTCAAACAATATGCAACTGGAGATATTCATGTCCGTTGTTTCCTGCAAATTACAAAAAGATATGGGATATCTGTGAAAAAAAACATAAAATTTAGGGTTTAGCCACTTGGCTTTTACATAACGGGTGGCCAGAGAGAAAAAAAGTGCCGGAAGAATGATTTTTCAACCGGCACTTGTGAGTTGCTTAGACTGGCGTCTATACTCTTATTTTCGGGAAATTATGCCCATTCCGTGATAGCAGCAACAGCTGCGCAGTCAACGATATCATCGACGGAGCATCCGCGGGAGACATCGGTAAAGGGTTTGCGCAGTCCCTGAATCAGGGGTCCGATTGCCTTTGCACCGGCGAGGCGTTCGGTTGCTTTGTACATGGTATTTCCGCAGTTCAAATCGGGGAATACGAATACGTTAGCCTGACCGGCGACGGGGGATCCGGGTGCTTTTTTCGCGGCGATTTCGGGGAGCAGGGCAGCATCAAACTGCATTTCGCCGTCGATGAGCAGATCCGGAGCCAGAGCTTTGGCTTTTGCGGTTGCTTCGACAACTTTGTCAATAATCGGGTCGTGTGCGGAACCTTTTGTGGAGCAGCTGATCATGGCGACTTTGGGATCGACACCGGTATATTGTTTGAAAGTTTTTGCTGTGGTAACGGCGATTTCAGCCAGTTTATCGGCATCGGGGTTGATGTTCAAACCGCAGTCAGCATAGAAGAGGACACCATTGTAACCGAATCTCTGGTCGGGCATCTGCATGATGAAGAAAGCGGAGGCGATGGAATTGCCGGGCGCGGTTTTGAAGAGCTGGAGAGCGGGTTTTGTCTTCTGGGCGGTATTGTGGTTGTAGCCTTTGGGGTTACCGCCGCCGGAGACGTATCCGTGAGCATCGCCAGCGCAGACCATAGCGGCTGCGAATACGCAAGTATCTTTCAACCAGGCTTTTGCCTGTTCGGGGGTCAAACCTTTATTTTTGCGGATTTCGACGCAAGTGTCGATATATTTCTGCAAATTCGGGCTCTTTTCCACATCGGCGATTTCCACGCCTTCCAGATTGATGTTGTTTTCCTGCGCCAGTTTGCGTATGGCATCTTCATCACCGACGAGGATCGGTTTCGCGTAGCCTGTTGCTACAAGTTTGGCGGCTGCCGCCAGATTGCGGGGGTCATCACTTTCAGTCAGACAGACTTTTCTGCCTAAGGATTTCGCTTTTGCACGAATTGCGTCGAGAACATTTTCTGCCATTTTCGTTTTCCTTTCCTAACGATGGTTGGTAATAAATTATGGAATATTATTTTTCAGTCAATCAGCAAGTCGCGGCTCGGAAATTTCGGGTCGCTTGTAACGTTGATGCACAGTTTTCTTAACCCGGCTGCATCGCCGGTGGTCGGGATATGCGACATGTGCATTTCGCAACCGTTCAGAAGTCTTAATTTATTCATGGCGTATGCGGCAGTCGGGTTGCTGGCGGAGCTGACCGTGAGGGCAATGAGCATTTCATCCAAATTCAATCCCATGCGGCTCATTCCCAGGATGTTATGCTTCAAATCACCCACTGCTTCCATGATTTCCGGCGCGAGCAGCGGCAGTGGCGCGGGCAACCCTGCGAGTTCTTTGATGGCATTCAGCACGCAGCTTGCGGCAGCATGGAGGAGGGGTGAATTTTTACCGATAACGATTTTCCCGTTTGACAGCATCATAGCGGCACCGCAGAAATAGCCATCATTCCCTTTACCGGGAGTTTCTGCTGCGAGTTCCATTGCATGACGTGCCGGCAGAACGGTGGGACGGTCTTCTTCTTTCAAGCCCAGATTTTCCATGAGAACTTTTACGCGGTTTACGGTTTCCTGTTCGGTTGCTCCGAGTGCATACTCACAACGGTAGCGGAAATACCGACGGATGACCTCCTGTTTGGCGGCTTCACAGACTACATCCATATCGGAAATTGCGAATCCGACGCGGTTGACGCCCATGTCGGTCGGGGAGACGTAAGCTTTTTCTTTCCCCATGATGCGTTCACAAATCTTGCGGACAACGGGGAAAATTGCAATATCGCGGTTATAATTGATAGCAGTCTGACCGGTTGCCTCAATATGGAACGGATCCAGCATGTTGGAATCGCCGATATCGGCGGTGGCTGCCTCGTAGGCGATATTTACGGGGTGATTCAAAGGCAGGTTCCAAACGGGGAACGTTTCAAATTTTGCATATCCGGTAGAAATCCCGCGCAGATGGTCGTGGTACACCTGTGAAAGGCAGGTTGCCATTTTTCCGCTGCTGGGACCCGGCCCGGTTACAATCACAATCGGCTTTTCCGTTTCGATATACTCATTGGCGCCATAGCCTTTTTCGCTGACGATTAAATCCACGTCTGCGGGATAGCCTTTTATGGTATTGTGTTTATACACCCGGATGCCGCGCCGCTCCAGTTTGTGAATGAAGCTGTTTACGGCCGGATGATCGTCATAGCGTGTAACAACAACTGCCTTTACCTGGATTTCATGTTCCCGCAAGCTGTCGATGAGCCGCATTGTATCTACATCGTAGGTAATTCCGAAATCCGCCCGGATTTTTTTGCGTTCGATGTCTCCGGAGAAGATACAAATTACTACATCAATTTTATCTTTCAGACGCTGAAGCAATTTCAGTTTTACGTTGGGATCGAATCCGGGTAATATCCTTGCCGCATGAAAATCGCAAGCCAGTTTTCCGCCGAACTCCAGATAAAGTTTATTATTGAACCGCTCCGCCCGTTTTAATATCTCTTCCGATTGCTGTTTCAGATACAGCTCATTGTCAAAACCAATTTTCCCAGTAGTATCCATTACCGTATCCCGTCTGTGTTATTTCCGAAAACGTTGTTAAATCTTCTTACGACCGGGATTGTACTATACTATACAAAACGGAAAAAAGCAAGACCGGATTTTAAACATTTTACCAAAAGTTGCCGAATCCGGATTCTTTCAGGAAAAAAAGGCTGCAAAGCGGGAAAAAATAAAGAAAGCCATCTTGCCGGGGCTTGTTTTTTCTTGACACGGAATTATATTTATCCGCAGACAGGAAACCGTTATGTCCGGTTTTCCATTGATAAAAACAAGTTCAACTCAATTCAAACAGGAAAGAAAAACTGAAATGCAAAGAAAAAGATATGCAGTCTGCGGCGTTTCTGCCCGCGCGATTTCCATGTACATTGCCCCGATTGTGGAACAATTCAACAATTGTGCGGAAGTGGTAGCACTTCTGGATATTGATCCGCTCCGTTTCAAGGTATGCAAACGCGATGTTCCGCAAACTGTCAATTTACCGGAATATGCACCGGAAGAATTTGACAAAATGATTGATGAAACGCATCCGGATGCGCTGCTGGTTGTCAGTCGTGACTGCACCCATGTGCGTTACATCACGGGCGGTTTGGAACATGACCTGGAAGTGATTACGGAAAAACCGATGACAACGAATACTGCGGACGCCCTGCGTGTGCTGGAAGCGGAATCGAAATCACGCGGCAAAGTGATTTGTACGTTCAATTACCGGTACAATTCTGTTCATAAGAAAGTCCGTCAGATGGTCTTCGAGGGAAAAGTCGGCAGAGTTACGCATGTTGACCTGACCTGGTATATTGATATCCGGCATGGTTCCAGTTATTTCAACCGCTGGAACCGGATGCGTGAGAACTCCGGAAGTCTTTCTATACACAAAGCCAGTCATCATTTTGACTTAGTGAACTGGTGGATTGATGGTATTCCGGAATATGTGCATGCTTTCGGTGCATTGAATCACTATGGTCCCAATGGTGTTTTCAATCCTTCCAAAAAAGACGGACGTCACTGCAGTGAATGTGAAGAACGCGGCAAATGTGCCTATCGTCAGCGCTGGGAGACACGGGCGAGCGTTGTGCATGTTCATGACGACCATCTGGATTCTTTTGCCGGACGTCCCAATGAACTTTACACACCGGAAATTTACCGGCCCGATATGTGTATTTTCGATTCTGAAATCAATATCCATGATACGATTGTCGCGAATGTCAAGTACAGAAACGGTGCTCTCCTGAACTATTCGGCTAACTTCTCCACACCTTACGAAGGATACCGCCTTGCCATCAACGGCACACTCGGCAGAATTGAAACTATGGAATATGGCGGAGCAGGCGGCTGTGCTCTGCCGAACCTGAACGACGGTGCTCAGTTTATAGACTATTTCCCGATTTTCGAGGGCAGGGAACGGATTCATGTGCCGCAGGGCGTCGGCGGACACGGTGGTGGTGATCCGCTGATCCGGGAAGATATCTTCATCGGTGAAGATCCTGCCAGAAAATTTGACATCCTTGCCAAGTCCGTGGATGGATTAAGAGCCATTTCCATCGGAGATGCGGTTTATAACTCCATTGTGAACGGCGGTGTTCAGGATTTGACCTCCTTTATCCGTTGAGGCGCAGGAGATAACAAAAATGTTCAAACAACTTTTTTTCGATGACCAGAGACTGCTTGTCCGTACCGGTTGTGAGCGTATTTACGGAACTCCGCAGCTTGTGGCAACTTATCGCGACAAGGATGTCCGGACCGCTTACGGCTGGGTATGGGTGCTGGAAGGCATAGACGGTAAAATGCACATGCTGTACATGGGCTACACAAAAAAGAGCGGTTATTATCCGAAAACCATGGCCGCTGTGAGCGAAAACGGAATTGATTTTGTTCCCCGTGAAACATCTGCCGGCTGTGACAATGTGGAACTTCCCCATCAGGCTCTGCCGGATACGCCATTCGGTGAAGTCGCAGCGGTATTTTGTGATCCGAAAGCGGCTCCCGAAGAACGATATAAAATTCTGTTTTCGGATGATACCACGGAATTGGAAAAACGTCACATCATCGATTCGATTTTGGTTTCTCCCGATTTAATTCATTTCAAACAACTCGAAAACAGCAACTGGAATCCGATCGGTACGGAACCCCTTGCGGGCGCATTTTATAATCCCGTTTCCGATGCCTATACTTTTTTGCCGCGTCCCGATTGGGGACAACGCCGTGTGGGTGTTTGCGAAACAAAGGATTTTCACAATTTCACTCCCATTGAACTCTGCCTTCAATGTGACAGTATGGATGCGCCTTTAGCCGAAATCTATGGTATGCCCGCGTTCGAGTATGACGGCTGGTTTATCGGATTCCCGCATATTTATTCCGTGGAAAGCAGTCTGAATACTAAATTTTTCGGCGGTACCATGCACTGCGAAATCGCTTACTCCCTGAATGGTCACCACTGGCAGCGTTCTCTCCGGACACCGTTTATTGCAGGTGCCAGACCAAATTTAAATGGCGTTTTTTCCGGCTCGGTTCCGAATATGGTTTTTGTTACCTCCATGAGACGGGATAAAAAAGACGGTTCTATTTTCCTTTACGGCACAGCCAATAAAAAGGAACATGGCTGCGACCCGACGCAATTGGCCGAAGAAGATACGGCTATCAATGTGTATCATCTGCGTGAGGATGGATTTGTTGGATTGCGTACCCTGAAAGATGCCGGGGAAGCCGAAGTCGCTTTGCGCGATATCCTCTGGGATGGCGGCGATGTCAGTATCAATATCGAAACAGAGGGCGCAACGGTTGCCGTTTATGAAAACTCCGGTTCTCAAACTCCAATAGAAGGTATGTCACACGAAGATTGTGTCCCGTTTGCCGGCAGTTCAATACACTGGACCCCGCAATGGACAAGCGGAAAGACGACCGATGAATTGAAGGGGAAAACACTGGTTTTCGATATCCGCTTCAAAAATGGTACACTTTGGTCTGTGTCCGGAAACGGACAGCCGATGATGAATTCAGAGGCGGACCGTTACAGAAAATTCGGACAGCGTCCCCTGCGGAAAGGGTTCTGAAAAAAAGAACGGTTACTTCCCAAAACACGGCACTCGGAAACGGGTGCCGTGTTTCAATAATAAAGCTGACAGCTGATTTGGGCTTGTTGTAAATGCCAAATATATGCTTGCCTCGTTGCCTGCAGATATCCGGAATAAATTTTATTTTCAGATTTTTTCCGATCATCCCAGAGAATGAGTCTATCGACTTCGGAAGCTGAAATTAAAAAATGTTCCCAATCCTGTCGCGTATCCGTTTCTTCATCCAATCGTGAAAGATTTACTTTACGGGTAAATTTTTCACGGTTATAATCAAAAAGATTTCGCTCATAACGGATATCCTGAATAAAAACTCCTTCGTCCGGAACTATAACATATTCTGTCAGATTAACGCTTTTGTATGGACAGTCTAATAACCAGCTTTGGTGAAAATATTTTACCACGCTTTTCCTCCTTCACGATCGTTTTTTGTTAAGTATCCGTAACATTGCTTCATCGGTAAAAAAATGAACTGGCTTGAAATTTTCCTCGGCAAACTCAAGAATAGTACGCAATTTATTTATTGCGGTTGCTTCCTGCTTACCACATAGTTTCAACATACCATCACAAACCTGTAACGCCTCTTTCATATTTAACGAATTGATAATCCAGTTACCATCCGCATCGGGATATGGCAATAACAAACACAATTCTTCGAACTTTTTTACTGAGTTTTGCAATAATTCGTTCTCTTGCTCACTAAAATGTTCAATTTTGAAATCATTGGCATCATAGCATTCAAAGTTATGCTTATAAAATAACTCTATCATCCCGTCTGGATTGATTGGAACTTCAATATTAAATTGCTTCATCATAAACACCCTTAAAAACAAAATTCAACCGGCATTTGCAACTTCTGGGCGAACTCCAACGCTTCCAACACTTTTAGCGCATTTTCTTTTGTTCTTGTATCGGTGGTATTTGCAATAAAGCGTTGCGTAATGTTGATGGCTTCCGGTAATTGCTTGACCAACATCATCTCTTCTTCAAAGTCATCTATAAAGAGGTAAAATGTGTCGTTAAACTCGTTGAATAACGGCCAGAGCAAATCCTCTTCCTCCCAAGTAAATTCATAGATTTTCATGTTCTTGGCATCGCGTGCCGCAACATTTTCTGTCATACCATAAAGCCCCATGCGATTTATGGGAATTTCCAAAAAAGCGTATTTTTCCATCTTTTACCTCATATTTTTTTATTAAAGATTAAGCCATGCGTTTAGTCTGACAAAAAATGAATACTTTTGTCTTTGCCCTCTTGAAAATGCCTGTCAAAATTATTCTTTTTTTGGGAAAATTCCCCAACGGCACTCGGAAACGGGTGCCGTGTTTTTTGATGATGCCGTTTTTTTATTGACCGGAAGTTGTTTCAATGGCGGGACAATGTTCGCGGATAAAACGGAAGAGCGGGTCAAGATAACCGAAAATCTGTGCGATGATGATGAGCTGCACAACAAAAATAAGATAAACAGGAATATTGAACGCTTTTTTAACCGTTTTGTGATGAAACAGGAACATGCCGGCAAATGCGCCCAGTGTTCCGCCTACAATACACAATGTCCACAGATAACGTTCGGGGATCCGTTCTTTTTGTTTGATAGCCATCCATTTGTCGAATCCGAAACAAAGGAATGTGAGCAGGGATATGCCGGAAAAATAAAGGAGCCAGCTTTTACAGAAATACGCTGTCAGAAGCAGCGCAAGATAGAGCATGGAAAACAGAAATGTCATTTTGAGAACGGCACGGGCTTGGAAAGAATGTTCCGGATCTCATCCGTTGCTGCAACATCGGCAGGCGTATGTTTTTCAGCGTCCTTGGCCGTAACGTCTGCACCGCATTTTATCAGATGCCGGATCATGGGAATATTCTGCGCCAGAACAGCGGCATGAAGCAGCGTGTTTTTTTCGCTGTCAACGGATTTCGGATTGGCGCCGGCATTGACAAGCATATTGTAGATTTCCGGAGTTCCGTATGCGGCACAGAAATGCAGGGCGGTGATGTTTTTGCCCGGTATTACGGCATTGACATCGGCTTTTTTATCAATCATCAGTTTGATGAGTTCTACGGGCATTTTCTGGTAAATGGCGGCAGCAAGAAGAGGAAGCCCCTGATAAGTGATATTGACATTGGCTCCGTTCTGAATAAGAATTTTTGCAATTTCCGCATCTCTACGGCGCAGTATTGCCACATGCAGCGGCGTAAATCTGCCTTTCCCTGGCTTGTTGATTGCAGACGCATCCGCCGCAAGTTTGGTAACTTCCTGAATGTCACCATGGATAACAGCTGTATTCAAAGGCGTGTCTTTGACCATGGCGTTCTGAATTGCCTCCGTATATTTTTCGGTAAATCCGCCGACGCGTCCCAGTTCAATGCCGTTGCTGTCCGTAATGACCGTACAGGGAAAGCCATCGACCTGATATTTTTTCTGCAGGGAAGAATTTCTTTGACGGATTTCGGAAGGCAGTTCTGTTTTCTTCGGGAAATCGATATAGACAAGTTCGAATTTTTCCTTCGCAAATTTGAGAAATTCAGGCGTTTCCAGAACTTGGGCGCGGAGTTGAATACAGTAGTAGCACCAATCGGAGCCCGTGAAAAGGAGTAAAACATTTTTTCCGGATTTCGCAGAACGTTCCCAGGCGGCTTCCGCATTGGTTGTCCAGCCTTTGGGTGTTTCATACGCTGCAAGAATAGTGATAAATAAGATTGCCGTGCAGCACAAAAAATACTTGAATGTTGTTCTGTTCATAAGGAAAACACTCCTTTCCGGGCGGGGATAAAAACAATCTTTTACAAACGTCAAAAAAACTGTTGTCTATCCGGGAAAACTACATGAAACTACGATAAAACACAAACAGAAACCCGGTTGTCAGCGGAAAACTCTGCAGCCGGGTTCCTATTTCAGAAAACGATTGCTTCCGCGGGGAAGATTACTTCTTCACAGGAGCTGCGGGCTTGGCTGCCGGAGCTGCGGGCTTGACTGCCGGAGCTGCGGGCTTGCCAAAGTGTTTTCTTTTTCCGATTTTCATTCCGGGAGCCTTCGGAGCAAACGCGGGACCATTGGGTCTCATCATGTGGTGGCATCCCATCGGATGATGAGGCATCATCTGGCAGTGCTGGGGTTCGCCCATGTAAACTTTGCAATCAAGATTGACGGTGCAACCTACAGCAATTACAGAAATTCCTGCGGCGACGAGAGCAAGAGCAAATGCTTTTTTCATTTTGTTCTTTCCTTGTGTTGAATTGTTAAAATTTTGAAACGAATAAAACTCACCGGAAACTAATATATCATTTTGTTATAAAATTGTCAAATTTTTTTATTCTTTTTTTTTGAGATAGATGTTTTTGGGGTAATCGTTACAATCTGTCAGGGCCCGGGGCAGTTTTTTGAACCACGAATGAACAACCAATGAACACAAATAGTCAGGGAATAGTGGGGGAGGGTAGTTTGGGGGAATAAACCACGGAAACCACGGAAAAGCACGGAAGAGGTTAGTGGTTTTAGTTCCCCGGCTCAAATAAAAATAAGTCTTATAGGTCTTATAGGTCTTATAGGTCCTATTTTTCTATCCCGCATTCACTAATCACTGATTGTTTCGCAAAACTAACACCCGCCTACGAGTGCTGAAATTATTGCAAGAATTACAATAAGGGCGCAAAATTCGCCCATACAACCGCCAAAGGAATCTCCAAAGCCCATTGTTCGCTCCTGATGTTGAAAAGTTTTTTATGTTTTGAGAGTATTAAATCATCATTAACATGATAACGATGCAAAATCCCTCAACGGGTAAGAGAATTTGAACATCCATTCTCTGCGTACTTATAAGAACGCAGTTTGTGTCAAGATTTCTCAATATACCTGACTACCATAAAAATCACTTTTCTTACACCAAATTTATTTCTTTATTCACATATATTTCAGTGAACGGACGGGCAAAAAAAAGACGGGGCCATTCAAACAATGGTCCCGTCTGGAAATTCAGAAAGCAGTAAGAGTGTTATTCACCTTTCAGGGAAATAACGACTGACTTGTTCGGTTCTTCGCCGACACTGTCAGTTTTGACATCTTTGTCATTTTCCAGTGTGACATGGATGATTCTGCGGTCGTGGGCATTCATCGGGGGTAATGTTTTCGGTTCGCCCCACTGACGGACTTCTTTAGCGAAATCCAAAGCCATATTGCGGAGTGCTTCATCTGCGGAATCGGACTCGAAATCACGACGTTCGCCACGTTTGCTGTTTCTGTGTTCGCCACGTTCGAAACGATCCTGACGATGTCCTTTGCGTTTTCCACGTTCACCAAAGTCGGAATGGCTGCCGCCGCGACTGTCTTTCTTCCGGCGGGGGCCACCATGCCATTCTTCGCCGTCCGCGACGGGTTTGCGGGACCCGAAGGAATAGCCATCGATATCCAGATAAACTTTCGGGCAGTTTACATCGTTTTTCTGCATCATGCGATTCAGAACGAGCTGAAGGCTTTCAAGGTTCTGACCTTTTCTGCCGATAATGCGTCCGGCGTCATCGCTGGAGATGACCAAATTGATTTTAGTCAATCTGTTTTCCGCCTGGATTGTCGCCTTGAGACCGAGCAAATTCAGCATATCCGCAAGTTTTTTTGAGGCATCATCAAGCATTTCCTGCGTAATGGGGGTTGTGATATGTTTCGGAATGGAATCCATATCGATGTCAGAGGCAGCCTCGGCATCATTTTCGGAAGATTTCGAAGCATCATCATCATTGTTGTCGTCGCAGCAGCATTTGCATGCGGAGTCGGCATCCGCCCCGTCTTTGCAGCAGCACTCATGTTCGTCGTCTTCTTTGCAGCAGCACTCATGTTCGTCTTCTTTGCAGGAGCAGGTATGTTCCTCGTCTTTGCAGCAGGAGCAGACATTTTCTGCTTCGGTGTTTTCTTCTTTGTCATTGTGTGCGGGAGAGAAAGAGCAAACTCCGTTTTCGCAGCATTGAGAATTTTCTACAGGTGAAGTTTCGGGTGCTGTTTCTGTGGTGGATGGGGACACATCCAGAATTTTTTCATTTTCCATTTTTGTAGTCTCCGTTTGTGAAAAGGTTCACATTATATTAGTTTTTCTTTTTATGCGTATCGCCGGAGGATTTTTCAAGGGATTCTTCCTTTGCGGCAACATATTGACCATATTTCATTTGAATAATGCTGAACAACTGGCTTACGGTCCAGTAGAGAGTCAAACCGGAAGGAAGCCAATAAAGCATGACCAGCATGATGATGGGCATAGCCATCATCATTTTCTGCTGCATGGGGTCGCCTTGCTGAGGCGTCATTTTCTGTTGAACGACCATGAGTGCGGTCTGCATCAGGATGAGCGGATGAATAGCGAGCGTGAAACCTAAGAGTTTGAACGTTGGACCTACCTGGTCGGGTTGCGCGAGGTCTTTTGCCCAGAGGAAAGCGACGTGGCGCAGTTCAACGGAAGAATCGAAGACGGAATACAAAGCGAAGAAGATGGGGAGCTGGAGGAGGAGAGGGAGGCATCCGCCGAGCGGGTTGATTTTTTCCTCTTTGTAGAGTTCCATCATCCGCATGTTCATTTCCTGCGGATTGTCTTTGTATTTCTCACGCAATTCTTTTATTTTCGGCTGAACTTTCTGCATTCTGCGCATCGAATTGTTTGCTTTCTGGGTAATTGGCCAGAGAATTCCGCGTACAATCAGAGTCAGCAGGATGATGGAAATTCCGAAATTGCCGATGAAACGGTTGAGCCAGACCAGGAAACGGGACATGGGGCGGGCGATGAACTCGAACCAGGACCAGTAGGCGATGTGCATGGCTTCGATTGCAGTTTTTTCGGGCAGACTGTCTATGACTTTCAGTTCTTTCGGTCCGCAATAGTAGATGAAATCAAAACTTTTTGTTTCACCCGGAGCCAAATCCAGGACAGCAACGCCACCGAGGGAGGGGACGGCACATTTTTTACCGTTTCTGTCTTCGGCTAAAGTTTGTTCCAAACGCAGACCTTCGGAGAAATTCCAATTGTTTTGCGGGAACAGGAAAGAAGCGAAATACTTGTTAGTGGAACTGATCCAGCGGATGGCGGATTTTGTTTCATGTTCGTTCAAGTCCTCCCGGTCGTCATCGGTATCCGGACTGAATGATTCCACATTGTCATTTTTGGCAAGACAATAATCAACGTTCTGACGCGGGGTATTTGTGGCATCCTCGGAAACGCAAGACATGGAAGGCATACCTGCGGTCCAGAAGACAATTTCGCTGTGAACGGGGTTTGCGTCAGTATTCTGGATCCGGAAAGAAACGGGGATTTGATAGGAGCCGTCTTTCAGGGAGAAAGTCTGAGTGATTTTGAAATTTTTCAGATAGCGCACAATAGAAACTGTTTGTCCGTCAGCGGATCTGGTAACGACCGGTACGGCGATATGCTGTGCATTATCAGCGATATTTGTTTGAAAAGTGGATTTTCCGTAAGATTTGAAAACGAGGCAATCTTCCGGTTCCGAAGTACTGGAACTGCGGAATTTCAGCAGTTTGACCTGTTCAATGGAGCCTGTGATGCTGTTCAGAGTGAGTTCCAGGAGGTCGTTTTTCAGGACTGGAGCTTCATTTTTCAATTCGGTTACGGCAATTTGCTGAACCGGCTCGGGGACTGCCGGAATATTGGCTTGAGACGGTTGAACGGGAGGTTGTGGAGTTGCTGTCGGTTGGACAGGGGCAACTGCCGTCTGTTGAGACGGTTGCTGTTGCGGGAGATTCTGTACTATGGTTTGTTGAGCAGCGGCCTGCTGATTTTGAGCTTCAGCGAGAGCTTGTTCCTGCTGGATACGTAATTGTTTTTCGTTTTGTGAAGCCTGATATTTAGGATAATAAATAGACCATGCGATAAGGATTGCGATGGTAACTGCAATAACGATAACAGTTTCTTTGTCGAACTTCATAATCCGGACTTACCCTTTGGTTCTGTAATTGACTGTGTAGATTCAGAAGACTTGGCTTTTTTCGGAGGAACCGGATCATACCCGGACCCGCCCCATGGGTGACATCGGAGCAATCTTTTAGCCGCGAGCCAACTGCCGTAGAAAGCGCCATGAGTCATAATGGCTTCCGCAGCGTACGCCGAACAGGTTGGTACATATCGGCAACATGGCGGGAGCAGAGGGGAGATGCATTTTTTGTAGAACACGATAAGAATCAGGAGTGCTCCTGCCAGTGAGAAGGAGAAGTGGACTTCGGGGAATTCCGGAGGCTGTTTACCAGCCAGGGGAGGAGTGCTTCCAGATGTGTTTTCACAGCATCCATTTTCTCCGTGTATATCTTTTTCTTTGGAATGAAGAGAACCCGGCATAGAGGGAACCTGTTTCTTGTGAGTCGGAAAGCTTCCCGCAAGATGCGTTTAGCCCTGTTTCTGACGACGGCTCTTTTGTGAAAGCGGCGACTGCAGATGATACCGCACTGCGGAGCTGAGTCAAGTTCGGAAGCGGGCAGGACAAGAAAAGTAAAAAGCGAATCGTTCCATTTCAAGCCATGAGCTTTCAAATCGTCGAAATCGCTTTTCTTTTTGAGCTTGCCCTCTTTCCCGAAGTGAAATCCGGGTTCCGTTTTGACTGCGGTAGACTCCACAGTACCAGTTTCATGAGCGTCAGAGAGCAAGTCTCTTGCGTCCTTTCTGTCTGCGGCGTGCAAGGACCTTGCGTCCGCCTTTGGTTGCCATTCTGGCACGGAAACCGCATTTACGGCATTTGCAGATAACTGACGGCTGAAAAGTTCTTTTCATTTTGTCGGCCTTTCCATTTTCTTGAGTCGCTATTTTTGAAAGCGGCTTTTCTGTTTATCTTATCTATCAACTAAATTGTCATCGGATGATTTATCGGTCTTATAGACACCAGTTTCAAAAGTCCCGTTATCAATTTTGTTTTTCATTTTGAGCTTTCAATTTTCTCTTCCTCAAGTTACTTTGCAAGCAGCTTTTTAGAAGGTAAAAGTTGAAATTTCTTCATGAAAATTCAAAATTTACTTGACACGGCTATTTTTGAGACAAGCGTCTCTTATACGAAAACCACGGATAAAATAAAATAGCACACTTTAGAATTTGTTCAAGTGCATTCAAGTTTTTTTTTGTTTTTTTTCATGGAATACCTTGCTAAATGACATTGTAGCGTCTATTTTATTAGGATAATTTTAATATTAACGACCTTCTGAATGCGGGTGTGACGGATAAAAATATGTTTTTTCACGATTGGTTTGAAAAATTTGAACAGTACTTTCTCGAATTACTACGGGAAAAACGTCATCGTCCCATAGACCGGTTTATTACCGGTATTCTCTTTATTGCTTCCCGTTTTTACCGCTACGGCGTACAATTCCGATTGTGGCTGTATGGAAAACGCATTCTCCGGGACCGCGCGTTGGGATGTCAGGTCATCAGTATCGGGAACCTTACTTGCGGCGGTACCGGAAAAACACCGGTTGTGGAGATATTTGCGCGAACTCTCAGTCAAAAGGGACGTCGTGTGGCGATTCTTTCCCGCGGATACCGCAGTAAAGACAACCGTACCGGGGCGGAGAAAGAGGAGGTCCGGATTGTATCGAAAGGCGGGGAACCATTGCTGGATTCCATAAATGCCGGAGATGAACCCTACATGCTGGCGCAAAATCTGCGGGGTGTATCGATTCTGGTGGACAAGGACCGGTACAAATCCGGACGTCTTGCCATCAATGAACTGGATGTGGATACGATTGTGCTGGATGACGGATTCCAATATTTAGGCTTGCAGTCCCATATTAATATCCTTCTTGTGGATGCTACTGCTCCTTTTGATAACCATCATGTATTGCCACGCGGACTGCTGCGGGAACCGATTGAAAATATCCGGCGTGCCGATTTTATCTTCCTTACGAAGGCGGATGAGCCGAAATATAAACAGTGGAATCCGGTGAAACGGGAGAAAAATTCCGGAGACGGCGCTGTGCGTTCGCGTCATCAACCGCTGAAAGATTTTATCCGCAAACATAATTTCCGTGCTGAAATCATAGAATGCTGCCATTGTCCCAAATATTTTCAGACGGTTCATTCCCGTAACGGCGAAAAGGAGCAGTATCCTTTGGAATATTTGAAAGGGAAGCGGGTAGCCAGTTTGACTGCGATTGCCAAGCCTGCCAGTTTTAATGCGTTTCTGGCGGAGCAGGGCGGTATCAAGGTTCTGGAACGTCATTTCGCGGACCATCACCGTTATACCGAAGAGGAATTGCTGGAGTTTGTGAAGGATGCAAAAGCCGCCAATGCGGATGTGCTGATGACAACGGAAAAAGATGCAGTGCGAATGCCTGAATTAAAGCATTGCGACCTGCCTCTGCTTTTCCTTCGTATAGAAATCAAAATTCTGGATGATGCCGGACAGAAAAACTTCGCCGACTGTATTTCCAGAATATGTATCAACAATACCCTGAATACCGGAGATGCAGAATGAAAATCATAATCAATGATCCCGTCTGGAAACAGATTTTTGAACAACCGGATACGACATTCCATGAAGCAGCCGAGAATGAGCTGTTCCAGAGTATCCCTGAATATGCCCGAATGGCAGGTTTTACGCAAAGCGATATGGAACAGCTGGAAAAAGAAATGGCGGATGTCCTGTCCAATCCGGATGTGTTTCACGCCTGGAGCCTTATGCGCAGAACGATACTGCAGAACGGAACAGAGGGCGGTCAGGCAGCCCTTCGGGATCCGGGATTCGGTGAGCCGGTAAAAAATCCTTATGCCTTGTTCCTTCTGGTGGATTTGGCGGGGATTCCCGGAATGATTGAACTTTACAAAAAACGCGGCTGGTATGAAAGCACATTTCATGAAGCATTGCTGGATTTCAAAATATGGATGGATTTCTGCCGCGATAATTACGATGGCGCATTCGGACTTTCCATGACGGGTCATCCGTGGATACGCACCCAGCTGGAAGGGAATGTGATCCGTATCGGACGGCTTCAATGCAATACACGCTGCACGTTTTTCAGTGAGTATCGTATCTTCCGGCACAAGAGTGATCCTTCTATCGTTTGTCCGCTACTGAACCAGGAATTGAGTTTCAATCGGGATGGAATGACAGCAATGGGCGATGACCCGGTGGAGTTCAAGAGTGAATTAGTACGGGAAAACGGCAATCAGATTACAGGTTATGCTGTTTCAAAACGGGGAATCGTGTCACCGCGTCCGGTAACGCTGGACAAGTCCGACTGGGACGAACCGGTAAAAGCAGGGGATCCGGTTATCAATCTGCATATTCCTGCCGATGGACCGATGACACCGGAGTTGTGCCGTGATTCTTTCCGGCGCATGCTGGCATTTTTCCGTGATATCGAGCATATAGACCCCAAGGCATTTACATGCGAGTCCTGGCTGCTGGATCCCATGTTCAGACGTATCCTGCCGTCAACCTCCAATGTAGTGGCATTTCAGGACGCTGCCTGGCTTCTTCCCTGGCAGGGCAGATCTGAACTGGTCCGCCGCGTGTTCGGTGTGAAAGCCATGACACAGGGAATTGACTGTGTTCCGCACAGAACCAGCATGCAGCGCGCATTTGCGGAGTTTCTGAACGCCGGCGGTATTCCGCGAAATGGTGCTTTCGTCTTTTTCCCGGAAGAAATCTGAAATCCGTTATTCTTCAGGCAGTTCGTATCTTTTGCGGGTCACAAAACAGGTTTTTTGCAACAAAAGTCAGGAATCAGAGTTGATTTCTTTGGTGTATGTTGTATATTATACAGCACTTGGACTTTTTTGCCGTGTGTTTTGTGTCAGGGCAATTCACGATTGTCCCGTTTTTTTTGTGTCTTGAACGGCGTAAAAATCCGAAGGAAATTTAAGGAATAATTTCTTACATATATACAAACAATTGAACAGGAGACTGTAAACAGATGATTCAGAAAAGAAATCTTGTCTTTCTCGGCCCTCCGGGAGCCGGGAAGGGAACTTTGTCCGATCCGCTGATGAAAGCGGAGAAGCTTGCGCACATTTCCACCGGAGATATTCTGCGGGCGGAAGTTAAAAATGGCACAGAACTTGGAAAACTTGCCAAGACCTATATGGACAAAGGCGGTTTGGTTCCGGATGAAGTTGTTGCCGGTATGGTAGCGAAAGCATTGGCTTCCGAAGAATGCAAGGGTGGATTTATTCTGGATGGATTTCCCCGTACCGTTCCTCAGGCGGAGCTTCTGGATGCGGCTATGGAAAAAGCAGGAATGAAATTGGATGCAGTTGTTCTGTTCAACGCACCGGAAGAACTCTTGCTTCAGCGTCTTACAGCCCGTTTGACTTGTCGTGTTTGCAAAGCCAGTTTCAACAAACTGTTCAGCAAACCGAAGAAAGAAGGAGTCTGTGATTTCTGTGGTGGAGAATTGTACCAGAGAGATGACGATACCATGCAGACGGCGCAGAACCGTTTGGCAGTTTACAAAGAACAGACTGCTCCTCTGATTGATTTTTATGCAAAGAAGAACCTGCTTTCGACGATTGATTCCTCACTGCCGAAAGATCAGGGGTATGCTGCCTTGACGGCAGTTTTGAATTAAGTTATGCAGAGAGCAAAATTTATAATCCATACTGAGGAAGAGATAGCCCGTATCCGTGTAGCTGCACGGATTACGGCGCTTGCCCGTGACCAGATAGCGGATGCTGTCCGGGTGGGAATGAGTACGAAGGAATTGGATATGATAGCCGGTACGATTATCCGGGATTTGGGTGCGGAACCGGCGTTTCTCAATTATTGCGGATATCCGGCGAATATCTGTATTTCGCGCAATGACGTAGTTGTCCATGGAATAGCCTCGGAGAAAGAGATTATCCGGGAAGGCGATATTGTCAGTGTTGATGTTGGAGCCCGGATTAACGGAGCGGTTGGAGATACAGCGAAGACCGTATTTGCGGGTGGCGGTGAACCGCCTGCCGATGTCAAGCGTCTGCTGGAAGGCACGGAGAAGGCATTGGAAGCGGGGATATCAGCGGCATTGAACGGGCATTGTATGCATGATCTGTCTGCTGCGGTAGAGAAGGTTGGTGTTTCCCATCATCTGGGCATAGTCCGCGAATATGTTGGTCATGGTTGCGGGATTCGGCTGCATGAGCCGCCTGACGTACCGAATTTCACTTCTTTTGGACGCGGCGTGAAATTATTGCCTGGTATGGTATTGTGTATAGAACCGATGTTCAATCTTGGTTCTCACAAAATATATGTAGAGTCCGATGATTGGACAGTTCGTACAGCTGACGGCAAATGGTCGGCTCATTTTGAACACATGGTTCTCATAGGCGAGGACCGAACGGAGGTGTTGACAAGTGTCTAAAGACGTAATCCGGTTGGACGGAGTAGTGAAAGAACTTCTTCCCAACACGATGTTCCACGTGGAACTTCAGAACGGGCATGTGGTGCTCGCGCATATCAGCGGGAAGATGCGCTTGAATTTTATCCGTATTCTTCCCGGCGATACCGTGACGCTGGAAATGTCCCCCTACGACCTGACGAAAGGTCGTATCGTGTTCAGACAGAAGTAAAACTGCGGTTTGGAAGTTATTCTGCCGGTACCGGATTTGGCATAATATGCAGTTCCGTGGATTTGGCAGTATGACGTGTTGAGAGAGGAAAAACAGGACAAAAAACAGTGAAACTGCAAGAAATTTCAAAAAATTATTTGCAGAAACGAAAAATTGTGGTATATTACTTCAACTGTTTTTTCAGAGATTCAAAAAAAATAATAACATACAGCATAAGGAGCAACAGTACTATGTATGCAGTAATCGCCACAGGTGGCAAACAGTTTAAGGTACAGGAGAAAGACGTTATCGCAGTCGAAAGACTTGCCGGTGATGTTGGAGCAAAAGTCGCATTCGAAGACATTCTTGCAATGGGTGAAGGCGCAGAGATCAAGATTGGCACTCCGAAAATTGAAGGCGCCAAAGTCGAAGCGGAAATTATCGAACAGTTCCGTGGACCGAAACTGATAGCATTTAAGATGAAACGCCGCAAAGGAAGTCGAAAACGTAAAGGCCATCGGCAGGAACTGACGAAAGTCAGGATTTTGTCGATAGCATAATCGGAAGGTAAATCATCATCTAATGAAATATGATGCGAATGGGGCGTTACTGGAAACACAAATCCCTGGATTGCCAGCCCCGCACAGAGGAAAAGTCCGGGATGTCTACGATTTAGGTGACTCACTCCTTTTTGTGGCGACGGACCGTATCAGCGCGTTTGACTGTGTGATGCCGAATGGCATACCGGACAAAGGACGTGTTCTGACGGCGATGAGTCTGTTTTGGTTTGATTATCTTTCCTGGGCACCGAATCATCTGATTTATGCAGATGTAGCGGATTTTCCGAAAGTACTCAAACCCTACGCCAAAGATTTGTCTGGCCGTTCCATGATCGTCAAGAAAGCAAAGACGATTCCTCTGGAATGTATTGTACGCGGATATTTAGTCGGCAGTGGCTGGAAAGAGTACCAGAAGAGTGGTACGGTAGCTGGCTGCAAGTTGCGTGACGGCTACGAATTGGCTGATAAGCTGGATAAACCGCTTTTCACTCCGTCGACCAAGGCAGAGGAAGGTCATGATGAAAATGTGACCTTCGAGGAAGCCCAGGAGATTATTGGAGAAGACGAAGCACAGAACATAGCGGATTTTTCTTTGCGTATTTACAAAGATGCTGCCCACCATGCGGAAAAATGCGGCATTATTCTTGCGGATACCAAGTTTGAATTTGGAATCGTAGATGATGAAGTTATTCTGATTGATGAGGTTCTGACTCCGGATTCCAGTCGTTTCTGGCCGAAGAGTGACTATGTCCCGGGCGCCAATCCTCCCAGTCTGGATAAACAGTTTGTTCGTGATTATCTGGAAAGTCTTGATTGGGATAAGACGCCTCCTGCACCCGAGTTGCCGGAAGAGATTGTTGCCAAGACACGCGAGAAATATCTTGGAGCGTTGAAGGCACTCAGCGGAAGGACTTTGGATTGATTTTTTCCATGCCGTTTAAGTAGGCATGGTCTGGTTTGATTCTTACGGCAATGCATTCGATTTCGGGCATTGCCGTTTTTTTCTTGACAGACGGAATGATAGAGGTATTGAATGGGCGAGAATATTGAAAAAGACTCTGTTGGTATTGTGCAGCCGCAGAATTTTGTTTTTGGGGCAACGGATGATACTGCTCTGAAGCTGGATTGCGGACGCCGTTTGAAAAATGTGAATATCCGTTACGAGACTTACGGTACACTCTCGCCCGAAAAAGACAATGCCATTCTCATTGAACATGCGTTGACCGGAGATGCGCATCTTGCGGGAAAACATTCCGAGAGTGATAAGAAATCCGGCTGGTGGGATGATACAGTAGGACCCGGCAAGCCGTTCGATACGAATAAATTCTTCATTGTATGCAGTAATGTGCTGGGCGGATGTTCGGGTTCTACAGGACCCGGTTCCATCGATCCGGATACCGGCGAGCCGTATAACATGAAATTTCCCGTGATTACCATTGGAGATATGGTGCGGGCACAGAAAGCGCTGATGGATCATCTTGGTATTCCGCATTGGCTTGCCGTTGCGGGTGGTTCCTTTGGCGGATTACAGGCTCTGCAGTGGGCATTGGATTATCCTGACCATGTGAAAAGTGCGTTGATTATTGCCGCATCGGCGCGGATTTCTCCCCAGTCCATTGCGTTTGACTGGGTAGGCAGAAAAGCCATTATGAGTGATCCCCAGTTTTTAGACGGCAATTATGTGGAACAACCGCACAGTGGCTTGGCAACAGCGCGTATGCTTGCCCACATTACCTATTTGAGTGATGAAACGATGCACCGGAAATTCGGCAGACGTCTGCAGGATTCCGAGACTTATTCCTTTGATTTCGGAAAAGATTTTGCGGTGGAAAGTTATATGATCCACCAGGGTACAAAGTTTGTGGAACGTTTTGATGCCAATGCGTATTTGTTTATCACGCGAGCCATGGATTATTTTGATATTGCGGAAGGCACGGGCGGCGATATCGCCAAGGCATTGGAAAAGGCTAAATTCCCCTTCCTGGTAGTTTCTATCTCCAGCGATTGGCTGTTTCCCGCTTATCAGTCCCGTGAACTAACCAAAGCGTTGCTGAAGAATGGAACGCCTGTGACCTATTGCAACATACAATCCGGATACGGTCACGATGCTTTTCTTTTGGAAACGGAAAAGATGGGACTTCTGATCCGTCACTTTTTAGACAACCGTTTTGCCGAAAGGAATGAAAAATGAGTGCACATTCCCTTTTTAGTCAAAGTGAGGAATTTGTCGGTACAGACGAACTGCTTTTGGAGCGACCGGACCTGCGCGTCATCCGGAATATGATTCCGGAACATTCCCGTATTCTGGATTTAGGTTGCGGAGCCGGGCGTCTTCTGAAATCTTTGAAAAACGATAAACATGCCTTTGTTACCGGCGTGGAACGCGATCCGGATGAACTCTTCAAGTGTGTTGCCTGCGGTGTACCCGTCATTCAGGCAAATTTTGATACGGATTTGGCAGATTTCCCGGATGATGTGTATGATTTTGTTATTCTGTCCCGTACGCTTCAGGCGGTACGGCGTCCGGATTTGCTTTTGAAAGAAATGCTTCGAGTGGCGCGGACCGGAATTGTCTCCTTTATGAATTTCGGGCATATCAACTGCCGTGTGCCGATTCTTTTCGGAAATATGCCGGTAAACCGCAATTTGCCGCGTCCCTGGTATAACACGCAGACGATTCATCCGGGTACTGTAGATGATTTGCGTAATTTGTTTAAAGAACTGAACATTAAGGTATTAAAAGAGATACCGCTTTCCAATGAAGGCGATTTTATGCCTTGGCTCTGCAAATTGTGGCCGAATCTGTTTGCATCCAACTGTGTCTTTGTAATCCGGAAAAATGAAGAAGCCGCCGTCCCGGAAAAGGAAAACAGCGGCATCGTTCAGAAATAAGTTCCTGGCTTGGCGGTTATTCCACGAAAATCTCCATCCAGGTGATTTCCCCTGCTTTTATAGTCGGTTCTTCACAGTTGAAAACTTCCACATTGTTCCAACCGTCATGCAGTAACCCTGCCGGGATTTCCGCCTGAACAAAACAATCGCCGTCTTTTTTCGGGGTGCCGGGCGGCAGCGGGGTATCCGGGGGGAGCAGCTGACAATATTCCGCGTTCAGCAGGATTTTTACATTTACGGGGCGTTGGACGCCGAATATAATTTTTGCTTTTCTACCGGCATTTCCTTCGCCCGCGTTGAGTTTAACACCGCCATTTGAAGTCTGGTACCAGATTTCATCCGGATAGCAGAGGGTAGGGAAGATGCCTTCCCCAATGATGTTATGCAGTGTGACAATATGCCGGCGCGGTAAAGCGGCGATTTTCTTTCTGTCACCCGCAATGGAGAAGAGTTCCGTCAGACGGGGATGTCCCGGCTCCTGGTAAGGGAAATGATTGTAGAAATAAATGGTATCCGCGCCTTGCTGGTAATAATTGGAAATAAACCCGCAATCACTTTCAAAATTGAACTCCATGATACGTTTGGGATTGGAATATACCACGCAGTCCACATTCGGGGCAAGAATGGCATCTTTCCCGATCAGCATTTTCCACAGTTGTATTTGGGCATCCTGTTCTGTTCCCACGTCGCGGCAGGAGGGAATCACTACGTCCGCCAGTCCTTCCCGGACCCATTTCTGCACATCCATGCCGACTCCGATGGCTTCCTGAGTGCGTTCCGGAACCCGTACTGCGATCCGCAGACGATGTCCCCATTTTGCTTCCGCTTCGTCGCACAAAGCGCGGATATCGCGCATGAATTGTGTCATGATACCCGCATTGATTTCATCATAGCCTGGTTTGAAAATGGGGCAGCAGCGCAGCCAGTCAAGTTCGATACCATCCACATCGCAATTTTCCAGAATATCCTGGCAACACTCCAAGAATTTGTGTCTGACAGGTTCCAGAGCATAATTAAATGCGAGAGGTGCACTTCCGGAAGAGATGAGATACTCAGGATGCTCTTTCTTGAAATCAGTCAACAATTCAGGTATATTGCCTGTATCA
>CALCCZ010000096.1 GCA_937900075.1 uncultured Lentisphaeria bacterium
AATTGTGCGTGCATTCTTCACTCATTGTTATCTTTCCTTCTAAAAATTTGTCCCTTTTTTATTTTTCTTTCACCGGACGGTCCCATCCGCTGCTCTTCAGCCGGATAAAACAAAAACCGCCGGACTTAATAAACGTAAACTACCGGAGCCGGCTGGTATGTGACAGCCGGTTGCACCACGACCGGGGCGGGCTGCTGCACCACGACCGGAGCGGGCTGAGTCACGACCGGAGCAGGCTGCTGTACCACGACCGGAGCGGGCTGTTGCACTACGACCGGGGCAGGCTGCGTTACAACCGTAGTGCGGGGAGAAGTCATCTCGACCAAGGACCCCAATGCGTTGATGGAGTTGGAGACAATACTGACGATACACGCAGCATTGGCAAGATCGCGGCTGGGACCACTTCTGTAACACCCGCCACGGTTACCGTGCCGGTAATCATGAGCAGCATCTTTGTAACCATGATTGTAACCTCTGTCATAACCACGGTTATAGCCTCCTCGGGCACAAACGAACGAATTTACCAGTACGCAGCAGCACACAACAACGATGACTTTCCAAACAATTGTTCTCTTCATAATACAATCCTTTCCATTAAAGAGTTTACTTTGACGATTTTCATATCTTTTCTGTTCTGTTACATACTTTAGCAGACAAAGGGTAAAAAGTCAAGTGAAAAATATAAAAAAATATCAAATTATTTGGAAAATTGATAATTTTTTTATAAAACAATATCAAAAAATCAAAAAAACCGGATGATTCATGAAAAAAACATGAAACACCCGGTTTTAAAAACAACCGTCTGTTTTATTTCTTTGCGGCTTCGGCAGCCCGCTCTTTCAATTCCTGCACATGCAGTTGATAACGTTTCTGCATGTAACGGGGGGCATTGGCAATAAACTGGTCAGCATATTTCAAGGCTGCATTGTAGTCCCCGATTGCCACATTGGCGCGCACGAGGTACTCATAGTATCTGCCTTTCTGATCCCAGGCATTTCCGAATGACTTGACGCCTTCCGCGAGATCCGTCAGGATTTTGACGGTTTCCGGATAGTTTTCGCGGCTGTAAGCGACAAAACCGCGGAAGAATGTGGCTTTCAATTCCATTTCGCGGAAACGTTTTTCTGCGCCTTTATCCTTTTCCGAGTGAAATTCAGCGAATTTGTCAACGTAAGCCAAGACTTTGTCAAACATTTCAGCATCGTATGCCAGGCAAAGAGCCTCGTACATGATTCTGCATTTATCCCAGTCACCGAGATTCGGATTCTGAAGTTTGAGGTCATACGTATTTACTGCAAGAGCCAGGATGCTGCAGTCACTCTTGGCATAATGGCGTCTGGCTATCGCTTTATAGTACGCGATCATGCCTTCCGTAGCATGACTGAAACGGAGAGAAACATCGCGGACGGGATCAATAAGAGCATTGAGTCCCTGTTGTGTTTTGTCTCTGAGTGAGGAAACGGAAATACGTTTTGCCTCCAGAGTCTGACGCTGTTTTCTGAGTTCTTCCAGAGCTTTCGGGTCCTTGGAAGCGGCGCGGATTTTTGCGTCGATTTCTTTTACGTTTTCGGCAAGGGCGTTACATTCATTCTGGAGTTCCTGCAATTTTTTCTGCAGGGGGATATATTTTGCATTGACTTCTTGCAGTTCTTTCAGGGTGCGTGCGACTTCGCCTTTGAAGAACGCCTCGTTTTCCTTGACGTAGCCGACAAAACCGTTTCCGATCAGACTGCGCATGCACCACTCGTAGTTCCAGCGAGAGCCGTGGAGAACAGACTCGGACTTAAACGCAACGGTACGCATAAATACGTTGATCCAGCCTTCCATTGCGCCATAGCCGCGTCGGCATCTTCCGATATTCTGGTAGAAATACAGGCAGGCTTCGGGATCCGCTTTCATTTTTTCGTAACCGGCGAGGTAAATTTCTTTGGCGATATCGGTGTCGGGTGCGTCCCCTACATCCTGAAGGATACATTTTGCGATAGAAAGTTTGGACAATCCTTCCACCTGATAACGGGAAGCATCCAGTTTTTCGGCTTCCTCGTCGGAGACGATGGTGTAGTTTTTCAGGAAGTTTGCATACTCGTGGATGAGCATGGCTTTTTCTTCCGGCACGGTGACCAGCGCCAGTTTCATCTTGTAATACTTATTGGCATAATCGGAGCCGAAAACTTTTTTATCCAGGAACGCACGGATAATGGTATTGAGCAGACCGATTTTCTTTTTGTCATCCGGTTCGTTTTTCAGTGTTTTTTCCGCCAAGGCATCCGCCTTTTCCAGTTCGTTATCGGTTACGATGATTTGGAAAAGCCGGATGGGCGATGCATCCTTGACATTGAAACGTTCTGCGGAAACTTTATCAATGGTTTTCTGGTCCACAGGTTTGATGAGTTTGAGGACCTGAACATAATTCGTCATGGCATCGACTTTTACATCACCGGTCAAATGCGGAATGATGGCTTCATAGCAGGATTTGAACTCTTTTGCATAGCTGCCATGAAATTTTTTGAAATGGAAATCGATGGTCTGAGTAAAGATATCCAGATCTCTGTTGGTATAGGGCCCGTAGGAGGTATATTCGGGAATATAAGTAACGATTTTCCCGACGGTCTGCATTGCTTCCGGCATCTGGTGTTTATGGGTGAAATTTATCATTTCCTGACGCATTGCGGTCAGTTTATCCCGCAGTTTTTTACGTGCTTCGCGATTGGCTTTTTCTTTTTCCATTGCGGCTTTGTCGGCGGGATTTTCCGTCTTGGCGGGTGCTGCGGTCACGAAAGAAGCAGCGGTAACAGCAAAAGCGCATGAACAAGCAAGCAGTATATTGTAATATTTCATCTGTCAAATCCTTTTCTCAGCGTTTCATCAGCTGTTTTTTGAGGTAAGCGGCATAAGCCTGGTCCACATCGTACTGGAAATTGGCGAGCAGAGCGGCATTCTGTTTATAAAAGGCCTTTTGTTCCTCTATGGACATACTGTCAAATCGGGCAATACCCTGTCCGATTTTGTCGCGTTCGGCGATCAGAGGAATCAGAATTTCCGTTTTGAACGTCATATCTTCATTCACGTTCATCCAGCTGTGCGGCAGATGATCGATGGATTTACGATAGGCATTCAGCACATTTCCGGTTGTGCCGGGATTGACCGCTGTTCCGCGGCTGACACTTATATACTGGCTCCAGAGGTCGAGCAAAGTGGTTTTCAGGATAGCGGAAGTCTGTTCCGGAGTGAAGTCCGGCATACGGATATATCCGCATTTGGTCTGGGAATGGACTCTGCCGCCCCAGGTTTCGCCGCCATGGGAACCGCCCCAGCGTATCATGGAAAGGCGCCAGAAATTATCCTGTTTTTCGCAGAATACAGGCAGATGATCCCAATAGAGGATCCAGGGTACGTAGAGGCGCAGTACAGCTCCATTGCTGTTGTAGCGGGAATCAATTTTGACATCCTGGAAGATAAGACGGTTATTGCGGTCCTGTTTCATCCAGGAAAGTTTATAACGCCAGTGTGGGAAAATACTGTTCGCTCCGAAAGGCTGATAGTTGATAATCTGCGGATTATCCGCATCGCCCGGAATGAAGAAGATTTCAAAGAAAACATTTTCCAGACCGCGTCCCGTATTCAGCGCATTTTCCTGTTTTTTCAATGCACCGTAACCGAGTATGGTCATGCCGTACTGGTCGCAGGCAACGTAAATGCCGGTAGCAAGGTGTTTTTCATCTACCGCAGAACCGGAGGATACATCGCGGATGACATTGGGGTCGGACCACAGATACGCGGCGGATTCTGCATCATAGGGACGGAATCCGAAGTTCCATTTTGCCGTTTCGCGGAACGGCAGCTGGTCGTAATCGGCGGGAACGGCGCGGAATTCAACCTGGGCAACATTTTTCTCGTCCTGGGCGTAAAGACCGGGTACAGCCGCTGCAACAACGGCAGCGAACGAGAAGATATTGGCAAACAATGAAAGTTTCATATTGCTTATTTTCCTTTCTGAGTCTCAATGAGATTGAGCAGGGTCATGATACGGAACTGAACATTGGTACGGAAATCATCCATATCCATTTTGTCGCCGTTTACACGTTCGAACCAGGAAAGCTGACGTTTTGCCTCGCGGATTACGAGTTCATCCTTGGATTCGCGGATAGCTTTTTCCGCCAATGTTTTCATCATGGTTCCGTAGCGGACATCATCATATCCTTCACGACAGCCGATGATACAGATACTGTTTATGCAACCGCCTTTCTGACGTATTGCCAGATCAAACAAGCGGTAATCACCGTCACCGCCGGGATATTTTGTGAATTCGTTCAGCTGACGTCCGACATATCCGTGCATCATGTGTCCGTCATACAGATTGGCTTTGTAGAGTTCCAAACCCAATGCGCGCCGCATCAGGCCGGGATTTTCCGGGCCGGGGAACGGGAACGCATAGTTGATGGAACGTCCGCCGATGGAGTGCCAAATATCGGCGAACTCGCGTTTGATACCGGAGGAAGAGTTCATGTCGTAGATCCCCGTGGAGAAGAACGGCAGAGCTTCGGTCATACCATGGGAGAAAAGTTTGAAGTGGGTATGTTCGTTCAGCAGTCTGGACAACTGGTCCGGACCGAGGCTGATGGCGCCGTACCAGCTTGCTTCGGAAGTCTGGCAGCGGTAAACGGTATATTCTTTCAGACCGGTATATTTCTCGAAAGTTTTCTGCCAGCGCAGGAAGGGAGCAAGCATCATGCTTTCCACGCGTTTTGCCATAGCCGGAGTCATTTTATCGGCGGGACCGCCGAACTCCACTCCGCGGAAGGACGGGCCGTCGAAAACGATATCCATGGGATAGCCGATTGCCATAGCTTCTTTCAGACGTTTCGGGGTATTGGCTACTCCGGACAAATGCATCAGATTGTGGTCCATTGCGTTCTTCAGGTTCGCCGCTACTCCGTCATAGCTGTTCACATGGCTCAGATACGGCATATTGCTGTTGTAATACGCCATGGGCTTTGGCAATGCAAACGGCAGTACACGGACAGAGACATTCAGCGTTCCGGCATTTTTCCCATCGGCAAGCATCTGCAGTTTGCCATCGTAAAATCCGGGTTTGGTATCCTTGTTCGCACGAATGGTGATCACAAATTGCTGATTTCTGCCCGCTTCGGTCAAATCCATGGGCTGCAGGGTCGGAGCATCATAGAACCACTCCACAAAGTTCCCTTCCAGCCATTCGCGGTTGTAGAGAAATTTTCCTACATCGACATATTGGTCACCGGTAGGATAATGCATCAGCACCTTGTTGGTACGTGCAAATTCGTCCACCTGTACCAGTTTGTCATCGTTCAGCAGCATATCCGGTGTCAATACCCGCATATAAAGGTCCACATGGTAGCTCATCCAGGCGCCGCCGGCACGGAACCAGCGTTTCACCAGCTTGATATCAACATCGCTGCCTTTAATGACGGAAGAACCGTTCTTCAGGTCACCCATTTTCAGAATGAAATTTTTCACTGGCCGGAAAGGAACAACGACTACGGAAGCCGTTTCAAATTCATCCTGCGCCATGACGATTTCAATTTTATTGCTGATGGCACCGTTTTCCGGAAGGTCATACGGCAGATACAGAGCCTGAGTTGTGGAAGGCGTTACATACGCCGTAACAGCCTGATCCGCTACCGTGTTCTGAGCATCGTTAATACCCGCTGCCAGAGTCGCGGCATTGTTGACGGATTTGCTCAGACGCTTGAAGGCGGCTATGGAAACATTCTTTTTGTCCGCTTTGCAGGCGGCTGCACGGGCGGCGAGTTCCTTTGCCCAATTTTTCAAATCCGCATTTTTCGTGCTGCCGACAACCGCTTTGGCTTTTTCCGCCAGAGCGTCATATTCGGAATCCTTTGCTGTGGAAAGAGCCAGTTCTTCGGAATCCAGTGCCATATTATAAAATTTCAGGTCTTTTACGGCACCGCAGAATCCATTGCCTAACTTCAGTTCCCCGACTGCCGGTTCCGGAAGCAGCAGCTTGTCGCTTTCCATCTGGTAATGACCATCAATATAGAGATGGTAAGTACGGGAGTTCATCGAATAGGAAAATTCCACGTGATACCATTTGCCCGCTTCCGCACGGATGTTGCTACTCATGGTTACGGGTTTCAGCAGTTCCGTCGGCTTCTCAAACAAACGGATGGCGATTTTGCCATCCTGATTCAGGAAACAGTTAAAAAGTCCAAGACTGGCTCCCTGACTTCCAATTCCCTTCCCGACTTTGTCAAAACGAATCCAGAACGCAGCGGACATTTCCCCCACTTCATGCGTCTTTGCCCATTTGCGGAACGCCTCTGTATCGGCGGCTGCAAACGATTTATCCGTACCATTTAACACAAGTGCGCCATCCGTAATCCGGGCATCGGCTCCCAATTTCAGATCCAAACCGCCGGCACGGTTCTTTACTACTCCACCCGCATTTTTCGCGAAATCGTAGTCAAACACAGGCGTCGGTTCAGCCGTGTACGCCATCGGGAAACACAAGATTCCCGCCAACCCCAGACCGAACGCAATGAAAACGTTTCGTTTCATCTTGTTTCTTTCCTTTCTGAATTTGTTGAAAACAGTATGGTTAAACATTCCGATATTCCTATTCGAAGATATTGAGCAAGGGAATAATTATCAAAGATATTTTTTCTTAACTTTATCCGTCATTTTTCCAAAAAGCAAATAATTTTTCCCCTTTTTTATGAAAATAAAACCATATTTTTTATTCTCATGTATGTAAGATTTTATCTTCGGTCCGTGTTTTATTCATACGGGACGAAGATAAAACATTTTTCATTCCGCCATGTGCCGTATAGTATGGTACTGGCATTTCCCGTACATGAAACTCAGGAAACCGACTGCTCAAAACCCGGGTATCAGTTTTTTATTGTTCCGATCTGAACGGAGACACCATCCGTGTACGTTTTTGCCTCATCTGTGTAGTACAGATATGCTCTGGCAGCTGTGGCTTTATATTCACCGGGTACTCTGGCTGTAACGGCAAGCGGCAGGGTCACACTTTCCTGTTCCCGCAGTGCGCGCCAGTAGAGTACCAGTTCGCCATGAAACATTTCGTATGCGGCAATACGTCCGGATTTGACCATTTCCTTCAGCGCATCGTACCGGAGTTCCAATCCGGAAGGGATGCCAATGACCGCGACGGGCATGGCAACAGGCTTGCCGGTCAGGTTTTTTACCGTTACTGACATTTCCGAGATATCGCCCTCTGTCAGCTTTGCATTGCTGGTCTTGATTTCCAGGGACAGTGCGCAATCGGGATCGGAGGAAGGTTTCGGGATATTGCCGGAACAGGAAAGGGAGACAGGCATTTTCTTGCCGCCGGACATTTTCACTTCCAGAGTGTGTTTTCCCGCCGTCATGGCGGCTGAGAAGTCCGGAAGTTCCAGACAGTCCTTGCTGTCCGCCTTGAACTCCAGCGTTTTTCCAAATGGTTTCCCGTCCACCAGCAGTGTTAAAGTGCCATCTGCGCCGGGGATACTGCGTGCTTTGTCGTAAGCATTAATAGCTTTCAGGGCGAGGATAGTAGACTGAGTGGAACCGAATCTTCCGCTTTTGCACAGAGCCGCCAGAAAACGCATGGAATTTTCCACTTGCGGTGCGAACTCATCTCCGGTTTTCAGCCATGCGAGAATAGCAAGCGAAGTGGTTTCGATTTTTCTGGCTTCTCCGCCGGAACAGGTAATGGTACTTTCGGAACCTCCGACAAAACCTTCTTTTTTATCGACAGCAGCCGCGAGACGTCTGGCAAAAGTTACTGCGCCTGCATTATCCTGTGCGATGGCAAGGATGTTGGCGGTTAATGCGTGAATATAGGAATCTTTGGATTTTTCCGCCATTGCTTTTACGGCGGCGATTTCCTTTTCCAGTGTCTTGGGATTTTCTCCGCTTTCCAGCAATGCCCAGAGAATATAGGCATTAGTAGTGTTTTCAGGAGCGCGTCCGAAACTGTCAAGAGACTTGCTGTTCCGCAGAAATCCGCCTTTCCCGTCACGGCGTGCCAGTAGCCAGCCGCGGGTCCGTTCCAACATCTTGGGGTCTATGGTCATCAGCTGTGACATTTCCGTGAACTCCATTAATCCGTAAGCGGTAAGGGCTTCATGTCCGGGATTTTCGCCAAACCACTCATATCCTTTATCACGGGACTCGAAAGACAGCAGACGCTTGTATCCTTCTTCCATCAGTTTTTGCGCTTTCCGGATATTTTCCGGGTCAATCCCCTGATGACTGCGGTAATATTGCTGAACCATGACAACCGGATAGTTCGTACTGCTGGTCTGTTCAAAACATCCGTATGGACTGCGGAGCAGAGCATTCAGAGCTTCCTGCATACTGGCAAGCGGGGACGGATAGATTTTTACAGAAGTGGCAAAGCTGCCCGGTTCCACGTTTTCAGGAATGTTGAGTGTTGTGGAAAAAGATTTCCCGTCTGAAATCATGCCGCCGACATTGAGTTCAAATGGGAACAGACGCGGATGTACAGCCACTTTGCGTGTGACATTGTCCGTATAACCGTTCGCTGCCGCCTGAATATTGAGGGAAGCATTCCCGGCTTTCGGAGCTTTGACTCTAATGGTTGCCCGGACACGTTCTCCGGCTTTGATTGCCGGAACAGAGGAGACGCAAATCAGTTCCAGCCCCTCGCATTTCACTGCCAGATTGGCTCCGTTCAAATCTTCCGCAGTGGAATTTACGAGCGTAACAGGAATTTCCGCAATATCGCCGGCTGTCAGTTCGGCTGGCATCTTGGGTTCCAGAAAGAACGGCTCCACACTGGAAAATGTTTTGACCTGACTGCCCAAGCCGCCCCGGTTGTCCACACAGTCTGCGGAAATGCGGAAAGTTGTTACGGAATCCGGCAGGGAAAATTTGGCAGTGACTTTGCCAGTCCGCGGATCGGTATGCAGTGCCGCGTTCCAGTAAATGGTTTCCGTGAAATCAATGCGTTCGTTGGGGCGTCTGTCTTTTCTTGCCCGGAAAGCATACTCCCTGACAATTACAAAATACTGTGGCGGTATTCTGATTCTTTCTTTACGCTTTACATCGGCAATCGCAATGGGTTCCACTTCCTCCGGGAAAACCATATCCGCTTCTTCCACGTTTTCTTCCAGAACATCGGGAACAGCCACTGCGTTGTTTACGCGGGGCCCAACTGCCATTTTCGCAACCGGCAATGCCTGACATTCTACATTTTCCATTCTGTCTTCAACTACGATCAAACCGCCCAATCCTCGACCGGGTGCATTTCTCCGGGCATATTTCACAGGCGGCTCCTGAAGACAACTGCCGAAGAGACGTTTTGCCTGATCCGGATATTGTTTTTTGAACTCATCATATTTTGCGACAGCAAATCTGCGCCATCCCTGAGTTCCCAGCAGCAAGTCGATATTCCGGGCCGCGAATGGATTTTCCGCATCAAAATAAACGTGAGCATCCGCCAGATCCCGGACTTCATTTTCCAGATAGACCATCACGGGAAGCAAGGGGGATTGTTCCCGTTTTTCCTTCATTTCCAACACGGATTCATCGGTAACTCCAATGCAGACAATGGCATCCGCAGGGGAATTGTTCCCGTCCGTTGCCGTCACTTCCAAAGTCACCTCACCACCTGGTACAAATGCTTTGGAAGTCGCTTTCACATCAATATTTACCTTGAATTTCGGTTCCCGGAATACAAGACGTTCTGCAATCGGAAGACCTTCTTCTGTTTCCACTGTCGCCGTCAGAACCCCCTCATAATCCGTCGGTGCTATTTTTACAGTACTCTTGACGCCGGCTTTGATATCCGCCCTTCCGACTTCCATTTCCCGTTTTCGCAAAACCACTCTCGCCGCCCGCGATTTCTCCGTTGACTGCACTTCCAGCTCAATACTTTCCTTGAATGTGTCTTTCAGAGCATGGATAACCGCTCCTTCAGGGATCGCCTGCGGCAAATCAAATTTTTTCCCGGAAGGCATAACCAGTTCATATTTACTCTTCCCGTCAGGCGTATAAGTGAAAAAACCTCTGCCTTCGTGGACCGTTTTTACCATCTCACCGCCCGGTTGTATGGTTCCGGAAATGTCCGCAGGTTTGCCGTTTTTATTTTTCGCCTGAATATAAACGCGGCAGGGAAGCCCGGCAACCGGTGTTCCGCCCTCCGGATAGAAAGAGATTTCATAATTCTCCAGCAGAATGGGAATCGTTTTGGTACATGTTTCCACGGTTCCGCCGTCCTGTATGGTAAAAGCAAGAGTGGCATTGTCCGTTTCTGTTTTTGCCGGCAATTCGAAGGATACGTTCAAATTCCCCTTATTGTCCAATTTCAAATCGTTCTTGTCGAAGATGTTTTTGCCGTCCAACATTGCCATCGCACGGACTTTTGCATTTTCCGGAACTCCTCCCTCGGCACGCTTGAAATGAACTGCGGCTTCCACCTTCTCGCCGGGATGATAGCCGTCCCGCAAAAATACGATTTGCGATTGAATCCGCGGCGGCTGATAGGCACGTACTTCAAATTTCCGTTCTACAGGGGCAAGTCCGCGGATTTCCATGATTGCTGTATATTCCCCACCCTTCAGGTCATCCGGAATCCTCCAGGAATATCCGCTGGAATAACGCATGCGCCCATCCTCTTTGACAACGCTGCCCATGCCGTCTTTTATCGTGAATTTAATGGATGCCGTGTCGATTTTCGCTGGTATATTGTTGTCCGCTTTCAGCACAATACAGCGGAAATACACATTTTCACCGGTTCGGTAAATCTGTTTATCTGTACTCAAATACGGTATGAAACGTTTTTCCATAGCTCCGCCGAGTTTATCCGGTGAAGCTTCCGTCCCCTTTGTATCCGTTTTCCCGAACCAGGATGCAAAGCCTGCCAGCGGAGCAACTCCCAGTGCCATTGCTATGATTCCGTAAAGCAGCTGTGTTCTTTTCATTTTTACACCTCCGAATTGTTGTTTTGACTCTAATATAACACATTCCAATCTAAATGACGAATTGCGACTGCAAATATTACGCAAATTTCAATTTTTTTTGCAATCTTTCCCGGTAAAGATTTTCCGATTATGATTGAAAGAACATGTTTCGGTGTTACATTACTTGAAAATAAGAGTTATTTCATCCGCTTTTCAGGAGAATAAGATATGAAAAAAATAATTTGTGGTGTTGTGGCGGCGGCAGCAGGAATTTTGTTACTGCTCTTCTTGTGCTACCTGAATGGTATCGGTGTAGTTCAAAGTTTAGAACGTGCATTTGAGTGGTATCCATTGTCTGCAAATCAGGGATTAGCTCGTATACAGTTTATCGTTGGTTTCTGCTATGAAAAAGGGTTCTGCGTAGCCCAAAATCCGGAAAAAACATTTGAGTGGTACCATAAGTCCGCGAATCGGCGATTTGCTCGTGCACAATGTAACGTTGGCTTGTGCTATCGAAATGGTGACGGCGTAGCCGAAGATCCGGAAAAGGCGTTTGAATGGTTTCAAAAGTCTGCGGATCAGGGATTTGTACCTGCGCAATTTTTCGTTGGCCGGTGCTATGAACAAGGGTTTGGTGTAGCCCGAAATCCGGCAAAAGCATTTGAGTGGTATCAGAAGTCCGCAAATCGGGGACATGCCGAGGCACAATTTAATGTTGGCTGGTGCTATCATGAAGGTCTTGGTGTAGCCCAAGATTCCAAAAAAGCGTTTGAATGGTATCATAAGGCTGCAGAACAGGGATATGCCGAGGCACAATTTTCCATTGGCTTGTGCTATACGGGAGGTGACGGCGTAGCTGAAGATCTGGAAAAGGCATTTGAATGGTATCATAAGTCTGCGGAGCAAGGGCATGTCGGTGCGCAATTTTCCGTTGGCTGGTGCTATGCAAATGCCCTTGGTGTAGCCCAAAATCCCCAAAAAGCGTTTGAATGGTATCATAAGTCTGCGGAGCAAGGAGAAGCTACCGCACAATATAACGTTGGTTTGTGTTATGAAAATGGTTTTGGTATAGCCAAAATTCCGGAAAAAGCGTTTGAGTGGTATCACAAGGCTGCCGAACAGGGGCATGCAGGTGCGCAAAATAACGTTGGCGTGTGCTATGAAAATGGTTTTGGTGTTGCCCAAAATCCAGCCCAAGCGTTTGAGTGGTATCAGAAGTCTGCAAATCAGGGCCTTGCCACAGCACAATGTAACGTTGGTTTCTGCTATCGAAATGGTATTGGTGTAGCCCCAGATCCGGAAAAAGCGTTTGAGTGGTATCACAAGGCTGCCGAACAGGGACATGCCGATTCGCAATATAACGTTGGCTTCTGCTATCAAAATGGTGTTGGCGTGGCCAAAGATTTGGAAAAGGCGTTTCAATGGCTGCAGAAATCTGCAAATCAGGGCCTTGCCACAGCACAATGTAACGTTGGTTTCTGCTATCAAAATGGTATTGGCGTAGCCGAAGATCCGGAAAAGGCATTTGAATGGTTGCAAAAGGCTGCGAATCAGGGAGATGCCACTGCGCAATTTAACGTTGGTTTATGTTATGAAAATGGTTTGGGGGTAGCCCGGAATCCGGCAAAAGCGTTTGAATGGTATCAGAAGGCCGCGGAGCAAGGTGATGCTGCTGCACAATGTAACGTTGGCGGGTGTTATTATAGTGGTAACGGCGTAGTTCAAAATCTGAAAACGGCATTTGAGTGGTATCATAAGTCCGCGAATCAGGGAAATGCCACTGCGCAATATAACGTTGGTTGGTGCTATGAAAAAGGTTTCGGCGTAGCCAAAGATCCGGCAAAAGCGTTTGGGTGGTATCTGAAGTCTGCAGAACAGGGTAGTGCTGCCGCACAATATAACGTTGGTTTGTGTTATGAAAATGGCTTTGGCGCAGTCCGGAATCCGGCAAAAGCGTTTGGGTGGTATCTGAAATCTGCCAATCAGGGATATGTCGCCGGGCAATTTTCCGTTGGCTTGTGCTATGCAAATGGTCTCGGCGCAACCCAAGATTCAGAAAAGGCGTTTGAGTGGTTCCAAAAGGCCGCAAATCAGGGATTTGACCTTGCGCAATTTAATGTTGGCGTGTGCTATGAACAAGGTATCGGCGTGGCCCGGAATCTGAAAACGGCTGTTGAGTGGTATCAGAAGGCTGCAGAGCAGGGACTTGAACCCGCTAAGACAGCTTTGAAGAGATTACAGGCTGAAGATTAACTTCTGAACAGTTGCGGAGTACTGCCGGACAATCATCTCTTAAAATTTTTACGAGGAGAAAATAAAATGAGCAAGTGTCAAGTTATCTACGATGGTTCAATTGAACTCGACCCCACTTATCACGGCTGGCCGACGCTGTGCCGCACCCAGGAGGGCGAACTGCTTGCCGTCTGTTCCGGCAAACGCGAGCGGCATGTCTGTCCCTACGGACGGGTTCTGCTTTACCGTTCCAGCGATGAGGGCCGTACCTGGAGTGGCCCGCAGCAGCTTAGTCATGGACCTTTGGATGACCGCGACGCCGGCATCTGCCAGCTGCCCGATGGCTCTTTGGTTGTCAACTACTTTACCAGTCTTTACGCATTCTGTCTCAATGTGGAAACCATGCCGGAATCGTGGCGGGAAATCACCCGCAGCATTACGCTTGATACCATCAACAAAGAACACGGCTTCTGGATGATGCACTCGACTGACAACGGAAAAAGCTGGTCGCCCAAATACCTGATTCCGCTGAATACCTGCCATGGCGCGACGTTGATGAATGACGGCTCGCTACTGATGGCGGGACGCGAACTTACCTCGTCTGCCGCCAATATCCGGGAAGGCTCGCGTTCCGGAGACCGCATGCTTATCGCCAAGTCTGGTGATGCTGGGAAAAACTGGGAGATTTTAAGCGAAATTCCGATGCCGCCCGGACATATTTCCCAACGGGTTCACGAACCGCATGCCGTTCAGCTGGAAGACGGAACGATTTTAGTGCATACCCGCGACCATAATGTTTCTCCGGTTCAAACGTGGCAGACAAGTTCCAGAGATGGCGGTAAAAGCTGGAGCGAGCCGGTACTGCTGCACACGGGTTTCCCGACTCATCTGCTGAGTTTGGGTGGCTCAAAGGCACTTGCCACCTACGGCTGGCGTAACGAGCCTTACGGAATCCGCGCAAGATTCACTGAAGATGCCGGGCAGAACTGGCAGGAAGAAATCATTCTGTACGACAAGGGAATCAACCATGACCTCGGCTATCCCTCTACGGTACGTATGGCGGACGGCTCCTTCTTTACTCTCTGGTACGAAAACACCGGGAGAATCGCCGTTCTGAAATACTGCCGCTGGCAGTCGCTCTGAAAATTTCCCGATAAACAGCAAATGTTCCCGAAGGAGTCCCGGAATACAAACGTCAGGCACGGGGACGCACCATGGAAAACATCCGATGTTTTCCATGGGATTGTCCGGAACGGAAATGGGGCAATATTCAGGAGGCAGGTTCCGGTTTCTCCGGGTCACGGTAAACCGGTTCAGCAGGACAGCCGAACGCTTCTTCCGCGATTTCCGGATGTCCTTCAATGATGATAGAGTTCAAATTATCGCAATAATTGAAAGCTCCGCTGCCGATGGTCATGACGGACTTCGGGATCACAATACTTTGTATACCGCTGCAGCCTGCGAAGGCAAAATCTTCAATGATGATGACGGAATCGGGTATTTTGATACTCTGAATGGCACTGCAGTCCCAGAAAGCGCCCCAGCCGATCGCGGTTACGGATTTCGGAATCGCGATATTCTTAAGTGCTTTACAATCGGCAAACGTACTCTTTCCGATCGCCGTTACACCATTGGGAATCGTGACGTTTTGAATGGCATGGCAGGCACGGAAACATTCTTCGCCGATAGCCTTTACGGATTCCGGGATGACAACATCCTGAAGTATCTTGCAGCGCAAAAACGCACCGTTCCCGATTTTGGTTATCCCTTCTGGAATCGTGACACTCTGAAGTGCCGCGCAATTCTTAAACGTTTCCTTTTCTACAGTTGTTACGCCCTCGGGAATTGTAATGCTTTGAAGCGCAGTGCAGTCGGCAAACGCCTTCCCGCCAATCGCCGTTACTCCTGCCGGAATGGTAACATTCTGAAGAGCAATACAACCGGAAAACGCACCGTCCCCAATCGTTTTGACGGACTTTGGAATTGTGATACTTTGAAGAGCCTTGCATCCGGAAAATGCTTCTTTCCCAATGGATGTTACACCCTCGGAAATGGTAATATTCTGAAGAGCAATACAGTCAGAGAACGCATCTTCCCCAATATTTGTAACGGACTTCGGAATTGTGATACTCTGAAGAGCCTTGCATCCGGCAAATGCCTCTTTCCCGATGGATGTTACACCCTCGGGAATGGTAATGTTTTGAAGCGCAATGCAGCCGCTGAAGGCGTTCTTCCAGATTTCCGTGACCGTTTTCGGAATCGTGACACTTTGAAGAGTTCTGCAATTTTTGAACGCACTGTCTTTGATTGCGGTGATGGAATCCGGAATCGTGACGGATTTGATTTTCGATCCGGTCGTTTTGGAAGAATCCTGATTGAAAGCATCCCTTTCTATCTCTTTGACGCATGCGGGGATATCGTAATGTTCATCGGAGCCCGTGTAACGCGCTAAGACGGTAAAGTTGTCCGTAAAACTTGCCCTGCGTGCGGACTGGTCGTTTCTGGCACTCTCCAGATCCTTTTGCAGTTCGTTTTGCGTTTCTTTTCCGCATCCAGTGAGCATTGCTGCTGCAGAGAAGAGTGCTACAAGAACGGTTCCCGTCAGAACAGCATGGAAATGGAAAAAGGATTTCTTTCCGGTTGTTGATTTTTTCTGATTCTTCATGGTATCATCTCAAATCTTTTTTCAGTCAGGAAGTTTTTTCAGAAACATTCCCGCAAAGTTGCCCCGTCCTTCGGGAATCATCACAAAATACCCTGTACGGATGAACGGACGGACACAGAGTCTGCTGTCCATCGTTTCGTAAGTCCCGCCCCGGGGAGCGGGACCATACGAAAAGCATGTTTGCGATGATTCACCGCAGAATCGCGATTGTAAAAAACGGTCTTATTCTTCGATGCCTCCGAAATCTTTCAGCAGAACAGTCGGAGCGATTTTCTTGAAGTCAAGAAGATCCAGCGTGTTGCGGTACATGCCGATTGTGACGGCACGGACTTTAATCGGCAGATCGATCTTCTTGTCGCCACCGCAGGAGACCCACTGTTCACTTGCGGGTCCCGGACTGTGGTTGCAGAACAGAGAAGACGGGAACAGTGGCTGAGCAACATAGCACCAGCCATCGAAGTTGAGGCAGGTATTTCCGGGCCAGTCATAGATATCGCAACCCCAGCAGGTTGTCGTGATACCTTTGAATATTTCGCCCTGGGCATCTTCGATTTCAAAACGGACTTGTCCCCAGCTGGAATTGCCTTTAATCCAGACGCCGACAGCCTTGGGATTTCCATTGACAACCACCGGTTCTTTCAGACGGATGGTGGTGAATTCGGTAATATAGTTGCTCTTGTAGGGATCGCTGGAGAGATCCAGAGTGACCGAAATCGCTTTTCCTTTTTCCGGATCATTAACATTGGCAATGGAGAATTTGCCGGGTTTGTTAATCGGGAGGAAATCCGTATGGGTCGAGGTTATCATCGGATCCGGTTCCATCGTCACAAGGGCGACATCATCGAAGGAGGAACCCGGTTTTGCTTTTGCAGCACGGGCTGCTTCTTCCGGGAACGAACGTTTTGTCATCTGAAGAGATTTAAGAGGATTCTTCGTGCAGAGGTAAACGGGCGCCGTTCCGCCGTTCACTTGAACGGTTGCGCCTTTGAGAACCTGTGTTTTTCCATAGAATTCCGTCAAGACGGCATTGGAATTTTTCGAATTGTCCAAGGTCAGTTCGAAAGCACCGCGTGCGCTCCAGAAGGCGTATGCGTAAGTTCCGTCTGCTTTCTTGAACTCCAGCGCATAGACCGTAGTAGAGCCGGTCGGGATCTGACGTACAAACTTGACTGTATCAAGGGCACTGGTCAGAGCCGCGTATGCCACGTAGGCGCGTTTCGGGTAAACATAGGGGGCACGGTTAATGATACCGGATCCGCCATAGAAATGATTGTAGTAACCATTCGTGCAGTCGAAGAGCAATCCGATACTGATCAGATTGAAATCATTCGCCAGCGAGATCAGAACATCGCGCATGTGCCATTCCGCCTGCTGCTGTTCGCCCAGGTCACGGAACTCCTGTCCGAGTACGGGAAGATCGACATCGTCTGGTATGATTTCACGCCGAAGGCCGCGAAGTACGGCAAGACGTATCGGGATTGGGATGCCGTCGAACTCGTGAGGCTCACGCGCCGGCTGCAGCCGGCGATCATCATGGACAACCGGCTGGATCTGATGGACACTGAGGACGGCTGGGACTTCGTGACCCCGGAGCAGTTCAAGGTCCAGAAGGCTCCGACCGTCCGCGGGCAGGCGGTGCCGTGGGAGACGTGCCAGACGTTTTCCGGAAGTTGGGGCTACGATCGGGATGAGGAATCCTGGAAGAGCCTGCCGCAGCTGATCGGGCTTTTGGTGCATTCCGTATCAAAAGGCGGGAACCTCATTCTCAACGTCGGCCCCACGGCGCGCGGCGAATTCGACGGGCGGGCGATGGAACGGCTGAACGGACTGGCGAGGTGGATGCGTGCGAACGGCCGTTCAATCTACGGGTGCGGCGCCGCGCCGGACGGACTGGTTGCGCCGGAGGGGACGCGACTGACGTACGACCGGTCGGGCGGACGGCTTTATCTCCATCTTCTGGAATATCCGATGGGGTTCCTTCCCGTTGCCTTTTGGCAGCGGATTGCCTATGCACAGTTCCTGCATGACGGCAGCGAGCTGCCGGTCAAGGCGCCGAGGAAGCGGCACAGTCAGGACGGCGAACAGCGGGGGGAGTTCGGCGGACTCGTCCTTCCCGTGCGAAAACCCGTGGTTGAAGTGCCC
>CALCCZ010000097.1 GCA_937900075.1 uncultured Lentisphaeria bacterium
CCTAAATTTTGAGATTTTTCTGTTGCATTCACTGAAACATTTTCAACTTGGCAGAATTCTACCTGTTTTTCTCCGTTATATTCATTAAAACCAATGGCACCACCTAAATTATTATTGCCATTTTTATTATTATCAACAATTAAATGCATAAGCACACAAGAAGGAGCGGGATTATTTATATTGTCTTTATAACGCTCTTCTATTTTATTAACATGGTATTTTCCACCTAATAAATCAGATAGAACATAGTTTGCATCACAACAAGAAATTATATAATCACAAATAATTTTAGTTCCATTATTCAATTCAACTCCATAAGCTTTATTATCTTTAATTAAAACTTTTGAAACAGAAGAATTAAACCGAATTTTACCACCATTTCCGAGATATTTATCCAATATTCTATTTATTGTGCTTTCTTCTTGAGCCATACATCCCATAATGCCGAAGATAATGTCTTTTTTCTCCTTCTGAAGATTTTTCATAATCCCCATTTTTCCAATGGCTTTCCTCTCCGCCTGATCCCGAACACTGCAGGTATTCAAAAGAATGATATCTGCACCCTGCTCATTGTCTATCTCCTGATAACCGGCGGCGGAAAGAAGTGCGGCTGCGGAATCCGAATCCCGTTCATTCATTTGACAGCCATAAGTCTTTATGTAAAATTTCAGCATTCTTGAAGCACCATGTTGTTGCGGTGAACAATTTCAGTCTCGGAGTCGCATCCGAGAATAATCGGAATATCGGCTGTTTGCCTGCCCGTAAGTTTCCGGCAATCCCGGGAATCAAAATTCGTCTTCCCTTTGGCAATAATGTTGGCATCTAAGGAACAGATATCAACAACATCTCCCCGGTGAAAATTCCCCTTGACGCGTATCAGACCGGCGGGCAAAAGACTGCATGCCGTCTTTTTGATTGCTTTCACGGCACCGTTATCTATAATAAGCTGACCTTTCGATTTCGAAAACGTTTTGATCCAGCGTTTCCTCGACTCCAGCTTATGTGCACTTTTCTGCGGTATAAACAGCGTTCCGACATCCTCACCATTGAATATACGCTCTAATACCGAAAAATCACGCCCGTCGGCTATCCATAACGACTCGCCAGCACTGTTCAGTATCTCCGCAGCTTTCAGTTTCGATGCCATCCCGCCAATGGAAAAATTCGAATCGTCCGTCCCGTGTGCCATCTGGTGTTCCTGTTCCGTTACTCCGCATACCAGAGATATGCGTTCCCCTAAAGATCCATCGGCAAGAGGCCGCAAAAGTCCATCAACCGTCGTTAAAATAATAGTCAGATCCGAACGTGTCATAGATCCTAACAGGGATGCCAGGGAGTCATTGTCGCCAAATTTAAGTTCATCCACGGAAACCGGGTCGTTTTCATTGATAATCGGCAATACGTTCCGGGATAACAGGGTCTCTATGCAGTTCTCCAGATTCAGATGCCGTTCTCTTTTGCCCAAATCATCTGCGGTCAACAGCAATTGCGCTGCATGAAAACCGAATTTCATGCATTCCGCCTCGTAAAGAGACATCAGCTTGACCTGCCCCATCGCTGCAAGCGCCTGGACTTCACTTAAATGGGACGGCCGCTTTTTCAGCTTCAGCATCTTCATGGCTGTACCGACAGCACCCGAGGACACAAATATAACCTGTCGCCCGGTTTCACGAATAGCATGAATCTGGGCAATCAGAGCAGGAATTGTTTGGGGATCAGTAAGAAGACGCGTTCCCGCTTTTATCACGACTCGCCGGCAAGCGGCTATAATTTCCTTTCTCGGTGATTTTTCCATATATCCTCTTTCTTTCAGTTATCGGAATTGATTTGATCAAACGGAATCAGAACACTCGGAGTATAAGGCGCAGCGGAAACTAAATTCGGATGTACCTGGTCATCAAAAAAGATATGCGGCTTGAGAATCGAAAGAACACGCCCCTTGTCTATACCACCCATAAGAAATGTGTGATCCATGGTAATATTCCATTCGCGCAGCGTCGCTACAATCCTTTGTTCCGCCGGTGCACTCCGCGCTGTAACAATAGCTGTCTTCAGATAACGCTTGTAACTGCTGTCTTTTTTCAATAATTCATCCTCCAGAGCCCGTATGGATGCCAAACCCGTAAGCAGTTTCGCCAACGGCCCTTTCGGCAGCGGTTTATTCCGGTTTTCCATTTCCTGCTTCTGAAAGGCTGCAAGGCCGCGGGATTGACAAACTCGCTCCGCAGATCCATCCGCTATCACTCCGTCAAAGTCAAACGCAATCCGGAGTTCTTCATCTTTCTTGTCATCGGATGCTATACTTTCCAGTACCTGACCCGCAGGAAATCCTAAAGCCACCGCCTGACGGACGTCTTCTCCATTGGCGGAAAGAAACAAGGATACATTGTAAGCGGGTATGTAGGAAAAGGGAGAATCGCCAGTCGTAAATGCCGCTCGTTCAATGTGCAACCCATAATGACGGATGCTGTGCATCACTCTTGCACCCGTGTCCGGATCATTGTGGGAAAGCAATACTACGTCAACCGGATGCATTTCCGGAAACTTGTCATTGAGCTTAAGAAATCGTTCAATAAAAGGAAATGCTATCCCTTTCAACAGAATATCGGTCTGATGCTTCCGCTGATAATCACGATACGCGGCAAGCCCCTCCGTACGGAAAATTTTATCCGATTCATCCAACCGGAACAATGCACTGGAAGCTACACCGATTACCAGTTTTTCGGCTACATTATAATTCATAGTCTGACCCCGCAAATATTTAACAATCCTGAAATTCCGAAAGCTATAACATACACCGTCTTTTCTGCTTTGACAAGAGTAGATTTCTGTTTTTCAATGAATAACTCCAATATTTCAGCATCCAGACAGAAATATTTCAAAAAAATTCCTTCATTTTCCCCCTCACTCCCCGCACAATCACGAATACGTTTCTTCACTTCTTCACACCTTCACATCTTCTATTCCCGAACGGTAAGAAAAAATCAGCATTCGGAGAACACCATGAAAGACAAAGAATTTCAGACATGTGCGGAAATCGGCGCCTTGGTCAGACAACTGCGTAAAGCCCAGAAGGTAACACAGGCGCAACTGGCGGGTCTTGCCAATACTGGAATCCGTTTTGTGGGCGATCTGGAAAACGGCAAGGAGACCTGCCAGGTTGGGAAGATGCTTCGGGTTCTTTCTGCTCTCGGCGTCGATATGCTCATTCGCAACCCCTACGACAAGGAGTGATGAGATATGACATCGCCGCATGAGGAACTGGATGTTTTTCTGAATGAAACGAAGATTGGAAAATTGACGGAGAACAACGGGGTTCTCTCCTTCCGCTATTCCCTCGAATTTCTGAACAAACCCGACGCTTATCCGCTGTCACAGAATCTCCCCCTGCAGAATGTGGATTTCACCGATCCCATTGTGGAAAATTTCTTTTCCAATCTCCTGCCGGACGAACGAATGCGTCAAACCATCGCCATGGTTCTGGGAACATCACCGGAAAACACTTTCGGTCTTCTGAAACGAATCGGGGCTGACTGCGCAGGAGCTGTTTCTTTTTATGCACCGGGGGAAACACCGCAATCGCCAACAGAACCGGTCTTCCGGGAACTGTCCGACCAGGATGCGTATGCCATATTGGACAATTTAGACATCCGTCCCCTTGATGCCGGAGATGAAGGCGTTCGGATATCCGGAGCGGGTTCCCAGAAAAAACTGGTTGCCTGCGTCAAAAAAGACAGAGTCTCTCTGCCTTTGTACGGAACGCCTTCCACACACATCATCAAACCGGCAATCACGGGGATTCCCGATTCAATCTATAATGAACTTTTCTGCATGAAACTGGCAAAACTCTGTAAAATCCCCGTTGCGGAATGTTCTATTCTGCATTTGCTGGAGGAGGATTTTTACGTCGTTCAGCGTTTTGACCGGACAATCGAAAATGGCATAGTGCGCCGCTTGCATCAGGAGGATTTCTGTCAACTCCTGAACATTTCCCCCAAACTGAAATACCAGGAAGATGGCGGACCGGGTATCGAAGATTGTATTGCAAAAATGCCCGAAATGCACATGCCAGCAGGAGACCGCATCGAGTTCATCCGCCTTCTGATCTTCAATTTCCTGATCGGGAATTGTGATGCTCACGCAAAGAATTATGCAGTCTTGTACCGAAACGGATCGCCTACGCTCGCACCCGCATACGACCTGCTTTCCACAATGATCTACGACAACATGAGCAAACGTTTCGCCATGAAAATTGGTGGCGAAAACCGCATGGATCAAATCACCCGGACACATTTCGAAACAATGGCACGCCAATGCGATTTGAATCCCAAGATGGTCCTTGCCGAACTGCGGAATCTTTCCGCCCTGGTGCAGGAAAAAGCAAATACTCTCTCCAATCAACTTAACTTGGAACACCCAAGTCCAATCTATAAACGTATTGTCTGGGAAATCTGCCGCCTGAGCAGTCAGATTTCCGACTGACAATTTCCATCCCGCCCGCACAATCACGAAAAATAGTGGATAGCGATTAGGGGATAGCGGTTAGTTAGGGGAGAAGTCCTTCATGAAAATGTCCGCACTATCACGAAAATCATCCGCATTCCCCATGCCTACTATCCACTATCCACTATCCACTGAATAGATAGGTCCTATTTTTATTTCTCCCGGGAAAACTCCCAAGTTTTCCTCTCCCCTCTCCTTCAACTTTTTCGTGTTTTTCGTGTGTTTCGTGGTTGAAAAAATTCCCCATTTTGCACAATCACGAATCCGTTTCTTCACATCTTCACTTCTTCACTTCTTCACAAAAACCCCCCGGACAGTTCTCGCTGTCCGAGGGGAGAGAAAACGGAAAAGTAAAAGTTAGTCTTTACTGCTCTTCGTAATGTTCAGAGTAACAGTCCCGCCTTTCTTGCCATTTTTGAATCCCAATGTGTAATCATAATCTTCAAACGCGCAAGAAATGCCTTCAAAATTTTTCTCCACACCATCAATCTTCAGAACGATATTGCCTGCAAAACTCATAAATTCATCGGCAGTTGTATTAACGGACTGGAACAACGTAAATGTGCCTTCTTCGCCGTAGTATGCGGAAATTCCGAGTTTGGCATTTACATTACTCAGGAAGTCTTCATCAAAATCACCCTGCCACATGGCATTCTTGGCTGTCGAGGCATCGTCTAAAACAAACCAGACTTCTTCCACATTGCTGATTTTGCCTTTGACATTGGCTCCGGCATGGATATACAACTGGTCATTTTCGTAACCTTCCTGTGTCCCGAGATCAATATCCCCGGTAATCTTGGCACCGCCGAGAATATTGACATAATCATTGGTCGCATTGCCACCCTTGATGGCAAATGCTTTTCCGTTCTTCTTGTCCGTTGTAACCGCACTCACAGTTCCGGAAAGAACAGTTGCGGACATAAACCCTGGTCCCAGCTCTCCCTCGTCTTTGCCAAGCTGAATGGCACAGGCTTCTTTGCCGGTAACTTTTACGTTCATGGCAAGCGTCTTACCCGTAAATGTTCCGGCACTAATGGACTCCATGATGATTCCTTCTGCTGCTCCGTTTTTGCAGGTAACAGAAAGATTTCCGGTGATTGTACCGCTACCCGCAGCATATTTATCCATTTCCAGCTTTGCAAAACGGAGACCGACAGCGCGAGAAGCTTCATTGCCATTCGCTGTCACATTGATGGTTCCCAAACTGAAAGATCCGGACCCGAACGTACCCTTCTCAGCATAAATACCGCTCGCAAACGTTTGCCCCTTGGCAGTCGCAGTAACCGTGATTTTGCCTTTGATTGAGCCATTCAAAACAAAATCCGGAGAATCGGACAGATCAAGATTACCATTTTTAATTTTTACCGGTCTGGCCACTGCAGCGGCAAAGGCTTCACTGTTATCACCGGAAGACTTCGCCGTCACGGTAATATTTTTGTTCACATTGTCTATATTCAGGACTGCGGATCTGGAAGTAACATCTTCTTTTCCGAATACACTGGCTCTACATTTAACCTTATTCAGCTGGAAAGCAAACGCCACAGCTGCGCCGCCCTTGGTAGTAGCACTCGCCGTAATCGCACCATTGATGTCATGAACCGTTATATCATTGTCAGAACAGAAAGCAGAAGCCTCAACGGGCTTCTGTGAATACTGCATATACAAACTTTCCTGCAGGTGAGCGTCCAGAAATGCTTTGGCGGCTGCAACTTCAGTTGGATCCTTACTATTCATTGCTGTATAGTAGGCTGTCTGGACATTTTCAGGTACCATTTTAAGCAGAGCTTCCTGGGATCCGCTTGCTGTGGCGGAAATGGCATTGCCAATACCTTTCTCAAAGACGATCATTCCGGATTGGGTAAGCACACCATCAATGGTATTGTCTCCAATATCACAAGTCGAGTTAACAGCAACGGAGTAAACAATACCTTTTTTCACAGAAGCATTCGCGCTGATCTTGCCCTTGACATCACCCAGGAATTTGATATTTGCATCGGTAGCATCATCACTCATCTCTGCAAAAATTGCGCCGGCTATCGCAAACATCTCACCCTTCGCCGTGGCAGTGATATTCTTGGTAACATTGGAACGGAACAACAATTTATCCATTGCATAAATTGCTTGCGCAGTAATCGGCATCGAAAAGTCTTCTTTACTTTCAATGTTAATGAAACCACCGGAAGCCGAGGCCGTGATCTTTCCTGCAACTTCACTGTTGAAAATAAGGGAAGAACCGGATTTGAAGGTTTGCGCAACTGCCAGCGTCTTCGAGGTTGCCGTAGCGGTTACATCTTTGGTAACAGCGCCATTGATGACAATATCTTTTCCACTTTCCATAACTGTTGCTAAAGCTCCTGGCTGGCCTTTACCCTCATTTCTGGCATCAGGATTGGTGTTTTTTGCCGTTGCCGTAAGTTTGGCATTGACAGCACCGATATGGATGTAGTCTTGTTTCGCATAGAATATCTGAGCTTGAGCCAATATACCTTTCGAGGTATTTGCAGCGACACTGATCGCATTCTTGATATCACCCGCGATATCAATGATGGAATAGGCTTGCATGGCAACAGCCAAGGCTCCTATAAATTTCGAGTCGGAAGTAACCGTGATTTTTCCGGTAATATCTTTCGAAAAAGTCAAAACATCGGCCTGAAAACCGTATCCTGTCGATATAGCGTAAGTCTGAACATTCTTTACATTGACAGAACCTTTCATAGTGCCGTTCACATTGATGTTGGAGTCGGAATATATTCCAGCCGTCGAGACAGCAACTTCTTCACCTCTTATGCCGCCCTTGTCAGATACACTTACAGACAGATTGGCGGTAAATGCCATACCTCTGTTTCCTAAAACAGAGTCTATATCAGAGCCTAAATTGAGATCGTTCGAATCGGCATTGATACCGCAATATAAAAATGTATACTTTTCCGAACTGCTCCATTGACCATCGAGAATAAAATTCAATTTCCAGTTCTGCGCCTTCGCACCGGTAGTAATAGTCAGCGTAGCATCAGAACTGGAGAAAGCCGGTTTGACCCAGGAGATCAGGGAATAAGAGAATGCTTTTTCCTCTGCCGGTTTAAGATTCGCATTGATCGATCCATTCAAAGCCGCTGTATAGCGTTGTTCTTCGGAAGATATCACGTTGGTGGTAAAACCCAGACCGTAAGGATTTTCAACATCATAATTTTTTTCGTTGATGGGTTCTTGGATGACAACATGCTTCTTCGTTTCTGTGAATTCAAATTTCATTCTAAATATCCTTCATTTTGTTTTGTATTACAAATTTTTATTTTTTTAACCTTGCGTTACGGTGTAACAGGAAATGTTAATCGAAACATTTTCGTGCAGTTATTCTGCAAAAGTACGATAAAGTTTTCAAGTGGCAATCTTTACTCCAACTTAGCTGTAATGAAACCCACCCCCGGACAGTTCTCGCTGTCCGAGGGGAGAGAAAACGGAAAAGTAAAAGTTAG
>CALCCZ010000098.1 GCA_937900075.1 uncultured Lentisphaeria bacterium
TAAAACATTTGGATCTCATCAAGAATGCGCTGAACGAGGAGGAAATTCGGAAGATTGATAAATACTCATCGCCACAGCAGCTGGTATTCCCGCAGGAGCCGAAAGTGAACCGCGGAAATCGCGGAAAAGAGACCGGTTCCCTGTTCGGCGGTAATTTGAAATTTTAAGAACAGGAACGCTTGTGATGAAAAGTATGACAGGATACGGGCAGGCGCAGCTGATCCCGCCCGGGATGAAATTGGGACTGCGTGCGGATATATCGTCTATCAACCGCAAACAGTTGGAAGTGAAAATGACGTTACCGCATGAGCTTGCGCAGTTCGAGACGAAGGTACGTTTGATGGTTGCGGAGAAGGTCAGCCGCGGATGTGTTACGGTCCGGATATCGTATCCGGAAGGAATGACTCCCGATACTACTTATTCCATAAACCGCTCTCTGGTGGAAATGCTGGTGAAGTCAGCCGCGCAGATATCGGATGAATACAAAATTGACGGTTCCCTGAACATGGCGGAATTGCTTTCCGTACCCGGTGTTGTCCGTCCGGAAGAATCCGATTTTTCCGGAGGTCTGATGGAGGAGAGTCTTTGCACTGTGCTGCAAGAGGCATTGGTTCGTTTTAATGCGTCACGCGAAACGGAAGGACGTCAGCTGGCACAGGATATTTCCATGCGTTTGAAGTTAGTGGAGGAGACGTTGGAAAAAATCATACCATTTGCCGCAGATTTGCCGGAAATTCAGTACAAAAAACTGCTTGCACGGCTGCGTGAACTGGATTTGCCGGCAGCCAAGGATGATGAACGGCTGCTGCGTGAACTGGTTTTGTATGCCGATAAACTGGATGTTACGGAAGAAGTTACCCGGTTGCGCAGTCATTTCCGCTGTTTTGATGCATTGCTGCACAACGAAACGGATTCTGTCGGGCGTCAGATGGATTTTACCGTGCAGGAGATATTCCGCGAAATCAATACGCTTGGCAACAAGGCAGTTTCCACGGATATATCGCCTCTGGTTGTGATTATCAAGACGGAACTGGAAAAGATACGGGAACAAGTACAAAATATCGAGTAGGTGATTTATGACGGCAATGTCGGAAGATAAAGCGGTCCCCTCCGGCGAACGGAGAAGAGACGGCAATTTTGTGAGTACGCTGGTAGAACGGATTTATGATACGTATGCGGACAATGTGGCGGTCAATCTGAATGAACGCTACAATCTGCCGCGTGAATCTGAAATTTTAGCAATATTGAACAGCATTCTGGAGTTGATTTTTCCGGGCTATTCCGACAGAGAAGTCCATTCCCCGGATATGCTGAAATATGCCGTTGGCGAACTCGTTACCAACGTTTATATGCATCTTTCCGGGCTGCTGCTCCGTGCTTACCAGTATCAGTGTGAGCTGAAAGGCAAGGACAACAGTGACTGCATACGGCTTTCGGAAGAAACAACACGGACACTGCTGGAAAAAATACCGGATTTGCGGGAAGCTATGAAACTGGATATTCAGGCAGCATACGCGGGCGATCCCGCTGCGAAGTCTTTAGATGAAATCGTGTTGAGTTATCCCTGTATCAAGGCGATAACCATACAGCGGATTGCGCATGAACTATATGTTCGGAAAGTTCCTCTGATTCCCAGAATGATGGGGGAATATGCGCATCGTCTTACGGGAATAGACATTCATCCGGGCG
>CALCCZ010000099.1 GCA_937900075.1 uncultured Lentisphaeria bacterium
GTTTATTCAAAAAACCGTCCCGCACAATCCCGAATACGTTTCTTCACATCTTCACTTCTTCACATCTTCACTTCTTCACTTCTTCACATCTATCCACTGGAAAAAATTTTCCAATTTTTTTCCTTTTCTGTTTTGCATTTTCACAATACCGATGTATCTTATGCACTATGTTTTCACGGGTTCTTTGCGTTGGTACCGGACCCGTGGAAATGTGCTGGATCCTGAATGGGTTCGAGTAGGATTGCGTTTTTTTTGCATTGCCTGTCCATTGTCTGTTTGGATGAGTGGATTTGTTTGAAGACAGCTTGACTCCGGATTCCGGTACAGCGGCCCTCCGATATATCCCCTTTTCCTGCATTTCCAATGGCGGAAAACGTTTTCTTACCCGCATTTTTTCACTCAAGCCGGGCACAATGCCCGTTGGGCTTTGGCTTGAATATTATTAACAAGAAAACGGAAGCGAGGTTCAATTCCGGAACACAGAAGGGTTCTACTCTAATGATGGAACTTAAAAATTGCGTGCAGTACGGCTGCACTGGGCAAGGTGAAAAACCTGTTACGAATGCGGACTATATGCGCCGCCAGGAAGAGTCTGAATCAAATGCCAGAAGCTATCCCAGAAAATTCCCATTTTCCATAGCCAAGGCCAAAGGCTCATGGCTTGAGGATGTCGAAGGCAATAAGTACCTGGATTTCCTTTGTGGCGCCGGAACTCTCGCTCTCGGTCACAACGACCCCGAAATCAATCAGGCTATGATGGATATGCTTTTAAGCGATGCTCCCCTGCATACCCTCGACCTCATGACTCCCACGAAGGATACCTTCATTCATACTCTCGCTTCTCTTCTCCCCGCAGAACTCCAGGGTAATGTCAAAATGCAATTCTGCAGCCCTTCCGGTACCGATGCCGTTGACGCTGCCATTAAATTATGCAAAACCGCTACCGGACGTTCTTCCGTTATCGCTTTCAACGGCGCTTTTCACGGAATGGGACACGGCGCCTTGTCTCTTACCGGCAACCTCGCCGCTAAGAGCAAAGTACATGCGCTTATGCCAGATGTCCATTTCTTCCCCTATCCCTACAGTTACAGATGCCCCTTCGGTCTCGGCGGCGAAGCCGGTACCAAGGCCTGCTGTGCTTTTTTTGAACGCACCCTCAAGGACCCCGAAAGCGGTATCACAAAACCCGCTGCCGTCATCCTCGAACCCATGCAGGGCGAAGGCGGTGTGATCCCCGCTCCCGTTGAATTCCTCCAGACGGTCCGCAGAGTCACACAGGAACTCGATATTCCCATGATTGTCGATGAAATCCAGTGCGGGGTCGGACGTTCCGGGCGCTTCTTCGCTTTTGAATATGCCGATATCGTTCCCGATGTCATTCTGGTCTCCAAGGCAATCGGCGGAACTCAGCCGCTTTCCGTTGTCATTTACAATAAAAAACTTGATAAATGGGCTCCCGGCGCTCATACCGGCACCTTCCGCGGAAACCAGCTCGCAATGCGCGCAGGTACGGTCGTCATGAACCGCGTCTCCAAACCCGAATTCCTCGCTGAAGTCCGCGAAAAAGGCGACTATATCCGCGAACGCATGAATGCGTTGAAAGATAAAGTCTCCATTATCGGCGATATCCGCGGGAAAGGCCTCATGTCCGGTTGCGAGTTCATTGACCCGAACGCCCCGGCTGACGCCCTCGGCGCAAAACCCGGCAGCGGTGAAATCGCCGCCGCCGTGCAGCATAAATGCTTCGAAAACAAACTTGTTATGGAACGCGGCGGTCGCAATGGCGCGGTCATGCGCTGTCTCTGCGCTCTGAATGTTTCTCGCGAAGATGTCGAACTCATGCTCAACATCTTTGAAAAAGTTGTTCTCGAGGTCAATAGCGATGCCGTTAAATAAAGTTTTCCTCACGCCCAACCCGCAGGATAAACTTGAGTTCACCCGAATGATCGAAGCGGCGGTTCGCGAAATCACCGCTTCTTTCCAATCGGATAACGCTTTCGCCGGCGTCTCCCCGCAGCAACTCAAGCAACTCGTTCAGGTCGATGAGATCCTCCCGCAGCACGGCCTCGGATTTGACGAGGTCATGAAACGCCTCTCCGAAAAAATCCTGCCGTACTTCCTGCATCCGTCTTCCACGGCTTACATGGCACATCTGCACTCCTCCGTCCTGCTCGAATCCATTGTCGCAGAACTCATTATCTCGACCTTCAATCAATCCATGGATTCCTGGGATCAGTCCCCGGTCGCCACGGAAATCGAAGTCAATGTCATCCGCAGGTTATGTTCCCTTTTCGGGTACGGACCGGAAAGCAACGGCTCTTTCACTTCCGGCGGCTCACAGTCCAATTTCTGCGGCCTCCTCCTCGCCCGCGACTGGTTCTGCAATCAACAGCTTCATCATGATGTGAAAAAATGCGGATTGCCCCCCAATTTCTCCAAATTCCGAATGTATTGTTCCGAAATCGCTCATTTCTCCATGGAAAAAAGTGCTCACACGCTCGGACTCGGATACGATGCCGTCATACAGATCCCCGTCGATGATTCCATGAAAATGGACGTGAATAAGCTCCGTGCGCAAATCCAAAACGATATCGACGCCGGATTCCTCCCGTTCTGTGTCGCCGCAACGGTCGGTACCACCGACTTCGGCAGTATCGACCCCCTGAAGGAACTCCGCGAAATCTGCAATCAGTACAATCTCTGGCTTCATGCCGATGCCGCTTACGGCAGCGGTGTCATCCTCGCGGATAAATATGCCGACCGCGTCGATGGCCTCGCCGACTGTGATTCCATTACCGTCGATTTCCACAAAATGTTCATGCTCCCGATCAGCTGCAGCGCATCACTCGTCAAAAATGCGGAAAATCTCTCCCCGCTCTCGTTCCATGCCGATTATCTCAACCGCGTGGAAGACGAGGAGGACGGTTATACCAATCTCGTCGGAATGTCCTTGCAGACTACAAGACGTTTCGATGCCCTCAAAGTCTGGATTTCCTTCCAGATGCGCGGCCGAGACGGCTGGTCCGAACTCATTTCCACTTGTATCGAAAATGCTGCTTACCTGTATGAACAGCTCAATGCAAGTCCCGATTTCGAACCCCTGATCAAGCCGGAAATCAGTTCAGTCGTTTTCCGTCTTCTCCCGGTCAGTGACAAAGAATCCTCTGATGCACTCAATAAACGGGTCCGCAGAGAACTCCTGCTCCATCATGGCGTTGTTATCGGTCAGACGGTCTGCCGCGGTATGACCTGCCTGAAATTCACTCTCCTGAATCCCCTCCTCACACACGAACGCTTGGATTCCCTCCTGAAATTAATCGTTTCCCTCCGCTGAATTGCCCCGCAGGGGCAGTGAAGATGTGAAGATGTGAAGATGTGAGTGATTTTTGAACCACGAAACACTCAAAAAACACGAAAAAGTTTTTTTCAAGAACCACGAATGAACACCAATGAACACAAATAGGATAGTGGTCAGGAAAATAAGACCTATTTGCCATCCCGTTTCGCGCAATCACGAATACGCCAGGCAAATTTTCCCACCACTGACCACTGACCACTAACCACTAGCCTCTAATCAAATCCACTAATAAAATCCCCTATCCCAAAAAAATTTCATTTTTTTTTGCCTTTTTTTATTAGACTGACAGCATTTGACAGTGTCCCGGTGTAAATTATACCCAAAACAAAATATTTGACTGATTAATTGAGTAAAAAATCTGAAAACATGTTCTATTTTCAAAAAAACACCTTGAAATTTCTCAAACATGAGATTATAACCTATATAAACAACAAAAACAAAAAAACTAAAAAATGATACAAGGAGTTCAAAATGACCACCAATCCCCAAACTTTCGATGAATTCTCAGGCCTTTATTCTCTCATTTATAGTATTTATATACAATATTTCGTTTATTTTCATTTTTTAACCTCTGTATTTATCTTTGTTTTGAGAAAAATAACTTTCTGAAAAATGATGAACAGCGTGCAGAAAATTATCCTGTAGTAAAGGATTTAATTGATGATTTTCATAAAAAATTCATTGATAAAGCAATGTCCGATGCTTCTGTAGAAATAAAATGGCAGGAACTTTATGACAAACTCAATGAAGTCCGGGAGGAGAAAAAGAAAAGTTCTAAAAACGCAACAAAAGAGGATAAAAGCGAAAAGGAACTGGGAAATATACAGAAAAATTTCCGGAAGAAAATTATAGAAAAATGTAAAAAAAGCCCTGAATGGCCAATCCTCTTTAATAAAAAAATCTTTGATGAACTTCTGAAAGCTGAATTGAATGAAACCAATAAGCAGGCATTGGAAACATTCAATAAGTTTCACACCTACTTTAAAGGTTTTCACGAAAACAGAGAAAACCTTTACGATGAGAAAGCACATTCCACTTCGATTGCCTACAGGTTGGTGAATGAAAATTTTGTTAAATTCTGGAACAACTGCGAAAAATTCAAACAAATCCAAAAACAATGTCCGGAAGTAATTGCAGATGCGGAAAATTCTCTCAAAGAATATCTGAAAGACAGATCCCTGAAATCATATTTTCAACCGGAATCCTTCAACGAATATCTGACCCAGAAAGGAATTGATTTCTTCAATCTTCTGCTTGGCGGCTTTTCCTCTGCCTCTGGAGAAGAAAAAAATCGCGGAATCAACGAATGTCTTAACCTGTTTTATCAGCAGCACCCGGAAATTTCCAAAAGTCAAAGAATCGGATGGTTATCACTCCTTTTCAAACAGATTTTGAGTGACCGTGACAGTTTTTCTTTCCGCTTCAAAAAAATCTCGAATGATGAAGATTTGAAGACGCTTCTTGAATATCTCGGTTCAAATTTGTTCCCGGAAAATGAAGATTCCTGCCTGAAAAAAATCGCGGAGCTTTTTGCAAATCTGTCACAGTATGATAACAATCGGATTTATGTCAAAACAAGTGATCTTAATTCCATGTCCGCAAAGTTCTACGGAAAATGGAATTTTTGCACAGATGCATTGGATTTGACAAATCAGTTTAAAACAAAAAAGGAAAAAGAAAAATTTTTGAAAAAAAAGGCTTTTTCACTTTGTGAAATCGACTGTGCCGTTAAGGAAAGTGTTAAGGAAAGCGGTGAAGAAAGCGGTTATCCGTCATTTACCACAACATACGTTGATCACTTTTCTAAAATAATCAAGGATATTCAGGAGGATTGGAAGAACGTAAAGGAACTGATACAAAATAAGAATCCGGATACCGGTCATCCTATCAAGGATGTGGATACGGATGTAGAAAAAATCAAAACTTTTTTGGATCATGCCATGGATTTTCTGCATGCTGCTGAAGCTGTAGAAATTCCACCAGAATGGGATCGGGATGAAGCTTTTTACGGGGAATTTGAAAATCATCTTCAGGCGATTAATATCCTCCCGAGTGTTTTCAGTATGGTCAGAAACTATGTAACGAAAAAACCCTCCGGAGAAGGTAAGATTCATCTGAAATTTGATTCTCCAACTTTTTTGAATGGGTGGGATAAAAGCAATGAAAAGGTAAATTTAGGTGTTTTGTTCAAAAAAGATGGTTTGTTCTATCTGGGCATCATAAATAAAAGAGCGAAAGTTGATTATAGCTATTCCAGTAATTTGCA
>CALCCZ010000100.1 GCA_937900075.1 uncultured Lentisphaeria bacterium
CCGATTTCCCTCACCACCATTCCCCCCCGCACAATCACGAATATCATCCGGCATTTCCCACCCTCACTATCCACTATCCACTATCCACTATTCACATCTTCTATCCACCACCCCCCTGCCCCGCTTTACAAAAAAATACCCCATTGAGAAATCATGCTTGAATTTTCCTTCCCTGCGGAGTATATTATTGTTCCGGTATTTTGAAAGTGCAATGAGTTCCGGGTAAAAAGATTTTCCGCCCGGAAATAAGAAGGAAAAGTCGGTATATCGTGTTTAATCAATTTTTCGGAAAAATAAAACGTTTCTTCGGAAATATCTTCTCCCCCGAATCCGGTTCCAACCGGGATTCCGGCGGTAAGAAAAGAAAAAATCGTAACAAGCCTCACGAAGAAAATCGTCAGGAGAAATCAAAGCCGTCATCCGCAGAGCGGAACCGTTCCAACAAACAGCAGAAAGTTTCCCGGTCAACCGCTGACACAGACAGAGAGATAAAGCAGAAATACCGTCCGAAAAGAACCATTCCGCCCATGCCGAAACTTGTTCTGCCGCCGGAAGAGAAAGGGAAATTGCGTTTCTCCGACTTGGAGATTTGTGAAGAAATTCTTGCTGCAACTCAGGATCTGGAGTTCCGGTATTGTACGGAAATTCAGGCTCGCTGTCTTCCTTATGCCCTTGCGGGAAGAGATTTGGCGGCAAAGGCCCAGACCGGTACGGGTAAAACAGCTGCATTTCTCGCAGCTGCAATCACGGGTCTTGTACGGAAGCCATTGGATCCGTCACGCAGGAAAAAAGGTGCCTGCCGTGTACTGGTTCTGGCGCCTACGCGCGAACTCGCTATCCAAATCAAAAAGGATGCCGATGATTTGAGCAAATATACAAATCTGAACAATCTGGTTGTGTTCGGCGGCATGGATCATAAAGAACAGCGCGATTCCATTGAGGAAGCGCCCGTGGATATTCTCGTTGGAACACCCGGACGCATTCTGGATTACAGCCGTGCCGGTGCACTTGACCTTTCCCAGACGGAAATATTTGTCATTGACGAAGCTGACCGCATGCTGGATATGGGCTTTATTCCCGACGTCCGCCGAATTGAAGCTCAGCTGCCGCCTTCGGGAAAACGTCAGACCATGCTCTTCAGTGCCACGCTTGACCCCTCCGTACTGCGTTTAATCGAATCCTGGCTCAATAACCCCGTTTCTGTAGAATCGGAACCGGAACATTTGGTCACGGACCTGATCGAACAACGCTTCTATGCTGTCACCAGCGAACATAAACTTGCCATGCTCCTGTCTGTCATCAAAAGCGAAAATCCCGAACGGATGCTCGTTTTCGGAAACCGCAAAGACCACAACCGGACCCTGGTTAAACAGCTGTATGCGTACGGTATCGATGCCGAACTGCTGTCCGGCGATGTCGCCCAGGAAAGACGATTAAAAATTCTGGACCGCTTCCGTTCCTGTCAAACAAAAATCCTCGTGGCAACCGACGTTGCCGCACGCGGCATCCATGTGGATGGCATTTCCCATGTGGTCAATTATGATTTGCCGATTCAACCCGATGACTATGTACACCGTATCGGCCGCACGGCACGGGCGGAAAACAAAGGCTCGGCGGTGACGCTGGTCAGTGTGGAGGACCGCCGCTATTTCGGCAAGATAGAGAAATTTCTGAATAAAAAGATGGAACGCCTGCCTCTGCCCGAAGCTTTGGGCGAAGCACCTAAAGTTTCCGAATGCGCCACTCCTTCGGGTAAAGGTTGTTCAAACGGTTCCCGACGTTTTTGGCGAAACCGAGGGCGACGCCCTCGTAAGTGAGGAGCAGCGGTCCCATCGGCACATCGCTTATAGACAATGTTTCGGTTCTGAGATAGGATAGGGCGCTCTCCAAATCCAGTTCTACATTCGGGAAAGCGTCTTTTTTGAGTGCTTTGGCCATGCTCAGACTGTGTTGTGGTGCTACGCCTTTTCCCCGGATTTCGCTGATGCCGAATCCGGTTGATATGCAGGTAAGGCGGTTGCTTAAACAATCAATCAATTCTTTATGTTTCATCGGGTAGGCTGTCATGAACCGGTCGGACTGGCGTA
>CALCCZ010000101.1 GCA_937900075.1 uncultured Lentisphaeria bacterium
AGATGAAAAAGGCGCTCTGAAACCCGTCAAGGTCCAGTTCCCGCCCGATGCAGTTCTTACTGTCGCTTCCAGCATGGATCCCGCTACAGCCAAGTTCCATGGCAAAATCCAGATCTTTGATGTCCGCGATAACCAGTCTTTCGCCAATGTACTTCTGTCCCCGAATCTGCAGGAAACACCTCAGGTTGGTGACTATGTTTATTTCACCAATGGCGATTTGGATATGATTAGTGAAATCAATGCAAAGCGTCTTGCTGACATTGAAGCAAAGGCAAAAGCATCTGCACCGGTTACGCCTAAGGCTGTCAAGAAAGAGGAAACAGCTGATGACCTTCTTGGAGCAAAAGAAATCAAATCGGAACAGAAAGATGACTCCGTTGATTCTCTCTTGGATGAAGAAGACAGCAGTGCTGCCAAGCCGAAAGAAACCAAGTCCCGCAAGATTGATTCTCTTGATGACGATGTCTTATAATTTGCTTTGAGGAGAATTACTGATGTTTTCCAAACCCGTTTTTCTTGTAACCTCCATTATTGCGGCTCTGGCAGGCATAGCTCTCTTAGTTTGTCAGATTATGGAAATGCTGCATCTGTCAATGTTCTGATGTCTGTGCTGGTTCTTATTCGGCGGTGTGTCGTCATAGCCATTTCTATATGGGTGTTGTCTTCGCTCACCGCTTGCACGGACTATGAGCGGGAGGGTTATAATCCCAAACCCTTCAATGCGCCGGCATCCTGGGAAATGAATCCATACGATGCGCCGGATTTCCGCAACTGATTTGAGATGGTGGTTGGGATCGAACCAACGACCGGTGCTTTACAAGGCGATGCTCTACCGCTCTGAGCTACCCCGTCATGAGTTGAGGTTACGTGAAGACGGACTTGTGCGCACCGCCGTTCTTATGGTTATGAATCCATACGAGTTGCTACTGCGCTGCTTCTATCCCGCGAAAAAGAGATAAATTGTCAACACGCGATTAAAAGACTACGCGACTGATTACTTTTCCGGTTTCGATATCATAAGTGACGTGTTCATTGGTGTTACTGTCATATTTCGTAATCGTTTTGCCATCCGGGGAAACTTTATCTTTGACATAGTCTTCGTAATTTTTCATCAAGGCTTTTCTGACTCTTGGAGCAACGACATTATTCTCGTAATCGATAAATTCCTCCTTAGACATTCCCAATCTTATACGTTTTCGTTCAAATGCGGGATATTTTTCAAGTTTTTCCATAGTGAAATACTTTGTCATTTTACGACTCCAATCTTTTTGAGTAGTTTATCTATTGCGGAATAGATTTCTTTGAAATCTTTCTCATTCCATTGACCATTGTTAAGGTTGTTTATATCACGTTTTTTTAAATTTTCAAGGCCTGCGAGCAAATTTTTATCATTTGTTTTCACAGATATCTCATATCTTTTTGTAATCTGCAGGGACCAACGGAGAAGAATATCTCCAGTATTGCATGTTGTTTGACCTGACGCTAACGTTATGCACAGGGATGCGCCATTGTTCCAGGGGTTGCGCCGCCTTCGGCGTCTTACCTCTGGTTACTATCGGTCCGCCACGTTGGGGCTGTGGGTGGAACATACCGGATGTTATCCGTGATTGTGCGGGCGGGATGTGTTTGGTATGAAAAATGCCATGGCATATTCGTGATTGTGCAAGGCGTGATGGGGGTGGTATGAAAAATGATGGATAAATCCATGATGGCGCAGTTCTGTTTTTGGAGTGGGAGAAACTTGACAGCAAAAAAAACACTGACCTGCGAAAGTAATAGCCGATCAGTGATTTTTTTATTCTCAGCCCTCCCCTGAGAGGGCTGAAATATGTTTTGAGTCTGGTGTTTTTTACTTGCCGCTGTCAATAAAACGGCATGCAGCCAAAGCGGCGGCAGCGCCATCGCCGGCAGCCGTGGCAATTTGCCGTATGTTTTTTGTACGGCAATCTCCTGCGACGAAAACTCCGGGAGTGGATGTTTTACAGTCCTCGCCAGCCACGATATACCCGTTTTTATCGAGTTCGGCAACCATGGCGAACGGTTCATTTTCGGGTACTTGACCGATGGCAACAAACAATCCTTTCACGGGAAGGACAGAGTCTGTTTTGAGTTCCGTATTGCGGAGTTTGACGGATATAAGCGAATCGGTTCCCTGCAATTCCAGAACAATGGTATTGTAAACAACCGTAACATTATCGCGTGCGGTCAGGTTATCAATCAGAGTCTGTTCGCCGGTCAATTGCGGCAGATTCTGGATAATCGTCACTTTGCGGCAGGTATCCGCCAGAAGGACGGCACTTTGGAGAGCGGTATTGCCGCCGCCGACAATTGCCACATCCATGTCGGCATAAAAAGCACCGTCGCAGAGGACACAGTATGACACACCATTACCGGTGAATACATCTTCTTTCTCCAGTCCCAGAGTACGCGGTTTGGAACCGGCAGCGATGATAACTGTTTTGGCAATATACTGCCCGCGTTCCGTAATCACTCCGCGGCAGTCCCCGAAATCAACGACATCGGTAACATTATCAACGTCCATTTCCGCACCCAGCTGGAGAGTCTGCCCCATCAGGCGTTCTCCCAAATCCACACCGCTGATTACCGGGAAACCCGGATAGTTTTCGATTTTGGGAGAACGGGTCATTTGTCCGCCGAAAGTCTCTTTTTCCAGGACAAGAACGGATTTGCCTGCCCGACGGCCGTAGATTGCGGCAGTCAGTCCGGCAGGTCCGGCACCGACAACAATGATATCATACTGTTTGTCTTCCAAGATTAGATTCCTCCGGCTTCGGCAAATTTACGGATATTGGAAACATTGACGATAAGATCAGCTTTTTCTCCGCCGGTCACAACTAAGGTCGGAGTTTGTTTTATGCCGTATGAGGTAACGGCATCACGTGATTCTTCGGCGAGGAGCACCCGGTACGGAAGATTGGCGCGATCCAGGAATATTTTAGCCATCTTGCAATTCGGACATGTTTTCGTTGTGAAAAGAAGCAGTTCGGACTTTTGTTCCGGCTGGGATGCGGATTCCGCTGCCATTTCCGTTGCCACAGTCATTGTCCGGGAAGCAGTTCCGGAGAACTCTTTTTCGGGGACGGCATGGTCGCCGGCATGGTCGCCACAGCAGGCATGGGCGGGTTCTTTTGTCAAAGCAATCCGGGCATTATACGTTCTGCGTTCCTTGAACTCCTGGGATTTTCCGTCGTTCCAGTTTTGGACAGGGCGATAGTAACCGGTAATACGGCTGTAAACTTCGGTAGCCTCGCCGCATTTATCGCATTTCCATTGTTCTCCTGCGAGATAGCCGTGATTTTTGCATACGGAATAGGTCGGGGAAAGGGTATAATACGGCAATTTGTAGTTTTCAGCGATTTTTCTCACTAAACTTGCGGCATTTTTCCAGCTGGGGAGTTTTTCGCCGAGGAACGCATGGAAGACAGTACCGGAAGTATAGAGTGTCTGAAGATTGTCCTGGATATCTAAAGCTGTAAAGATATCTTCCGTATAGCCGACCGGCAAATGGGAACTGTTGGTATAGTAGGGAGCCTCCTCGGTTCCGGCAGCAATAATGTCGGCAAAACGTTTTTTATCATGTTTCGCGAGGCGGTATGCTGTAGATTCTGCGGGCGTTGCTTCCAGATTGTAGAGGTCTCCGTATTTTTCCTGGTAATCGCTCAGGCGTTCGCGCATGTGGTTCAGCACATCAGCGGTGAAATTCTGAGCTTTTTCGTTCGTAAGATCGCATTGGATCCATTTGGCATTCAGGCAGGCTTCGTTCATTCCGACAAGTCCAATGGTGGAGAAGTGGTTATTGAAAGTGCCTAAATAGCGTCTCGTATAGGGATAAAGTCCGGAATCCAGAAGTTTTGTAATAACGGTACGTTTGATTTTCAGGGAGCGTGCCGCAATATCCATCAGATGATCCAGTCGTTCGAAAAATTCCTCCGGGGTCTTGGAAAGGTAGGCAATACGCGGCATATTGATTGTAACAACGCCTATTGAACCGGTGCTTTCCCCGCTGCCGAAGTAACCGCCGGATTTCTTGCGGAGTTCGCGGAGGTCAAGACGCAGACGGCAGCACATGGAACGCACATCGGAAGGCTCCATATCACTGTTGATATAGTTGGAGAAATAGGGGGTTCCGTATTTGCTGGTCATTTCGAAAAGAAGTTTATTGTTTTCTGTTTCGGACCAGTCAAAATCGCGGGTGATGGAATAGGTCGGAATAGGATACTGGAATCCGCGTCCATTGGCATCACCTTCAATCATGGTTTCGATGAACGCACGATTGACCATATCCATTTCTTTCTTGCAATCTTTGTACTTGAACGGCATTTCTTTTCCGCCGACAATAGCATTGAGTTCTGCAAGGTCATTGGGAACAGTCCAGTCCAGTGTAATATTGGAGAAAGGAGCTTGCGTACCCCAGCGTGACGGAGTATTCACGCCGAAAATAAAAGATTCGATGCACTTTTTGACCTGTTCGTAGGTCAGATTGTCAGCCTTGACAAAAGGTGCCAGATAGGTATCAAAGGAACTGAACGCCTGAGCGCCTGCCCATTCATTCTGCATAATGCCTAAAAAGTTGACCATCTGATTGCACAATGTCGCAAGATGTTTTGCAGGATTCGAGGTGATTTTTCCGCCGACTCCGCCAAGACCGACTTGTATCAGCTGTTTGAGCGACCAGCCAGCGCAGTAACCGGTAAGCATGGACAGGTCATGAATATGCAAATCCGCATTGTAGTGGGCGTTTGCGATCTCCTCATCGTAGCCTTCGGACAACCAGTAGTTCGCGGTAATGGCACCGGAATTGGAAAGAATCAGACCGCCGACAGAATATGTGACCGTGGAGTTTTCCTTTACGCGCCAATCGCTGATTTTGATATAATCATCGACCGTCTTTTTGTAGTCGATAATAGAGGATTTCACATTTCTCAACTGTTCATGCTGACGACGGTAAATGATATACGCCTTTGCCACATCGGCATAGCCGGCTTGAACAAGAACGGACTCAACGCTGTCCTGAATTTTTTCAACCGAAATCAACCCGTTTTCAATTTTGTTCTCAAAATCAGCCGTAACTTTCAACGCCAGAAAATCAATTACACTGGGATGACTCTGCTTGTCCTGAGCGTCAAATGCCAATTTAATCGCATTTGCGATTTTCGCGATGTTGAAATCTACCACTTTCCCATCACGCTTCTGTACTTGATACATATCCTGTTTCTCTCCTTGAAACTTGTATATTGATTGTTATGCCACTCTGTGATTCATACTGTGGCTTCTCTCACGATTCAATGTCCCGTTCTTCTGCATAATTTCACTCCTCCATCCCGCGCAACTCCGCTTTCGGTACATATTTGCGGACAATCTGCAGATATCGGCGCATTTCATCATCTCCAACTGCCTCCAATTGGGTCCGTTTCTCTATCAAATTCCCGGAATCCGTAAATTTCTGCAGATAATATTTCGAACATCCGCTGATCCATTGCCCAATCTTATCAAAATCTTCTGCCTCATGAAATCCTTTTACCACCGTCGTGCGGAACTCATAAGGAACGGTCCCATGCAGAAGAAAGGAAACACTTTCCTTAACGTTCTCCAGCAGACGCGGATTCTCGAAACCGCCCGTTCTGCCATATTTCTCCGGACTGTTTTTGATATCGACCGCAACATAATCCACAAGTTTTTTCTCAACTGCATTGCGAAGACGATCCGGAAAAGAACCATTAGTATCCAATTTCAACAGAAATCCCAGCGACTTGATTTCCTCAATAAAATCCATGATTTCTTCGTGCAGCAGCGGTTCTCCTCCGGTCAGAGCGACACCATCCAGAATGCCGGACCGCTTCCGGAGAAAATCAAGTATTTCATTCCGGGAAAAAAGTCCATTCTCCTCTTCTTCCGCAAGAACAATTGATGCATTATGGCAAAACGGACAACGGAAATTGCAGCCGGGTGAGAAAACAGTACAGGCGACCTTGTCGGGAAAATCCAACAAAGTCATCTTCTGCAATCCGAAACGTGTTACCGGCGAAAACATACAAAAAAACCCCTGAGTCTTACAAACATGGAAATTCAAAAAACAAAGCTACAGCATTCATTCATCAAACCACTATATATTGTGGTCCGTCATGGCATAACATACTACATATTGTGTTTTAGTCAAGTTCTAAAACGTAAAAAAAAGATGATGTTTTTTTGAAAAATGCTTCCAAAAAGACTTGACAAAAGCACAGTAAGCCGTAAATAGAACAAGATAGGAAAAACGTACAAAAATGACCTTTTTTGAAAAAAAATTGAGTTATCACGGATTTTTCAAAAAAAACAGTACAGATATCCCGGATTTTTTCAAAAAAGGCGACATGAATCGTATTCTTCCGCGTGAAAAAATGTAAATTTCAAAAATAAAACCGGATATCTCTGATGTTTTTTTGAAATCCTTTAAAGAAGATGTTATAGTAATATTCAGGAAGTTGTTATGGAAAAACGAAACAATGGAGTCTTGAATCATGAAAAAACAGCTGTTTATTCTGTCTCTTGTCCTTATCGCTGGACTCTGCACGGGTTGCGCCTCATCGGAACGCATGCTCCGGCTCGGTGCCGATCATACAAACTATTCCCAGCCGGAAAATGAACGGATCAAAGGATATACAAAAAACAGCAGCTGGCAGCATAAATATTATCCTAAAAGTGCCGAAGCGGATATTGCCCGGGATACGCGTATTGATGATTCCCTCGTAAACTTCTGGCCGCTGTATCTTGCCAACTCCCGGTATGTCTCCGTTCTGTGGCCCATATTCGACTGCGATGATTACGGCTGGGCGCTCCGTCCCTTCTATAATCAGGAAGGTCATGAACACTCGATTCTCTTCCCGATCAGTGCCTGGAACCCGCACAACAAGGACGGATGGGCTCTCAATTTCTACTGGAACAAGGAAAACCTGGGGTTGATTCCGCTCTTCAATACACCGGTCAACAAAGGATTTCATTATTACGGCCCCGTCTGGTTTCATACGGACGATTACATTTATCACAATCGGCAGAAATCCGCAGATACCACAACCGAACGTGACCGGAAATGGGGCATTTTCCCCCTTCTCTGGATGAATTGCGGGTGGCACCGGGATACCTGCGTTCTCTTCCCGATTGCAGGCTGGGACCGCAATTTCAACATGCAAAATAATCTGCATTTCTTCGGTCCGCTTTGGAACGAAAATAAAGAATGGGGCATTTTTCCGATTCTCCGTCACAATTACAGCGGAAAAGGATTCCTGCGCAGCTATTTTATCCCGTTTTATGTCTGGACAGAAAATATGTTCCTTTCCATTCCCTACAGTACACACGAACGCGATTACGGAGAAAAAGGTCAATGGAGAAGCTCCCTTCTCTGCTGTTCTCAAGAGTTGACACGATATCGCTCCAAGTGGAACAGTACTCTGTTCGCCTATTGGGGAAATGAAGCGTTGAAATTCAAAAATACCAATACGCCTGCCGATTATCGCTATTTCGGTTTCTTTCCCCTTTTCCACTATGCCGATATGAACGAATGGTACCGGATCGGATTCGGACCGTTCAATTGGTTGGGCTGCTGGAACGCCGGACCGGATGTAAAACTGGCTCATTTCCTCGGTCCTTTCGGATTTCTCTGGAAGCAGACGGAAAATCTTGAACATTCCTCGCCTTACAACTTAAGAGGTACACAGCGCGCTGAATACTTTGCCTCGCTTCTCTTGTTCTACCGGGGAAATAAAGATACGCTGAACTGGCAAAACAATCCGGATTTCCATTCCGGGCTACTCACCGCAACCTATTCGTCTCTTGTCAGCCGGCTGCGTAGCATACAGACAGACGACAAAGGCGCTTTCAACAAAGAGATGAAACGGATGATTGCACAGGATATGCGGATCCTGAACATTCAGGAACCCGTACCGGAAAACCGGAAAGAAGCCGATATTCTGGCTGAAAAAATTGTCAAAGAATATTTCACGGAAAAAAGTCATTCGTATTATCACGGATTCATCCCGTTCTGGTTCTACAACAGCACCGGCAATGGTAAAAACACAAGTCTGTGTCTGCCTTTCCTGCTCGCAAAATGGTCGAAATATGAGGATTCCACGGACTGTTATGTCGGAACTCCCCTGATTTATCAGAAAAAACATTCCCGCAACGAATTAAACATGTACGGGATCCGCAGCAACGAAGATATTGAAAAATCCACTGACAGAGAATGGCACGCCGTAGAATACGACAAATTGAAAACACTGGCTCTGAAACAGGAAACTTTCCGCGTTCCTTTCTGGAAAAACGACAATGCCAACTATAAAGCAATTGATGCCTTCTGGAACGATTGCGAAGATGGTAAAATTTCGTCCACGGAAGCCGCGAAACGGGAAAAGGAATACCTTGATAAAAATGTCGAATTCCGCACATTTCACCGGACCTCTTTTCTGGGCAAGCTGATTTATCTCTCTATTCATTCGGATAAAGGCGAACTCCGGACTTATGTGGGCGGCGGACTTTTATCCAAACGGGAAGCAATGGGTAATTCCGATGATTTTCACGTGCTGGGATTCCTCTATCGCTATCAGAAAAAAGGACCTGCCGAACGCACCTTCATCTTCCCCTTCATTCTGAAGCAGAAGGACGCGGATACGGAAAAAATCAGTTTCTGCTGGCGTCTGTTCAACCGGGAATACAAAAACGGCAAATGCACCGGCGGTCACATTCTGTTTATTCCGTTCCGGAATAATGACAAATGACAGGCAATCATTCCGGACCCGTGAGGGATTTGAGCCGCTCCGTTGCAATAAGACCTATAAGACCTATAAGACCTATAGGTCCTATTTCTCTCTATTTCGAAATCGTATGAGCAAAACACGGAAAATATCGGCATTTCAGCAAGACCAGCCCCAACGGGTCGGTCCGAACCCTCTTTGCGGGGGAAGCAGCTTTGCGGTGCATCCCCGCGCATAACGTTTACTTCCAAGGGGACTACCTTCGTCGAGATTTGAACGCATATTACAAAATCTGACAAAACCGCTTTTTCAAAACCACACTCTTCCACGCAGGAGAATGGGGAAAAAATGTGGGATATCTGTGAAAAAAAGAAAAAAAGCGCTTGCAAAGGACTCAAAAGGGGGATAATTTACTCTTGAACGGTTGAATGGTTTTGAAAACATCTGAAAGAAAACAGAATGCGACAAACCATTCGCAATCATTACGAGTCCCCGAACATCATCTTCCAAGGAGAAAATGGAAATGAAAAGATTTTTCGCGTTTCTGGTTCTCACGGCAGTCGGCACAGGTCTCTGTGCTGCCGATGCAGGACCGACCTCTCCCGACTACAGGCAGAAGTACAATCTGGATCCGGCAAAGACATCAGTGTATGTCCCGCAAATGGAAAAAGATCTGGAATCCGTGCCTGCGTTCTGGAAATCCGCACCCGCGTTCTATTATGCGGTACCCGCCCTGTCCGACATTCCGCGTCTTCCGGATACTTATCCCGGTGACGGTGTTGCCTGCGGTCAGGTTCGCATCATTGCAGCGCAAGGGGAATACGAGCCGGGTTCCGTATTAATCGCGCCCCGGAAAAACGTGGACAAGTTTCTGCTGAAAGCGACCGATCTGAAAGCCAAGGACGGCAGTACGATTCCCGCCGGGGAAATCGACATTAAAATTATCAAAAACTGGTATCAGGCAGGTTCCGGCTGGTACGGATATTTTGCAGATGCTCTGGGACGTGCGCTGACTCCTGAACTGCTTCTCAACGACGAGCATTTTGTTCATGTGGATCCCAATACAAAGGATAACTATGCCCGTTGTTCCAACGAGGATGGCAGTATTTCCTACCAGTGGATCAGTGCCGATCATACAGTGACGGCATACGATTCCACGAATCAGGCGAAAGCGGGACTGTACAAGGATGCAGACACTCTGCAGCCGGCAGTTCTGAATACGAATGAATTCAAGCAGTATTTTATTACGGTACATGCGCCCAAGACAGCGAAGAGCGGCATATACAAGGGTAAAATCGCGATGATTGCCGATGGCAAAAAAATCGGTGATATTGACATTGCAGTACGTGTTCTTCCTTTTGCGTTGCCGAATCCGAAATCGAATTACAACCGGAACAAAGGCTTTTATCTCTGCCTTTACGGTACACCGGCACACATACCGGATGTGCTTACCAACCTCGTAGCACATAATGCCGTGACTCTGATGAGTTTTCCGAATATCAATCCCTTCCAGCCGGAAATGCTGGATCAGGATATTGAACTTGCAAAAAAACACGGGTTGCTCCTGAATCCCTGTATCAACTCCATTCGCGGGTCCGGCGTTCAGGTCAGCGAATGGGCAACCGCCGATGACGAACTGGCAGAAGTCAAAGCCATGGAAAAGGAAATGCGCGCGGTCATGGATCTGGCGCAAAAGAAACTCGGTCACAAAAACGTTTACAGCTATGGCGTAGATGAGGGCGGTCCCTGGACCATCCGCCGCGAACTGCAGGCTTGGAAAGCCGCACACAATGCCGGCGCCAAACTCATGGTCACTACGTTCGCTCATCATGAACTGCTCTACAACCTGGACTATATGGTTCTTCCCGGTGCACCCGCTCCCAAACGTGTTGCGGAAGTCAGAAAGTTCCATGAAATGAATCCGGACAATCTCTGTGGCTGGTACGCCAATCCGCACTCCGGTCCCGAAAATCCGGATTACATGCGCCGTATCCATGGATTCCAGGCTTATAAATCCGATTATGATGTTTCCTCCAACTACATCTGGTACCGAAACAACTGGAACGATGTATCCCAGCCCGAACATGGTCTCCGCGGTATTATCATGGTTTATCTCGGACGCGGACATGTTTTCGATACTATCGAATGGGAAGGCGTCAGAGAAGGTATGGACGATGTGAAATACGCATCCTATATGAAGGAACTTGCCCTCGAAGCGGCTGCAAGTGAAAACGGCGATGTCATCAATCTGGGACGTCGTGCTTTGGCATATCTTGCCTACCTGGATGAGGAACGGGTCACACTCGATGCCATGCGCGCCGAATGTGTCAATTACATCATTCTTCTCAGAAAAGCTTTGAACAAAGGAAACTGACGCTATGAAAAAACATAATATCTATCTCGCTGCCGTTTTTTCCGCAGCTGCTCTTATCGCAAATCCCGGCATCGCCGCGGAAACTGCTCCCGCAGCGGCAAAGAACGCTCCTGCCAAGCCTAAGTTCACGGATCAGGAAGTACAGAATAAGGTCAATGAACTGAAAAAGAACAAACAGATCAATCCCTGGGCGTTCAAGTATGAGGAATTGGTCAAGGATTATTCTGACTATTATCAGAAAAATCTGCCCGATTTCACGATCCGTCAGAAACAAATCGTTGTTTCCACCATGCTCGACAACGCCATGAAGTTGAAAGATACTGCCGCTTTTGACCAGGCATGGAAAATTTTCAATGAACTGCCGGAGAAAGACGCCAACGGACGCGTGGTTCTCAATAAGCCAGCCACCGTTTACTGGATGATTCATGGGAAATACCTTTCTGCCTACACGGGTCTTCAGGAAATCCCCTATATGGACAGAATGTTCAACGAATGCAAGGACAAAATGGATTTCGATTTGCGAATGGGAATTTATCCCGGTATCGCAAAGCGTCATTTCAAAAATCCTTCCCAAATCGAGGCACTGCTTCAGGAAATTCTTCAGGTCCGGTACGCCACTGAAAAATTGAAACCTGACCAGATCAAGAGAATGGAAGAAAAACGTCTCGGCACGCTTTCCGCTGTTATCAACATGATTGCTTCCCTTGACCCGAAGCAGGGCAATGACCTTCTCGGCAAGTATGTATCCAAACTTGATGACGTACAAATCCGCCGGATCGTCTGTACTCTCATGGATGCCAGTGCCCAGTACGGAGATTTGGCGTTCCATAAATTCAAGGACAAATACGATCCGTATCAGATCGCGGAAATCTGTACTGCAGCCACATCCAGAGCCCGCAAAGACATGGACCGCCCGTTCTTCGAAAAATACTATAAATTGTTCCGGTCCCTGCCGGAAGACGATAAGATGATCGGATTCCTGATTGAGATCGGGAAACGCGCCGGCGGTGCCATTCAGGAAAAAATCAATACGGAACTGGACAACCGTAAAGACTTGACACCACGCCGCCGTTTTGATTTGCTCGAAACCCGCTGTTCCCTGCCCGGGACCCGCGCTTATTTTGCGCATCCGGCGGATTCCTATCCGAAGTTCAAAGCCGCGAAAGCGGAACAGTTTGAGCTTATCAAAAAGAATCCGGATGTCTTCAAAAACATGGGGGGTTTTTACCAGAGAACGGCTCAACGGGCAATCGAATACGGCGATTTTGTCTTTGCGAAAGAAATGATAGCCAAAGCGATGGAACTGAATCCGAAGAATCCGCTTCTGATGTGGAACGAACGGGCTCAGATGTTTGTGCGTGAAGGCAAAAACAAGGATGCTGCCGATCTTCTGCAGCAGGTTCTGGACTCCAAGGTCCATCCCAATGAAAAAATCCGCGTAAGATATATTCTTTTCGCGCTCAATGGCGGTACATTCGATGCCTTTGATAAGGAATTTGCCGACCTGAAACTGACAAGTGAGCAGAAAATGACCTCGATCCGTGTCAATATCAACCGCTGGTTCTATGAAGCCGGCCGCTTCGATATTGCCAGAGCATTCAACGATGCCATCATTGAGAAGATGTTCAAGCCTGCGGAGACGGACCGTCATTACACGGTCAAGTATCTGAAGAATGCGCCCCAGACTGCGGAAACCTGGGCAAAATCCGAATGGTACAACCGCTGGGATGTCATGGAAACCCGTTTCATGCAATACTACGGACATGATGTCAATAATGATGCGAAACTGCTGAAAGAATATACTTTCCCGCCACTGAAAGACGAGTACAAAGCGGGACTCCATATCGTTTATGACGATAACGGGGTACATATCTACACCCGCATGAACGACCCCAAAGTCGATGAAGTCCGCCTTGGAAAACGCAATGGTGCGGGCATGGAATGGGTCTTCCGCCCCGGCGATTCCCATGCGTATCACTCTTTCTTCTACAATGGTATCCCGGACTGCAGTGACCCGCATTATGTCAACTGGGCTGCGCCCACCAAACATTACCGGCTGACGTATGATATCATTTTCAAGGATGCCGTACTTACGCCGGAAGGCTATGTCGCGCACACGTTCATTCCCTGGATTGGCGTCTATGACAGAATGCCGGCGAAGGACAATGTCTGGCGCATCGGAGTCCAGATTTCCAATGGTGAGTTCCGTACCCTTTCCGGTCTCGTTCACGAGTTAGGCAGATGTATCCTGCTCGATTTCGAGTTTACACCCGCCCGGAAAGCTGCACTGAACCGCGAAATCTGCATCCGTGCATTCAATCACTACAACAAAATCCGTCAGGATGGCGGTGGCGTTATCCAGAACTGGTCCAGCCGTTTCCTTGGCGACCCGGATTTTGACAAGGAAGTCGTTACTCCGTTCGTGAAAGAACTGGATGAAGCCGGTAAAAAACTGATGGCGCCCTGTCCGGATTCCGAAATTCCCGCCATACTGGAAAAATATGTTCCTGTCTGGGCGGAAATCACTTACGTTCTGGAAGAAAAACGTCAGACTTACCTGCAGGAAAAACTGTTCCGGGAAGAATAATTCCCTTTAGAGTTCCCCTT
>CALCCZ010000102.1 GCA_937900075.1 uncultured Lentisphaeria bacterium
GAAAACCCTTCCCCAGTGGAACGGGAAAGATCTGATTGCACAGGGCGGCAGTCAGGGCGGACTTCAAACTTCGTGGGCAGGTTCGCAGGTGAAAGGACTGACGGAATGTAACCCCAGCGTCACATGGTGTTCCGATATCGCCGGAACTTCCATCGGGCGGCTCGGCGGATGGCGTCCCGATTACGCACCCGGCCTGGGATACTATGATACGGTTTTCCATGCCCGGCGCATTCCTGCAACATGCAAACTCAACATTACCCGTGCGGGTCTCGGCGACTACGTCTGTCCTCCTTCCGGACTGGCGGCTCAATTCAACTCCGCCAATTGCCCGAAAAGAATCCGGTGGATGCAGAACTCATCGCACATGACCATTCCTCCTGACCCGGAAACGTTTATTGTGGAACTCCCTGCCGGAAAAGCCATTACCGGTATCGCACCCAAGCCCGTCGTCGCTCAATTTCCCAAGGTTGCATTCGTCAATGCAGTATTCGGCGACTGGGAAATGGAAGTCAACGACAAAACCATCAAACTCGGAAAATTCAACGGTCCCAAACAAATCCGGAAGAAAATGGCGGACGGAGGAAAAGACCTCCCCGTCATGACCGAAGCGGAACTCAAAGCCGAACTGACCGCTGAAGCGGACGGTTTCGTGCTGATTGGGGCCGGCGTAGATTGGTGGTGGGAATGTTTCGTGGAACAAACCACATTTTTCGGCGGTGACAAATCTGTCCCGGTCTTTGGTCGCGTTCCCTCAATCGGCGGCGGAAACGGCAAAGCCACATTCAAAAAGACAGATTGGATTTTCCGGGTCCCTGTCAAACAGGGCAAAAATAAAATCAAATTCAAAATCGTTCTGGGTGAACAGGGATTTGCGGAAATCGGTACCATCGCCCCAAATCAGGCGGATAAGGAAATCAGCATCCCCGATTTCGAAAACTACGTCTTCTACCGCGACGGATTCCCGGAACCGGATTCAGACTTCGAGGCGAAAAAATGTCTCTTCTCCTCCACATGGTGCTTCGATACCGCCCAGGCTTATCCTGCCGGAATTGAATATCGTTTCAAAGGCGATAAAAAATGGCAATCCGTCTGGGATGATTCCTTTTCCACTTCCCATAAAGTCGTTCTGCCCATGGAAACATTCAAAGGCAAAGAAGTGGAAATGCGTATCGCACAGCAGGTGTTTTACAGCGGCTGGCGCGTAATGTATTCCGAGGTGAAAACTCAGAAATTCTGATTCCGGAACAAATCCGTAATCACCCTAAAAAAATTTGCGGACGGGAAGAAAATCCATTCTTTCCGTCCGTTTTTTTATGCCTGCGCTTTGCACCGATGCACACATTTGCACCAATGCACCCCGTCTCCGGGAACAACATCAGGAAAACAGTTTTTCCAGATATTCAATGTTCCGTGCCAATGCACCGCAATTCTTGCTCAGCGCCATACGCGCCTTTTCGCCCAACTCCGCGCGTGCCGCCGCATTCCCGGCGAGTTCCGCCAAAGCCGCCTCAAGCTGGGTGTCATTTTCAAGGCGTTTGACGGCTTCTGCAGCAGTAAGCACGGACATTGCCTGACGGAAGTTCCGCAGTTCCGGGCCGCAGATAATGGCTTTCCCCATCAGGGCGGGTTCGATGATATTCTGTCCCTCGTTATTACCTGCCATCGTCTTGCCCATCAAAACGATATCGGCTCCTTTAATGAAACCGGGCAGTTCACCGGTCGTATCGGCAAGCAGAACATCGGGATGTTCCGTACCGCTTTTGCTGCTGCGACGGAAACAGGTGAATCCTGCCGCGAGGATCTGTTTTTCAATATCTCCGCCACGTTCCGCATGACGCGGTACAATGACGAGTGAGGTTTCAGGATATTTTTCATGAACGAATTTGTAGGCTGCCAGATGAAGTGCTTCTTCCGGTGCGTGAGTAGAACAGGAAAGAACTACTGTACTTTTCCGTCCGAAAAAACCGGCGTAATCAAAACCATTACCCTCGGGCACTTTCTGGTCGAACTTGATGTTCCCGCAGACAATGGCAGAATCTTTGAGTTCCGGGGCAATGGCGGTCAGACGATCCAAATCCGTCTGGGTCTGCGCACAAATGCGGTCAAATGCCTTCAGAACGGGCGCAAAGAAGATACGGAAACGCCGATATCCGCCAAAGGACTTGTCAGAAATCCGCGAATTGACCAATGCCAGCGGAATTCCGCGTTTTTTTGCCGTCAGCAGCAGATTCGGCCACAATTCCGTTTCCAGTATGACAATTCCGGAGGGTTTCAGCAGATTCAGAACTCTGCCGGGCGCACCTAGTCCGTCAATGGGACAGAAAATGACTTTTACATTCTGAGGAGCCTTGTTACGGGCAATTTCCTGTCCGGTTGTCGTGGTTGTGCTGAGAATGAATTTCCGGTTGGGATTCTGTTTGTTCCAGGCATTCAGCAAGGTAAGTGCAACATTGGTTTCACCGACGCTGACCGCATGAATCCAGATAGCGCCCTGCCAGTCCGCCAGTTCCTGTTTCCGTTCTGCGGAAAAGAGACCGAATCGTTCCATATAGGTTTTCTTCCAGCCGCTGCGCCGGATCAGTTTCCATATCAGACCGGGAAGAAAGAAAAGAAATATGACCGGAAAGAAAATTCTGTAAAGAGCAAGCATTTTGTATTCTCCATGAAAATTGTTAGTTGTTCTTGGAACTCCTGACAATATACCCCTGAAATCCCGAATTTTCAAGTTACAATCGCCAGCCCCGGTAACCGGTCGGCGAATTTTTTCTCAGATATCCCGCTTTTTTTCAAAATTTTTATCCCGTTGCTGAATTCCCTGCCCCTATCCCCTATTCCCTAACCAGTTCCGCAGTTCCCCAGTCTGGATAAAAATAGGTCCTATAGGTCCTATAGGTCTTATTTTTCTATCACGTTTCGCGCAATCACGAATACGCCCCGGCACTTCCCACCCCTACTATCCCCTATGAAAGTTCAATTTTTCGTGTGCCGGCATTGGAAAAAAAGCCTTCCGTATGCTAAAGTACAATATCAATGCACGGCTGTTCTTCCTTTCTTACGGTTGAACACAACTGCGGATACTGTCTCGTTTTCAGAACAATCAATTTATCTGACCGGAGGTTGAATATCATGAGTACGCAACGGGAATACAATGAATGGATCGTCATGCGCTGGATGGCGGAAGATAAAGATTACGGTCTGCCGCGGGTTCTTCTGATCGGGGACTCCATTGTCGGCGGACATGGCATGAAACTGCATGATGCTCTTTGTGATGACTTCATCGTGGATTATTTTGCCAGCAGCAAAATTGTCAGTGACGTGGATTACTGGACGGATCTGGAATACATGCTCCACAAAAAGAAATATGTCTTGATTCTTTTCAACAACGGCCTTCACGGTGCAACGGTCAGCGATGATGAATATGCCGCCGCTTTGAAGTCTGCTGTTGTGAAACTCAAAACGTATGCGCCCGTCCTTGTCTGGCGGAACAGCACACCTTGCTATACGCTGGACCCGGAACACCCGAACACATTTGCCCCGCGTGTCCCGGTCCGCAACACCATTGCGGAAAAAATCATGCAGGATGCGGGAGTCCCCATTCTGGACGCTTATTCCCTGCTGAAGAACCGTCCCGAATTAAGTGTTGACGGCTGGCATTTCACACCGGAAGGATATCAGATCCTGATCGATGCCGAAAAAGAACTCATTGGAAAAATGCTGAAAGGAGCCTGCGGAAAATGAACCCCGTTATTCTTCAGAATTTCCCGTTCCGCCAGGTGCATCTGGATTTTCATACGGCTGGCGACATTCCGGACGTCGGCGCCGGGTTCGACCCGGAAGCTTTCAAGAAAATCCTGACGGATGCCGCCGTGGATTCCATTACGCTTTTTTCTGTTTGTCATCATGGATATTCCTATCATCCGACGAACGTGGGAAAAATGCACCCCAGTTTGAAATTCGACCTGCTGGGTGCCCAGATCCGGGCGGCAAAAGAAGCGGGCATACGCACACAGATTTATATTTCCGCAGGCGGGAATGAACGTCTTGCCGTAGAACATCCCGAATGGCGTGAATGCAATCCGCCCGGTGTCTGGCACTGGAGCAGTCCTTCGCCGCTGGATCCCGGTTTCAATAAACTCTGTTTCAATACGGCATACATGGATCATCTCTGCGCCCTGACAGAAGAAGCCGTCACGCGTTATCCGGATGCCGAGGGCGTATTTTTCGATATCATTCTGCAGAATCAGTGCTGTTGTCCGAAATGTATCCGCGATATGTATGCGCGCGGTCTGGACCCGCATAAGGAAGCGGACCGCATCCTTTTCTCCCGCGAGGTCCTTCACGGGTATTACCGACGGATTACGGAACTCGTCCGGCGTGTCCGGCCCGATATGGCAATCAACCACAATGCCGGAAATCCCGTCCTGCGGGATCCGGAAGTCGTTTCCTGTCATTCCCATCTGGAACTGGAATCTCTGCCGACCGGGGGATGGGGATACGACCATTTCCCGCTTTCGGCGGGCGCAGCACGCCGTTCCGGACTTCCCTTCGCGGGCATGACGGGAAAATTCCATGCCAGCTGGGGTGAGTTCGGCGGCATCAAACATCCGAATGCACTCCGTTATGAATGTGCCGCGATGCTTGCCGCGGGAGCAAGATGCAATATCGGGGATCAGCTTCATCCGTGCGGTATGCCCGATGCCACTACTTACCGTGTAATCGGGGAAGCCTTCCGCGAGGTCCGGACAAAGGAAATGTATTGTGTCAATGCCGTCAACCGGGTGGAAATCGCTCTCATTTCTGCGGAAGCCTGTCATCTCAACAGTGATTCCGATATCGGATTGTCCCGTATCCTGCTGGAAAGTCATTTTCTTTTTGATGTCATACGCCCCGATATGGATTTTTCCCCGTACAAACTCCTGATTTTCCCGGAAGGGTTTGTGGTGGAACCGGATGTAAAATCGCGTCTGGAAACCTTTTTCGCATCCGGGGGGAAAGCTCTTTTCTGCGGAGAATGTATCACCGGACTGCCTTTTGACATCCCGGCGGAAATCGGCGCGGTAAGTCCGTATTTCCCGACGTATGTTCTCCCGGCGCCCGAAGTATGCCCCGATTTTGTTTCCACGCCATTTGTCGTGTACGGCTCCAATGTCCGACTCGTTCCCGCTGAAGGCTGCCTGTCCCTCGGAGACATATATGAGCCTTTCTACAACCGCACACTGGAACATTTCTGCAGCCACGCGCAAACGCCGAACCGGCTCACTCCCTCCGGCAGCTCCTTGGGAATGGTTGCCGGCTCCCTTGCTTTGCTGGCGCATCCTCTTTTTTCCATTTACCGTCAGAACGGGTCCGTTGTCCTCCGGCAATTCCTTGAAAAAACAATCGCACTTCTGCTGGACGGGAAACGGATTGTTTCCTCAAATCTCCCGTCTGTCGCCCGCTGTACGGTCACAACGGATCCGCAGGCACACCGAGATATCGTGCATCTGCTTTATGCGCCCATGGTGAAACGCGGTGGGAATACGGAAATCATCGAGGACCTGATTCCGCTGTCGGATATCCGCCTGGCCGTCAGGACGGAACATCCTGTAAAGTCCGTCCGGATTGTCCCGGACGGGGAAACGCTGGATTTTTCTGTCGAAAACGGCTGTTGCCGCTTCACAGTAAACCATTTTACCTGTCATGCCATGATTGCCCTTGAGTGGTGAACGGAAAGGAGTATCCGAACATGTCCGCCTATCCGCTTTATCCCGCAAGAATCTGCCGTGACCTTGCCGGATTCTGGGATTTTCAGTTCGTCTCACAGAATGAAACGACTGTCCCGACCCTGGAACCGGTTTCTGCAAATTTGACCTATCCGGAAAAACAAACCGTTCCCGGCTGCTTTGATGCTGCCGGAACCCATGCGGGTGCCCGCGGCACGGGTGTTTACCGGAGGCGGGTGGACATAACCCGTTCCGGGCGCGTCCGGCTGGAAATCGGAGGTCTGATGCTGGCGGGAAGGATTTTCTGGGACGGCTCCGAAATCGGCTCCGATCTGCTTCCTTATTCCGGTACCGCATACGAATGGGAAACGATTGCGGGTACTCATGAACTCGTCATTACCGTTGAAAACCGTGTCAATACCCCTTTCAATCCGCTGTTTCAGGCAAATTATGCCTTCCGTACCTACGCCGGTATCCTCCGTTCCATCCGCCTGATGGAACTGCCCGATCTCCGCTTCGGACGCGCTGCGGTCACGACTCTGGACCTGGCATCGGGACACGTCCGGCTGGATATCAACTTCCCGAACACTGCCGAAAACACGCGCCTGGCCGTAAATGTCTGCTTCGATGATTCGGAACCCGTCACGCGGGAAGTCTGTGTCCGGAACAACACCGCATCTGCTGATTTCTATGTGCCGAACCCGCAACCATGGAGTCCGGAACACCCCGTTCTCCATACCGTCCGCCTCGCTCTGCCTGACGGCGGGGATATTCTTGTGGAACGTTTCGGTTTGCGGACAATCGAGGCGAAAAATGCCAAATTGTATCTGAACGGACAGGAACTCTTTCTGCGCGGTGTGAACCGGCATGACGCTCATCCCGAGTTCGGAAATGCCGTCCCGCCCGCCATTCTGTTAGAGGACCTTCAGATCCTCCGTTCCATGCACTGCAATTTCGTCCGCGGTTGTCACTATCCGCAAAGTCAGCTCTTTCTTGATCTCTGCGATGAAATGGGATTCCTCGTCTGGGAAGAATCCATCGGTTGGGGCAACTCCAAAAACGACCTCACGTATGATGTCTTCCGCAAACGGCAAATCGAACAGACTGCTCTCATGGTGCGGAACAGCCGGAATCATCCCTCTGTCATCCTCTGGGGGTTCCTCAATGAAGTGGACTCCACAATCCCGGAAGCGCGTTCGCTGATCACGGAACTTGTCGGAACCGTCAAAAATATCGACTCTTCACGGCTTGTATCGTTCGCCTCCAATCATGTCGGACGCGGTGATATCTGCCTGGATCTTGCCGATGTCATTGCCTGCAATACCTATCCCGGCTGGTACGAAACCTATCTCTATGAGGAAAACTGCACCGCTCACGTCAAAAAAAGATTCGATGCGATTATCAACGCCGTTTCCACCCCCGAACTCAAGGACAAACCGCTTATCATCAGCGAACTCGGTGCAGCCGCAATCTACGGATACCATGACCGGGCTCGCATCCCCTGGAGCGAAGAATTTCAGGCGGATCTGCTCGCCGAAACCTGCACACAGCTGAAATCCCATCCCAGAATCCGCGGAATCGCATTCTGGCAATTCGCCGATACCTGTTCTCTGGTTCAGGGCGGCTCCAGTCAGGCTCGCGGATTCAACAACAAGGGTCTTGTAAACGAATACCGACAGGAAAAACTGGCTGCGGATACCGTCAGACGCGCTTTTGCCGATTTGGAACAGAACAATTCAGAAACCTCTATACTTACGGATTGTGAATCATGACAAAAATCTCTCTCTTCTCCCCATATCAAGGAAAAAAAATCTCGCTCCTCACCGATGAACAAAAACATTTCGCTCAATCCGGATATACAGAACTCAAAACCGAACGTTTCGACTGGCTGAATCTCGTCCGCAACGACCAGCGCGATTTCTCTCTGCCGAAAGAAATCCGCTTCATGTGGCGCGTAACCGAAGGCGAACTCATTTCCGCAACTCTCGAATGCGCTGAAGATCCCGATTTCACTTCCGGCTTACTCTGTTTCCGCGCCGACTTGTCACGACGCATTGCCCGCGCTCACAGCCTGAAAACCGGAACCCGGTATTTCTGGCGCGTCCGCGGAACCGACCGGAACCGAACGCGGATCATTTCGGAGACCCGTTCGTTCACTACGGAGCCGGAAGCGCCCCGCTGGATCCTGGCGGACGGTGTCTCCAATGTGCGTGATTGCGGCGCCTGGGTCACGAAAAAAGGACAACCGCTCCGGCAGGGACTCCTGATACGCGGCGGCGAAATGAACAGCCACATGACAATCAAGCCGGACGCTGCCCGTTTCCTCGAACACCAGCTCGGCGTGAAAGCCGTCCTGGATATCCGCGGCAGAGAGGAACTCGCCCGTCTCCCAAGCGGGGGTCCCGCGCTCTCCCCGTCCGTCAAGTGGTTCAATATCCCGCTCCGCCCGTATACGGAAATCTTCACGGAAGAACAGACTGCCATGTATGCCCGCGCTTTCCGGCTCCTTCTGGACACGAAAAATCTCCCGATGTACGTCCATTGCTGGGGCGGTGCCGACCGGACCGGTACGTTCGTACTGCTTGTCAATGCCGTACTCGGTCTGGATGATGAATCTCTGATTCTGGATTACGAACTCACTTCTCTGGCTATCTGGCGCGACCGTTCACGTTTCTCACCACAGTTCTCCGGCCTGCTGGCGGGTCTTGAGTCTTATGCTCCCGGGAAATCTCTGGAGGAAAAGGCCTGTGCGTATTTCAAAAGCGGCGGCATCACGGATCAGGAAATCAGGAAACTCAAGCAAATCTTCATCCGGAAGTGATTCTCTGACCACTTAACTTCATACGGCGTCAGCCGTATGAAGTCAGTGATTAGTGGTTTATTCAAAAAACCGTCCCGCACAATCCCGAATACGTTTCTTCACATCTTCACATCTTCACATCTTCACTCCTTCACATCTTCACTCCTATCCCCCCTACTATCCACTATTCACTATTCACTAACTAAAATAGAGCGGAATAGACATGGCTTTTCTCTTTCATACAGTTGTATTTTCCCGTAAAAGCGGTATATTACAAACGAGAACAAATAAGGAGTACTCGTATGTCTGAAAACTTTGAACTTCTATCTTCTGCTTCTGTGCAAACATTAAAACGCTTGATCTACACCATTCGAGGTGTTCAGGTAATGTTGGATAGTGATTTGGCAGCGCTGTATAAAGTTGAAACAAAAGCTTTCAATCAAGCAGTAAAACGAAATATGAATCGTTTTCCGGAATCTTTTCGTTTTCAGCTTACAGTTGAGGAGTATCAAAACTTGAGGTCACAATTTGTTACCTCAAGAGGAGAAACGGAAGAAAGCGGTCAGCATGGTGGACGCAGATACCTGCCGTATGTATTTACAGAACAGGGCGTTGCAATGCTTTCAAGTATTCTGCACAGTGAATTTGCTATTCAAACCAGCATAAAAATAATGAATGCTTTTGTGGAAATGCGTCATGTTATTGCTTCAACATCCACATTATTCTCCCGGCTTGAAACTTTGGAACGGCGGCAAATAGCGGATCAGTACGAAAATGATAGAAAATTTGATTTGATTTTTGATGCCTTGGATCGCCAACCGGAACCAGCTCAAGGCGTATTTTTTGACGGGCAGTTTTGGGATGCTCATATATTGATGACCAATCTGATCCGGAAAGCCAGTCATTCCATTCTGTTGATCGACAATTATGTGGATGTTACCACGCTTGATATGCTTTCCAGGAAACAGCCGAATGTAAGTGTAAAAATAGTTACTTCGCCCAGAGGAAATATGCTTACGGCTATTGATATTAAAAAATTCAATGCCCAGTATCCTGCTGTTACAACAAAGATAAATACAGCTTTTCATGATCGTTTCCTGATTCTTGACGACAAAGAATTGTACTTGATAGGAGCTTCTCTTAAAGACTTGGGCAAAAAGTGTTTCGGCTTTACTCAAATGGATGCAGGTTTGATTCCTGAAATACTGAAAAAAATTTAATTCTTTTGCTTTTTCAAAATAGGACAGGAAAACGCCTGACTCAAGAAAGGGTTGTATGAGTCAGGCGTTTTTTTACTCTAATGGTAAGGACAACAAATTCACCGACCAATTACAAAAGAACTGATTCCCGATGAAGAATCCGGCAAAGACATATTAGATACAGTAGTTCACTAACAAGTGAACATTGAATTATCACTCTTGAGGAGGCTTAACACCATATTTACGGGCAATTTGTTTCACTTTATCCCAAGTTGCTTTGATATCATCTTGTTGTGCGCTGGCCTGAATTCCCCCGCCAACAATTCCGCCAATAAGGCCTAAAATGATAGCTCCTGCGAGATTGTCCCGATTTTCACCAGCACCGGCAGCTGCACCAATTGCAATTCCAAGATCCATCCCTGATTTGTCAAGACTTTTTTCCCACGCGCGACGATGACTTCTATATGCTTCAGCAAAATCAGCCGGGCACATTGACAAATCAATTTGATTCATAAGCCTGACAGCTTCCTCTACTGAACCAGCTTTTCCAGCCTTATAGTCAAGTTCCAGTACCTTTGTAATGACGGCCTTATATTGTGACGCGTAGTTAAAATTAAACGGAGGAACAATTTTTGAGCAATTAATTATTGCCTCGGTTAATTGTTTGTCTGAGGCATCTTCTGGAATGTCTATCTCATAATAAAAAATGACTGAATCATTTCCCAAACCAGCATCTTCTGCACACCAAAATCCTGTTGCAAGTGTTTTGCCTTTATTCGCTTTAATAACTTCTTGCACTTGGGCATCTGAGGGAATAATAGGCTCCAAAATGAACATAACAGCTCTTACAACTTTGTTATCTTGATTTCTTACTCCTTCTTTCATTACAGCTACCTTTGTCCCGCCCATTGTCACGATAATGAATGGTGAGGATTTTTCGGGCTTAACAAAAGGAATTTTTAGTTCACTTAATTTTGTTTCCATGTCATATCCGAACAATGGTTCTGTCAAAAATGCCACAGCAAGAAAAGATGAAATGATTTTAGTGATAAGTCTCTTCATTTTAACCTCAAAAATTTTTGTGTGTTTGTTTATTAAATTCTACGATTACTTCTATTCATACTTACTACCAGCTTTTTTAGTAATCTTACAGATTTCATAACATTTTTTCTGCAAATTCTCTGAAATTCTTGTTATCAACCCTGAAACATCAAATTTTAAAGCAGACATAGCTATACACAAAGCCTTTTTTCGTCCAGCTGTGTATGTTTTATAGTCCAGCTGCAAAAAAATGTCGAGGCGTATTTGTGAATGTGCAGAGCAAAATAAGAGACGTTCTGGAAAATTTTTTCAAAAAAATTAATTCGGTTATAAAATAATTTTGTTTTCTAAACGTTATGGTTGCAGAACGAAGAAGAAAACCAAGTCCAAAAACAAAAACCACTAACGTAAGGAGATTGAACTATGGCAAACAAGACGTTCAAATGGATCGGCGCGGCAGTCGCACTCGCTATTGTTGCGGTTATCGGGTTCAACACTGTGGAAGCAAAAGAAGCATGCGGACGCGGTGGGAAAAAAGTTGTAGTGGTCAAGAAACCTGCGGTGAAAAAGGTATGCCGTCAGAAACACTTTGTTGCGATGGTTCCGGTTTGCGTACCGGTGCGGGGACCAAAATGTCTGCCACCTCCCCCGCCGCCGAAGTGTCATGGTCATCATGGTCCGGGTCATAAAGGAGGCCGGTGCCGTTGAGAGGGACAGAACAGCATAAAAAGGACAGGGAAACGCCTGACTCAAAGCAAGGGTTGTATGAGTCAGGCGTTTTTTATCCATTGAAATGAAGCAACGGTATCTGAAAATATCCGGTGTGGAAATCAGAGAATGGTCTGGAAGTCCCAGTTCATGAGTTCGGCGAAGTTTTTCAGGATATCCATGTCACCATTGTAAACCACTACGGAGTGATGAGTCCCGCCCAAACGCGTATATTCTGCCAGGAAATCGCCGACGGATTTGGAAGCGGGGCGGAAGAAACCGGAGTTACGTGGCATATTGCGGATTTCGGCAGGAGTTTCCTCAAATTCGATGGGGGCAGCGATGAGGCGGAATTTACCTTCCGCCATCGGGACCAAGTCAACCCATACCGCTTTACCGGGCATGAAAGAACCGAATGCGACAGCGGGACGCCCGGTATCGCTGAATTTGTAGTTCATTTCCGTCAACATGGCTTTTCCCTGAACGATATCAGGATTGATTTCGCCCATGTGGCTGACGTAAATTCTACCGCCGATCCAATCGGGGCAGAACATTTCAGAGAAACCGCACTTGTCAAAAGCCTTGAACAAAGCGGCATGAAGACCTGCGGTCAGCACATCGCCTTCTCCGGCATAACCGATTTTTCTTGCCATTCCGAGTGAGCCTTCGAGGAACGGAACGGTTTCCCAACCATCCTGGCGGCAGATACCGCAGAAACAGACCGTAATACCATCCAGTTTATTTTCATCGACCCAGCGACGCACCTGCAAATCGACCCGCGCAGTTCTGCGCAAGACGTCTTCCGGCAAATTCTTTTCTACAAACATGGCACGGTTAGCCGCCATTTCCGCTTCAACTTCTTCTTCCGACGGTTCGGGCATTCCGTTCCAGCAAACCTCCTTGATACCGATTGTACCGGGTTCGAAAACAAAATCGCCCATACCAACGAATTCCCCGCCGGCACGTCCGATACGGAGATGGGACATTTTGTAAGCCATGGCGGCACTTTTGACTAAACGGGAAACATTTTTCAGCAGGGTATCATCGAGAGCGCCGGCAGTGATGAGGAATTTTTTACCATTCCGGAGGAGCTGATTACCGAGATCCTGAACGCCATGGATACCATGATTCGGCATGACTTCGGTCAACGGGGAAGTGAAATGCGCGGTCGGCGTAGTATCCATGATAACAATGGGCAAATCTGTATGGGCCAATGCTTCTACAGCTTCCAGGGAGGGTGAATAAGCCAAATGGACCGTAACAATCGCTTCACACTGCTCTTCTTCGAAGAACTGGACCGCTTTGGCGAATTCGAATTTCAAACGGCAGACGGGGGCGGCAGCGACCTCAAAACCGCAGCTTTCGAGTTTTTGTTTAAGCGCTGCCGCATATTCGCGAGCCTTTACCGCATCGTCGGGGCAGCATCTGTCGTAAAGTTCAATGTACAACGGGAGAAAACCGATTTTAATCATTTTCCTACACTCCTGAATAATTGATCTGCATTATTGAAAAAGACATCTTCGACTTTGCCTGCGGGAATGGTATTAAGCATTGCCCGCAGCTGTTCGTAGAAGAAGGTTGTAAATTTAACGGGGCTGCCGACGCCGTGAATCGTTGTGCCGATTTGATAGTCTTCGCCCATGACATACGCATACTGGTCATTGATTTCCACGGATTTTCCGCGCAGCAGCGCAATCGGGGCATCGGTTCCGAAAAGAATACGTTCTGCAGGGAACAGGTCAAATGTGCGTTTCAGAACGCCTTCGTGGTTGACCATTGCGGTATCGAAAAAGGCGTTCGGGAATTTGACAAATTCCGTCAGGTTGGATTCCAGCAGATTTTTCATAAAATATGCCCGTCCGATATGGGCAAAGATAAAACGGATGTCGGGATATTTTTCACACAAATCAATCATCTGACGCTGATTTACGGGGTCGGCAAACCGTCCGGACCGGGGAATATGCAGTGTTATCGCAAGTTTCCGGCGGTTCAGCATTTTCAACTGTTCTTCCGTAAGCATATCAGCGATTTCCACAGCATCTTTCGGCTTTCCGTAATATTCCGCCGCATAATTCAGATATGGTTTGACACCTACGGCACCGGATTTCACCAACCGTTCCTCCACTACTTCGGCAGGGTCGGCAGGCGACAGCAGCACGTTCACATAATCGCCCGGCTGAGTATCACGCGGGGTACAGCTCCGGTCAGCTTCCTTACGGGGAGTTCCGAAACAGTTGAGATGACATTCCTGTTCCGGGAGCAGTTCTTTCATAAAGTTGCGCCATTGGGGTATTGTGAACTCACCGCCGAATCTACCGCAGCAATCACCCGGTTTGAACTGAAAATCGGCGGGAAAATCCGTTTTGCTCCAAATATGAACGTGTGCGTCCAGAATTTTTGCAGGCAGACGCGGGGCAAGTTCCTCCGCGTAAATCTTCCTGTCATTGTCATTTACCAGCATTTTTTTCTTCTCCTGAATTTATGATTGATGAACCGCCCGTTCCGCAATCATGGCGGCCCCCACGGAACCGGCATGGTCATGGTATGGCGAGGTTGTGATTTTTATATTGAGTTCTTCTTCCATATAGCGGATCCAGGTGGGGCTGTTGGACGGTCCCCCGGTCATGACTGCCCGTTCAATGTGATGATTTTTGGTTTTTGCCTTGAAACGGGTCACTACATCGAGCATAAAAGCGGCAGCGGGAGAATTTTTATCTTTAGATTCTTCCTCAAACCGGGCATAGCATCCGGAATCTTCACCGAAATGGTCATGAACAAATTTATCAATTTCTATGCCGATATATGCCAAAGACGAAATGGCACCCCAGCAACCGCCGGAAGCGGAAAGAAACGGATCCGCCAATTCCGACAAGGGGACAGTATCGCGGTTGGGAACCGGCGCAAACACGACCCAGCTGGTTCCGCAACTCAAGAGGATATCCCCGTACTGCGTTACCCCTGATGCCAGCGCAGCCGCCGGATGATCGAAAGAACCGGCAGCGACAATCGTTTCCGGGGTAAGACAACCGGTAACGTAACGGGGCAGAAGCCGCCCGACAGGTGTGCCGGTATCTGCGAGGGACGGCAGACGATCTTCTGTAATGCCGTAGTGTTCCAGATATTTTTTTTCGTACCGGCGTTCTTTCTGATTGATTAAATAAAACGGTGTTCCGCTGGAATAATCCAGGACGTGTTTCCCAGTCAGGCGCCAGGTAATCAAGTCATTGCTCATGGCTATCCGGGCGCTATCCAGCAATTCCGGGCAAGTCCGCCGGAAATACTCCAAATGCATAAGGGGGAATGTACCGCCGCAAGGCCAACCGGAAGTTTCACGGGTATTCCAGTCAGATGGCGGACGCCAGTCCAATCGTTTGTCCAGCCAGCTGATAATCGGGGTCAGCGGTTTGCTGTCCTCCGGGCTGCACAGAACGGTATTGCCGGATGCTGCCGCCATTGCGATGGCTGCAATCGGCTCACCGGGAACGGCTGCGAGTTCCGCGAGGATGTCCGTAACCAGGGAAAGATATTCTTCCGCATCCATTTCCACCTGATTTTCGGCGGGATACTGCATGGGTGCTTTGCGGGAGCTTTTGGCAACGATACCATCCTGACGGTTCCAGCGTACCGCCTTGATGCTGCTTGTCCCTAAATCAAAACCGATAAAATCCATAATTCACTGCCTTTCCAATTTCGTAAGAACCGTATCCATGGCTTCCGCCGCAAACTGAAGTACTTTCACGGAAGAAATCAACGGCATTTTCATCAATGCGGCAGGCGGACAGTTTGCTTTGTAGGTTTGTGCGCTGATGTCGATTCTGTAGTCATTTCCGACGATTTTGCAGAACTCAACCGTCTTTTCCGGAGTATCGAAGAAGATCGCAGACAGCAGTCCGTCTCCTTCCACTTTGCGGATAAGCGAACTGTGCTTCGCTGCCAGTTCATGCAGCAGTTTCTGCCACAAAGAACCGATTTCCGCCGTATGTTCCCGGTTCGCTTCCGCGAAACGTATGGTAATCAGATTGGCAAGACTTGCCAGCTCCTCCTGACCATTGGTCACAAGGGCGCCGAACTGATTCAAATTGTCCATTGCCGCTGTCGTAAGAATGCGGCTGGCAGGGTACATTCCGCCGGGGAATCCCTTGCCGACGGAAACGAAATCGGGATGCAGGCCATATTCCTTGAACAGGAAAATTTCCGGGGACCACATGCAGCTTTGGATTTCATCGACGAAACAGGGGATATCGTGTTCTGCACACAATTTATGGCAATTGCGGACATATTCGGGACAAAGCCGGATGCCGCCGTAATTCATCAGAACGAGTTCATGAATAAAACCCGCAACTTTAGTGGTTCCGGTATCGTATGTTTCCACGATCCGCTGGAATCCGTCAAAATCATTAATCGGAACTCCTGCAACCTTGATGATTCCGCAGTCTTCCATCTTTTGGTACATTTCACCCCACATGCCGCGGAACAGCTGAGTCAGAACGGTTGTTCCGTGATAATTCGCTTCACGACCGCCGTTCCAATCGCCCATCACTAAAAATACGGGCGTTTTTCCGCTGTAAACCGGGGCCGGGAAAGAAGGCTGCAGCCGATAAAAACGGGCAAGCATCATTTTGACCGCTGCTTCACAGGCAAGACTGCCTGTTTCCAGATTGATGACCCGGTTCAGCACGTGCGGCTTTTCCGAGCGGAGTACCTGTTCCAGCGATTCCGCATCACCATACGCTATTCCGTTGGCTACCCGAACAAGTTCCTGTTCCAGAAGACGTGTAATGTGTCCCCGTGTATTGTTGTGCGTGGAATTTGTAATCCCGATTTGAGATGCATATTGCAGCAGTTTGTAACCGGGGAAATTATGCCCCAGACTGTTCTGGTAGTGTTCACTCTTCCCGGTCAGCGCCAGATAACCGTCTTCCCCAACCCGGAAAAACCCAAAGGCCGCCAACGGGGAAGATCCGCGATGCAAAGCCTCGCCGAATGCCGCCGTCGCCGCCCCGTCCGCACTGTCATTCAAAGACGCGGAAATCTGCGTTCCGGTCTTGTCTGCAAGTTCGTCCAGATGAGCAGCAAATTCGGGAGGATAAAAATCGACCTTTTTTTCCGCGATTCCGTTTAACTGTTCAAAACTTCCAATTCCAAGTGCCTCGCCCGACTGACAGACCCGTTCGGCATAATTCTGCCCCGTTATGTCCTTGAGGGACAAACAGATATTTTTCAACATGGATTCTTTCCTTATTCTGTTCAAAATGGTTCTTGAATATTTTTCCCGGTTATTTGAAAATTACATCATCCACTGTGTTTTTTCCAGCGGAATGAAAAGAAAACTGTCCGTATTATAATAGCCCGCTTTTTTTATTTTTGCATACAAATTCGCTAAAAAAATTAATGAAAATAATTATATTAGCGCTACAAACTTATATTTTTGCAGTTACAGACGAGATTTTGCATCCAAGCAAATGCGTCCGAAGATCAGTCCTCACCACAGCGGGGCGGACGACGATGTGCTTTGATATCGGAACGGCGCGCTTTTTGTGCCAGACGACGCAGAACGGAGGCGTGCGTCGCATGGGTCTTTTTTCTTCTGACGGGTCGAATAAACGCCTTTTGCAACAGGGCATCCAAACGCTCACGGGCAATCAGGCGGTTTTGCTGTAAACTGCGTCGTTCAGACACCTCAAACACAATTTTTCCGGCTTGGAGAGCGCTGCCCGCCAATTGCTGCAAACGCATTTTTACATCTTCGGGCAAGGAAGCGTCATTTGCGAAATCATACGTAAGACGTACGCCGTTGGATGTTTTATTGACATGCTGTCCGCCGGGTCCAGCCGATTGCCGGATAAACTCCTCAGAAAGATTATCATTTGCGGGGAGCACGAGAACCTCCGCCTCCAGACGACTGTTTACGGGGCTTTTTCTCGCCTTGCTGAAGGGAAGGACGATTCCTGCGTTGTTCGCCGGACATCTGCGGATTTCCGCCCGCTGCTCCACTACGCTGGCTCGACGCTGCGGTAGGAATTGCTGAAAGGTTCGCACCTGTTCCCGGAAGGCCATTTTGCGGTATCTGGGGCGCGATAACGGTAAAAACAGGATAACGGATTTGATTTCGTTCCACAGTTTTTTCCGTAGGATAGATATTTCCGACCCAGATTGTATCTTTGGGACCGAGGAGGCCATGCAGGAAAATTTTTCCGTAGAACAGGGAATCGGCAGCATCCGAAAAGATGAAACCGGTCAATCCGTCATCGAAAGTATTGTCGGCAATGAAAAAAATGCGGTAGAAGGGCACTCCGGTATGAATACGCAGCAAAGCAGTACAATCTTTGGCTGTCTCGAAAGGTTTGATTTCAGTGGCAAATTTTTTCCGGATCAGGGTAGCTCTGTCAATAACGGCATTGTATGTACGTTCCACCGCCTTCATATCACAGAACGGGAACAACGTAAGGGAGGCAGGATTCATTTCTGCGAAGGGGATGAAATTCCGCAAAATGTTTCCTTCGGCATCTTTTTTTCCGGAATTGATGACAATGCCGAACTGGTCCTTCGACAATACCTGGTCCATTTCAACGGTTTTTCCGTTTTTCAGACGAATGGTTTGGGAAAACACCTGAAAAGGCAACAGCAGCAAGGCTGTCAGTGCGAGAATACGCAATACATTTTTCATCTTTGGAAAACCTTCCGTTTTAAGGGACCGCAATTAAGAATATAGTCCGTTCTTCCAAAACGTCAAGAGATAATCTGCATTTTTGAAATATATTTTTCACTTGAGAAATGCGGGGGTATCCTTATCCGAAGTACAATAAGCACTGATGTTTTCGGGAAAAACAACCTGATCGCCTGCAACGAGAATGGAGGATCTGCCGTTTATAAACTCGATCCGGAACGTCTGATTATTGCCGGACACATGGGAAACAACACTGGTGTTGGGCTGAAGAGACAGCACCTGGAGCTTGTATGGTACAGGTGCCAGACCATCCGTACTTTCCGGCGGGTCCGGGAATTGCAGTTCCAGATTCCAATACTGAGCATTGCAATCATGCGCCCTCTGGATGTCTAAACGGTAAACGTACAAACCTCCGACGGGGAAAGAATACTCTTTCAGGAGCAATTTTTTATTTTCATTTTCAGCAAGCATAACCGGCTCGAAAGGAAACACTACCGTCTGGAACTTTTTCTGGGAAATCAGCGGATTTGTCATCTGCAGCGGATTCGGATAAGTTACGATTTCCGTTTTCATCTGCGAATCCGGAGAAGCAATGGTGGTTACGCATGTACGGGTGAAATGCCGTAAATCCCAGATTATTTCCGTTGTGGGCGTCAAACCGCAGAGGCGACTGACTTCTTCGAGCAGAGCCGCATCACTGTCAATGACACGAATCCCGTCCACAATGAGCGTAGCGGGACGTTTTCCCTCGGAGCGCTGCCAGATTTGAAATGCGCTTGCGACTCCGGCAGGGGATTTATCAACGATTTTATCGGCTATTTTCTGTGCTTGGGAAAGGATATCCGGATTTTTTGAAAATTGAGCAAAAGGCGGTAATGCCACTTCCTGAGTTTGTGACGGAACAGCCGCTGAACTCTTCTTTTCCGCTTCCTTTTCCGCAGTCCCGGGGATATCGGCAGGAGTCTGCCGGATGACCGGCTGTTCGGAAACAAATGCGAAATGTTTGTTCAACCGTTCAATCTGAGCCTGTTTCAAAGCAAGTGTTTTCGTAAACTGTTTTTCACTTTCTTCATGTACGCGCTGTCCTTCATTCAACTTGGTGATCAAATCACTGTATTTGAAATTGAAACGGACTCGTTCGAGTACGAGAACTGTGGCTACTATGGCAAAAACTGCGATGGCTGTTTTCAGATAAACTTCTTTCATTGGACTCTTCTCCTACGGATGATGCGTTTCATTGATATGCTGACCACCGTCTACAAAAAGAATTTCACCGGTTACAGAACGGCATCCGGCAAGATAAACGGCAGACATGGCTATGTCGGCAGGCGGTACACTGCGCCCTAAAGGAACCCGTTTCAACGTACTCTGCATATTCAGATGTTTGAGATGTTCCGGTGCCAGCACAGGACCCGGAGCAATGGCATTGACACGTATGCGGGGAGCATACGCCAGTGCTGCCGTGCGCGTAGCATCGGCAAGTGCCTTTTTCGACAGCAGATAACCGAAAGCATCGGGAGCATAACCGGCAACTGCCTGATCCACAAGATTGATGACGACAGGATCGGCGTTTTCCGGAAATGTTTGTGCTGCAAATGCTTTCATAAGCGCCAAAGGGGCATAAAAATTCACATCCAATGCAACTTGGATATCCCCGGATGTTTCCAAGTCAAACGGCTTGCGAATATAGGTGGCGGCATTGTTGATAAGGACTTCCGGCTTTGCAAAATCAATCAGTTGCGAGGCAATTCCGCAGGAAGTCAAGTCTCCTTGAAATACGGAATGACCGGCTGTCTCCCCGCCAAACTCATTCAGCAATTTTTCCGCCTCGGCTCTGCTGTTCCGGCAATGAATGGTAAGTATGGCTCCTTCTTCCAGAAACGCACGCGCAATGAACGAGCCGACGCGAATAGCACCGCCCGTAATCAAAACACGTCTGTTCCGGAGAGAGGTCATTTCCAGTTTCTCTTTCTATCCAGTTCAAGGTCACGCGCTTCCGCTGCATCGTTCAATTCGCGTAACTTGTTCTTGATGACGGTAAAATCCTTATCCGTTCCGGCGCTGATCGGCAGCACCTCGATTTTATCTTCCAGAAGGCAGATGAACTCTTCATAATTCGCCTTGCTTTCAGGCAAATCCATTTTGTTCGCTACGATCAGCATCGCACGATTGGAAAGACCTTCCATGTATTCTTCCAGTTCGTTTTTCAGAATTCTGTAATCGTCCACTGGTTTCCGGTTGTCCACACCTGCCATGTCTATCACATAAACAAGAAATTTCGTACGCTCGATATGACGCAGGAAATAATGACCGAGTCCGACATTCAGATGCGCACCGTCAATCAACCCCGGTACATCGGCTACCAGAAGTTTTTTGAAATCCGGATAATCGCAAACGCCGATGACAGGATGAAGGGTCGTGAAGGGATAAGGTGCTACCTTCGGTTTCGCATTGGAAATCGCTCCCAGCAAAGTGGACTTACCCGCATTCGGATATCCCACAAAACCGACATCCGCTACCATCTTCAGTTCCAGTTTCAATGCTATGGGTTCGACTTTTTCACCCGGTTCATGCTCCCGGGGCGCACGATTCGTACTGGTCGCAAAACGCGCATTTCCGCGTCCGCCGCGCCCCCCGACGGCAATCACTGCTTCCTGCCCTTCCTTGTCAATATCCGCCAGCAAATCTCCCGTTTCCAGGTCATATACCAATGTTCCCAGCGGAACCTTGATACGCAAATCTCTGCCACGTCGGCCATGACAGTCTTTCCCGCGTCCGTCGCCTCCGTTTTCTGCAACAAAGCGACGGTTGAATATGAAATTCGCCAGACTCTGTTCCCCGGTTTCTCCCACTAAAATAATGTCTCCCCCGGGTGCACCGTCTCCACCATTGGGACCACCCTTGGGAACAAATGCTTCTCTGCGGAAACTGCAGCAGCCATTTCCGCCGTCTCCTGCCTTTACTGTAATTTCCGCCTGGTCAACAAACATGATTACTCCTGATTCTTTTTATTCCGTTCTCTTCCGGCTCCGCCGATATAAGCTCATTTAAACAGCAAAAGCCCGGACAAATACCATCCGGGCTATGCTTCATACTCCGGTCGCCCGGAAGACTGGAATCCTTATGCTTCCGTCGGAAGAACTTCCGGCAGGGGAAGAATTTCTACGGATTTCTTAACAGACTTTTTGAATTTTACCTGTCCGTCACAAAGGGCAAACAGCGTAAAATCACGTCCGAGACCGACATTCTTTCCGGGATTGATACGGGTGCCGCGCTGACGCACAATAATGCTGCCGGCTGATACATACTGACCATCAAATGCTTTTACACCAAGCATTTTCGGCTTACTGTCGCGACCATTGCGACTGCTGGACTGACCTTTCTTATGAGCCATTTTCTTTCTCCAATATAGATTAGTTTGTTGTTTTAACTGCGAATAAACAGTTGCTTATAATGCAAATACATAATATACCACCCCTTTCCGGTTTTTCAAGACAGAAATAAAAATTTTTTCACAGATATCCTGTTTTTTGCCAAAATAAGCTCAGATATCCCGCATTTTTGCTAAAATGACGGCAGTGATTTCCGCTGTATCACCGGCGTTCATTACAAAATCCGAATCCGCAGAAATTTCTTTTCCGTTCAAACGCAGAATAAAGTTCCCGGAACGGGAATTTCCAATACGCAGTTTACCGCCGTGTTCCGCAAAAATCCGTCCGCGCAGAAAATGTCCGTCCCGCCATTCGCCATCAACTAAAAATGCGCCTTCCGTGCGTAAATGCCGGAATTCGGCGTCGGCAGAGACTGGCCAATCGGGGAAGAAACGGATTTCCCCGGCACGGCACTGAAGCATCATATTATTCAAGGTGTTGGCGATGACCGGGGTATTTTCCATACCGCCGCCCGGATGTGCGAACATTCCGTTCGGCAGCTGCAGTTTCTCTATAACGAGTCGCAGACCGCGAATGATTTCATCGGGTTCTATACCGATCAAAGCGGCGCAGGGTGCATAAGTGCTGAAAGCATTTCCATCCAGCCATCGGTCGTTGGCAGAGAAAGTGTTGCAAGCGGTTTCCAGAAGTTTTTCCCCGGAATCGAAACCGATTTGACCACAAGGGTAGATGTGCTGCAAAGCAATGGCATTTCCATTGCACCAGTCATGACCGGAAACTGTGAGGCGGAAGACATTTCTGCCATTGTGTTCCATGGTGGGAAACGGCGGCAGATGATTGAAAAAATCCTGCCAGAGCGGGCGTAAATCCGCATCTGCATCCATTTTCCCGGAGAGTTCGAGCAAGGTATTCAAAGCCATTTTCAGCAAACCGAGCGTAAGAATTGGAGTGGTATCGTCTTCGCGGGTATTTTTTTCTATTTTCCGGAATGCCTGGAGCCAGTACAACACTTCATGGGCGGCATCGTTGGGTATGCGGATTTTTCCGTCGGAATCCCGTTGTACATAATCCATGAAAAAACAGACACACTCTTTCAGATAAGGATAAATGTGTGTGGCGGCATACTGGAGGTCCTGTTCGCATTTCCAGCGCATGACCGGAATATCTGCGGCTTGAATGGCATTGCTTTTCTGTCCCAGGAAGGAATGTCCGTTTTCCTCACTGAACCATAATGCGGAGGTTTCCAGTCCCCGGGGACCGATTCCGACGGGGTAATAAATGCCGCGGCAATTCAGAAATTCTCTGGCGAATTTTCTGCCTTTCGGCATAAAATCCTCCAACGGGGCCATATATCCGTCCGTCAATTCAATATGATTGGAGGAGCAAGCCGCATAGAACGCCGCCTGATAGTTGTAATTCAGGTGATAATCGCCTTCCCAGGACGGGGTATCCGTTGTAATGAAATTACCGTAAAGGCCGGGCGGAAAATGCGGATTCCGGGCTGTGCAGGCGAGGAAGTACTGTCCGGCATACCAGTTCAATTCCAGGTCCGGCATAGACGGTAGTTTTACAGAGGATTTCCGGTAGAATTCCTGCCACCAGATACGATGCGTGACAAAACGTGTTTCAAAATCATCTGCCGTAAAAGTCCGGGCGCGCTCATCGGTACGTTCTCTGAAATCCGGGCCCTCATGGTTCGTGCCGGAACAAATGACAAAACGGGAAATACGTTCCCCGTCCGGTTCGATATGGTCCGGCAAACGTTTCAGAACCAGCCGGATTGTGGACGGCCAGAGACATTCCGGTCCATCAAAGGAACGTTCCGCAATGAGCATTCCGTCCCCGGCCGTATCGAAAGAACTGGAATTTCCGCCAGAGAACACGGTCATATCGTTTTTGAACAATGCGCTTCCGGAAATTTCGAACAGGATAGTATTTTCTCCGGCGCAAACAATCGAACGGAAATTCAGTTTTTTCCCGTTACCGGACATTTCACCGCGCAATTCAGCCAGATCCAGATCTTCTTCCACATGCCATGCGGCATTTTCCAAGTCGGGCGAAGAAATATGAAAAGCAGCAGCCGGGCGTATACCGCCACTCCGGACATCGCCCTCCCGAGCATACCAGAAATCGGCTTTGGCAATATAAAACTGCAATTCGCCGGGCGTACCGCCGAATACCATTCCGAGATCGCCGTTACCCGTTACAGCGCCATCCGGGACACCTGCGGAGGGGGTACGTTCGGGGATTTGCTCCATGACAAAAACATGTTTCATATTGAACTCCTTGAGGGATTTTTTCAGATTCCGTGAAAATTACGGATATATTCAAGTTTACTGGATCTTATCTAACGGAATTATTATCAATGCGGCAGCACTTTTCACAATATCCCGATACTCCGGAGAGGCATCGCGGCATGTACAGGTAATATAGAGTTTTCCATTGTATTCAACGGCACTGGGATAACTCCACTGAGGCGCTGCATTCAGCGCAGGATCGTCATCTGCACGCAAGGTATAAAACTTGCGGAATTTCATTTTTCCCTTTTCCGAAAAGGCGATATACAGTCGGTTTCTGCCGTATTTCCGGATGTTGAACACAAAATAATACCGTCCGTCCGAAAGTTTGCCGGACGCCATCTTGGATTTCAGAACGGGCAGTTCATGATGTTTCTGCTGCCAGTTTTCCCCACCATCGTTGCTGACATAGACCCAGAAAGTAATCATCTGCTGACACCGGACAAAACAGAACAGCTGATTGCCGTTTACCGTCAGACTGGATTCGGGACAGGCATATTCCGGCGGCAATCCCTGAGCATTACCATCCAAAGACACTTCATGCCAGTCGCCCTCGGGGGTACCCTTATCGAAAATCAGGACGGCGGGACGGCGTTTGAGAGTATTTCTTCCGGCAAGAATCATAGTTCCGTTTTCCAGTGTTTCCGCGCAGGTGTTCGGAAGAAATGCGGTAGGCAGCTCCCTGTGAAAATTCCATTTGCCGCTTGACTCGTCAAGTTTGAAAATATGAAGTGTCTGTTTATTCCCCTCGCCGCAGTGGTGTGGCACGAGCAGATAAAGATTGTCTCCGGTTCTTGCGAAAGCGGGTGGTACGTATTGCCATTCCGGGTTGGCATCCGCCGCCATAGTAACCGTTTCGCTCCAGGTTTTCCCTCCATCGGCGGAAACACGACCGCGTATGACACTTGTGACCTGACATTCTTTTTCCGGGCAATTGTACCAGGCCGCATAGAGTTTACCCTTGAACTCCGTAACCGCGGTATCGTGGAGGAATTTGAAATCTTTGTCCGGTCTCTGAATAACCGATACTTCCATTCCGGGACAAACAGGGGCTTTGTCGGGGTCAAAGTCTGCGCCATTCGCAAGCACGGACAGGAAATGGCTGTCAGCTGCACCGAGAGAAAAAGTGAGGAGACAAAGTACAGGGAGAAGAATTCTTACCATGATTTCCAGATTTCCTTTACAGGGTGACGCCGTCTTTGAAGATGGCAATTTCCATAAACCCGTGCCGTTCGTTACAGGCGGTATAGTCACCGGAAGCTGTCTGAATTACCAGATTCATCAGATCATTGCCGGCATCCTCCATTGTTCTGTCCTCTAAAAGTACGCCCGCATTGAAATCAATCCAGCCTGCTTTCTTCCGCGCCAGAGGGGTATTGGTCGCGATTTTCAAAGTCGGAACAATGGTGCCGAATGGGGTACCGCGTCCGGTTGTGAACAGGACGATCTGGCAACCGGCGGCAGCGAGTACGGTGGACGCGACCATATCGTTTCCGGGACCTGCGAGCAGATTCAAACCGTTCCGTGTGACCGTTTTTCCATACTCCAGGACATCCATGACAGGGGAGAGGCCGCCTTTTTGAGTACAGCCGAGAGATTTATCCTCTAACGTACTGATACCGCCCGCTTTATTGCCGGGCGACGGATTTTCATAAACCGTTTGGCCATGGCGGACAAAGTAGTCCTTGAAATTATTAATCATGGCAACGCATTTTTCGAACACATTCCGATCAATACAGCGGTTCATCAGCAGGGTTTCAGCCCCAAACATCTCCGGCACTTCGGAAAGAACACTGGTTCCGCCCTGCGCAATCAGCAGATCGGAAACACGTCCGACAAGCGGATTGGCCGTAATACCGGAAAAACCGTCACTGCCGCCGCATTTCAAGCCGATTTTCAATTCGGACACCGGGATTTCAGTACGTTTGCAGTCCTTCGCGCGCAGGTGCAGTTTTTCCAGCAAGTCCAATCCGGTCCCGAAATCGTCTTCCTCTTCCTGTGCCACCATGAACTCGATATTGCGGTCGGAAACATCGCCCAGACGCTGCCGGAACGACTCCAGCGTATTGTTCTCACAACCCAGAGCAACCACTAACACGCCGCCCGCATTGGGATGACGGCAGAAGGTCGCAAGCAAATCTGCGGTCCGTTCGTGGTCGTCACCCAGCTGGGAACATCCATACGGATGAGTAAGGGCAATGGCACGGAAACCATTGTGGGTCTGACTGAACTCTTTTGCAAGATTAGCAGCCAGCGTATTGACACAGCCAACAGTCGGAATAATCCAAATATCATTCCTGACACCCACGCTGCCGTCACTGCGGCGATATCCGCGGAACGTATCCCGTCTGGATGTGACAGGAAGCAGGGGTTGTACGGGCGTGTACGTGTATTCCGCACGCTCGTTCAGAAGTGTTTTCAGATTATGCGTATGAACATGTTCACCCTTCGCGATGTCAGCGACAGCCGCACCGATGGGCATTCCGTATTTAATGACTTTGGCCCCGCACGGAATATCACAAAGGGCAAATTTATGCCCGGTAAATTCGCCGTCCAAGGCTACAGCGACATTGTCACCGGGCGAAATCTGCAAAAGTTTCTTCGGGTCAGTCACGGAAAAGTCCTCCCGTTGCTAAGCGTATGCCGTCCGCAAGAATGTTCTTAAGATTCTGTTCAGTCGTTTCGGTCAGACCAGGCACTTCATTCAGGTCCATTCCCCAGAAATCAGTTCTGCCAAGCACATTTTTCACTAAAATACCAGGTTCCGCCGCATATTGTTTCCACTGCTCTTCGAACCAGGCGGCAATTCCTTCCGTATCATTGACAGGATAGACGTTTATCCGTCCGCTTCCGATACCGTTTTCATTGCGGTAAAAAGCGATAAGAGCGGACAGGGAGAAGGCAAGGACCTTTGGCAGTTTTCCGTATAATTTCAGGTAATCCAGCAGTGTGGGAAGAACACGTATCTTCCATTTGGAGACGGAATTGAGCGCTATGGACAGCAGTCTGTGAAATGCAAACGGATTCTGAAAACGTTCCATAACCGCTTCGGCAAACATTTTCTTTTCCCCGTCCGGCAAAGACACGGTCGGAAACACTTCCTCAAACAAAACTGTGCGCACGTATTTGCTGAAGAACGGATCCGCCATTACTTCCTGAACATAATCAAACCCGGCCAAATAAGCGGCAGGAATCGTGGCGGTATGAGCCCCGTTCAGGAAACGCACTTTTCTCGTGCGATAGGGGGTCTGGTCCTTTACAAAAACCGCATTAATGCCTGCTTTACATAAGGGCAATTCCTGTTCCACGCAGTCTGGTGCCTCGATTACAAAGAAGTGGAACGGTTCGCCGCAATCAATAAGTTTATCTTCGTACCCGGCTTTCGCACAAATGGATTCCGCTTCCATTTTGGGATATCCCGCAACAATTCGGTCCACTAAAGTACAGCAGAAAATGCATTCCTTCCGGATATAATCCGCGTAATCGTCGCCCAGTTTCCATTCCGCTGCATAACGCAGTATAATCTCTTTCAGCTTCTTTCCGTTCTCCTCTATCAGCTCACAGGGCAGCAGAATCAGTCCGGGCAGACGGGCGGAAAATCTGGCGTACAGCAAAGCGGTGAGTTTTGCGGGGAAAGTTCCCTGTGCTTTGCCGGGAGTATAGGGTTCTTCTTTGTATTCAATACCGGCATCGGTGGTATTGGAAAAGAAGAAACGCAATTCTTTTCCGCAGAAAACATTGCAGATCTCCTGCCATTCGGATACCGGATCAAGACAGCCCTTTACAGACTCTATGATCTGACTTTTTTCCACGACCTTGCCGTCTTCCACTCCCCGCAAAATCAGGGTGTACAGACCATCCTGACGGTTGATGGCATCACGCAATGCCTGACCTTTTTCTCCGCCACGAGGCTGTATCAGCTGGACACATCCGCCGAATCCGGCTTTTTTATTCATTTCATCGATCATCCAGTCTATAAAGGCACGCATAAAATTGCCTTCCCCGAATTGTACGGCTTTGACCGGGAGAGTCAGGGGTGTTTTGCGGTGAAGTTGTTCCATGGTATTTCCTTTCAGTTGTTTCAAGGTTTGAAAAGTCGTCAGCTTATCAGTAAAAATATAACTGTCAAGTAAGAAAATACAAATGAATGACGAAGCGTTTTTGGCGGATTTTTTGACAAGTCATATCAAAACTTGTCATATTCATTTGTAAGAGTCAAATATTCCCGGACAAAGCGTTTGCATGAGGACAAGAAACATCCGGGATATTCCCTCTACCCTCGAACAGATTTCTTGCATTATCGACCTCTCAACCGTTTTTTTACAAATTACGCTTGCAAAAAAGCGGAAAAGGAAGTATGTTACTGCGTGTTTGTTTTTCGTATCATTCCGATGTTTTGTGCAAGAAAAACGATTGAGAAAAGGATCTTCAATGCGGAAATATCTCTTTCTTCCTGCGCTGCTGCCGGCAGTCTGTCTCTTCCTTTCCGGCTGTATTGTGCAGGACTGGTATCATGATATCGTTTACCGGAATGCACCGCTCCCGACAAAACCGATCGCCCCGCCAGTCAAACCGGATCCCGGAGAATACACAGATGCCCAAGCGGTAAATTATATCGCAGACAACCTCTTGTTTCTCTTTGCAACTATGTCCGAGAACGGGAAACCGGAGGTACATTATACGGCAAGCGCGACCGGCGCAGATGACGGCATGGGGGAACGGTTGTACCGGGAACTTCTGGATTCCGGAGCAATTGTAAAAACAGCCGGTACGGCATCATCATGTTTGCTCTTTTCGGTTCGAACAGATAATCAATGGAACGTAACGCTGGAAGAACAGAAAACCCGGAAGGTGTTGTTCAACCGGACTCTGAAATTAAAGAACGGAAAAGACGGAAAGGCTCTACCATGACGCGACAGGAACGTACAGAACTTTTGACAATGGAAGATACGGAACTGCTCATGCTTTGTGAACAGTCGTTCCGGAAAGGCAGCGGAAACGGCGGACAGAAAGTAAACAAAACGTCTTCGGCAGTAAGGCTTTTCCATGCGGAAACGGGAATTACCGTGAATTGTCTGGAATCCCGCAGTCAAAGCGTAAACCGTACACTCGCCTTGAAAAAATTACGCTTCCGTATCGCCTGTTCGGAACGCTGCGAACCGGCCGGGAATTTCCGGCTGGAGCCTGCGCCGTCTCTCAGAAACCGGGCATATATCCCCTGGATCGCCTCTTTGTTCGATGTTCTGGCAGTTTGTGACTGGGATCTGAAAACGGCAGCCACTCGTTTAGGCTCAAGCCACAGCAAGCTGCAGAAGCTCCTGCGTCGGGATGCGTCTTTGTGGCGCGAATACCTTCATGCGTCCGGCGGAATAAACAGAAATGAAGAAAATCTTATCGATATAAAGCAGACAGGAAAGGATTCTGAAAAATGACATTCATGGAACAATTGAAAACGGCATGGCGGAAAAACAACTCCTTAGTATGTGTGGGGCTGGACCCGGATCTGAAAAAAATGCCGCAATGCGTAATGACGGAAAAATATCCGGTATTCGCATTCAATAAAGCAATCATTGATGCTACGAAAGACTACGTCTGCTCGTACAAGCCACAAGCCGCAATGTATGCCGGTATGGATGTGGAAGCAGAACTGAAAATGACGATTGATTACATCCATGAAAATGTACCCGGCATCCCCGTGATTCTGGATGCAAAACGCGCAGATATCGGAAATACAACCGCCATGTACGCAAAAGAGGCTTTCGAACGCTATCAGGCAGATGCCGTTACCGTCAATCCATACATGGGCATGGATGCGCTGAAACCTTTTCTGGACCATGCGGACAAGGGAATCGTTGTGCTTTGCCGTACATCCAATAACGGCGCAAAAGAAATCCAGGAACTGCGTCTGGAATCCGGCGAACTGCTGTACCAGCGTGTCGCAAAACTGATCTCACAGGATTGGAACTACAACGGCAATACAATGCTTGTCGCCGGTGCTACTTTTCCCGAAGAACTCGGACAAATTCGGAAAATCGTCGGAAACACACCCTTGCTGGTTCCCGGAATCGGCGCTCAGGGCGGAGATCTCGAAGGCGTACTGAAGAACGGACTGACGGCTGATGGTACGGGATTGGTTATCAATTCCTCCCGTGGCATCATTTATGCCTCAGCAGGAACCGATTTTGCGGAAGCAGCGGGCGCAGCGGCAAAAACACTGCGCAACCAGATTAACGCGTACCGCACAGCAGAATAACCTTTCTTCATAGAAGTCCCCGAAAATCTACTTTCCGGGGAACTTCATGCTCCGCTGACTGACTACCGGACAGCACGCTCAAACTTGTCAATGACAATACCGAAATTCTCTTTCAGAACGGACGGAATATCTGTAATGTCAATTGGAGTGTCCTCTACGCTCCCGTCCGGAAGTGACGTGCGGAGAAGATATCCGCCGTCTTCACTGGTCTTATCCTCAATACTGACGCGTCCGTTTTCCGTATAGATGTGCGCCATCAGCTGCCGGCAGAAAACAGACTCCGGAGCCGAGGAACAGTAATAATGCACGTAGAAAAAATCCTGCGGAAAATGCGGATCCGGCGTAAAAGAAAAATAAGGCACGAATCCCTCCGCAACAGCCGTTTCCACCACAAAACCAAACCGGGAATCACGAACAATCCGGTAATCACGACCATTCCGGGGCTGAATGAGGTCCTCCTGAAATTTCAGCGGATGCAAAGGGCAGAGACATCCCACACCCGCATCCACAAGAAATGCAGCTCCCTCGGCAAAAACTTTCAAAATCCGATGTCGTCTCAGGGGAATCGCGTCAGGACATCCAAAATGCCAACGGGCAAAGTATTCTTCCACTCCATAGCCGAGCGAACGCAGCAGTTCGGCGAGCAAGCCATTCAGTTCAAAACAGAACCCGCCGCGTTTTTTGACAATAATCCGGTCAAACATATCCGGGATTTCCAGGGAAGACGGTCCTTTCCCTGCGACAAAATCAATATTTTCGTAGGGAATATGTTTTAAATGACCTTCCTGTAAACGGGCGAGATTTTCTATTGACACCTCAGCAGCATCCTCGCACCCGATACGCTTCAAATATGCTTCAATCATTGTCCGGTTCATCATTTTATACCTCCAAAACGTTGTTCCGTCGTATTTTTATTTTCTGTGCAGAATCAGCATACACTACATCACAGAAAATCATTTTTCAAGCAAAAATACAACGAAAACGCATTTATAACCACTCAACTATATAGGTCCTATTTTTCCAGTCCATCCGCACAATCACGAAAATGCCACAGCATATTCCATGCACCTATCCCAATCACAACCATATCTTACACTGTAAAAAAGCGGTCCGGGATACTGGTATTCTCCCGGACCTGCTTTTTCGGTTTTACAAAACTACAAGGCTTACAAGACTTCAGCTGCGGCGGATGCCAGCGGGCTTCTCTCGCTCTTCTGCAGAGTAATATGTCCGCAGATGGACAGACCTTTCATACGCTCCACAATATAGCTCAGACCATTGCTGGAGGCATCCAGATACGGATTATCAATCTGGTCGGGGTCACCCGTAAGAACGATTTTCGTATCCACGCCGCAACGGCTGACGATTGTTTTAACCTCGTGCGGGGTCAGGTTCTGCGCCTCATCCACAATCACATACTGACGCGGAATCGTTCTGCCGCGGATATACGTCAGCGCTTCGAGTTCCAATTTGCGGTTGCGTTTCATCTCTTCAATCTGACGTTTGGCGCCGGAATCACGCTTTTCAGTCTGCAGCAGGTATTCCAGATTATCATAAATCGGCTGCATCCAGACATCCAGTTTGGCATCCTTGTCACCCGGCAGGAACCCGATATCATTTCCAAGCGGAACGATTGGACGGGATACCAGTATACGTTCATAGATTCCCTGCTGAATAGTCAGTTCCAAAGCGGCTGCCAGAGCAAGAAGCGTCTTCCCGCTACCCGCCTTTCCGACCAATGTTACCAGCGGAATGGATGGGTCCATCAGAAGATGAAGCGCCATGCGCTGTTCCCGGCTCCGCGGTACGATATTCCATACCTTGCCTGCAGTATTTTCGGGTAATTTTTCAATCCGGTTGTCACGACACCAGCCGAATGCGGCATGTTTGGAATTGCCGGCATCCTTCAGAAGAATGAACTCATTGGGCTGCAGTTCCAGTCCCTGCGGTACAGGAATGGATTTCTCCTGATGCAGGCTGTCAACAAGTTCACCGGAAACATCCACTTCCTGACTGCCTGTAAACAATGTGTCGTAATCCACTTTTTCACGTTCAAAATCCTGAACTTTAATTCCGAATGCATCGGCTTTCAACCGGACATTGATGTCCTTGGTTATCAGGATAACTTCTTTTCCCCCGTTGTTGCGCAGCATCTTTGCAACATTCATAATCCGGTTGTCCGGAATACTCATGTCGATGTTTTCATCCAGTCTGCCATGGCTGACCATTACACGCAGAGTACCGCATTTGTCCGGATCCGGGGAATTACAGAGCTTCACACCCTCATAAAGACTGCCAGTGGCGCGCAATTCATCTAAACGCCGGATAACATGACGTGCATTTCTGCCAAGTTCATCCTGATTGCGTTTGAATTTGTCCAGTTCCTCCAGAACTGTCATGGGAATGACAATTTCATTGTCTTCGAAGCTGCTCAAGGCGGCTGCGCTGTGAAGCAAAACATTTGTGTCAAGAACGAAGATCTTTTTCATACTGCACCTCCATGGGATTTGGTTTTGCGTTCAACTGCCTGCAAATCACTTTGCACAATCAAACAACATTTCTGATTCCTGGTAACCCGCGGTTGATTGATAACTCAACACAGGTGGCTGCTAAAATTCTTCACTTCTCAATGTAGATTACATCCCGATTTTCAACATTACAAGCTCATTTTTGCAAAAATTGATGATTTTATTGTAATTTTTCCCAAATATTCAGCATTTTTTTGCATACCGCATTCCTATCCACTATCCACTAACCGATTTTCCCAACGGAGCGGTACGCCTCTTTCACGGGCAGATTGCAGAAAAAAAAACGGAGTTTCCCGACTCAAAAGAAAATAGGTCTTATAGGTCTGCCACACATAACCTCCACAAACTAACCACATTCCCCTAACCCCAAGGCCCAAAACCTACACGGAGATTGCTACAGGCAGCGCATCCCCGTGTTTGCATCAGGTCAATAAACATACGTGGGCGACAAAAGCAGTCATTTATCCCTGCTGACTTGGAATCATGCGGAATTCACCCGGCTGCAGAGTAACCGGTTCCTGTACTCCGAACTTATGAAGCACAAAAGAAACCGACTTGTCCGAATCACAATTGAACAGGCAGATTTTACCGGCCTCAGGGAAATAGGAGAAGGAAATGCGGCGGCAAGCCTTGCCGGTAATATTTCCGTCATCGGTAACATATACAGAAGGACGGTTTTCATTGGCTATATGGCGGTAAATCATGCCCAGCAGACCGTGCGTACCAGGCTTGGAACCAGGTCCGTTGTCCGTGGCAAAGGTACCGGGATAGGTCCAGGCTGCAAGGGTATAAACCTTTCCTTTTCCGAGCTTGTGCAGAGTAACTACGGGACGTTCCTCCTCGTCATCCACTGCCAGGAGTTCCAGTTCCTTGTCAGTAATCTCAATATCCGCCAGCGGATTGTAAAGGACACCGAAACGGCGCGGGAAACGGAACCCGAGTTTGTCCTGTCCGAGCGGAGCAGTCACCCAATAAATGCGACCGCCTTTTTTTCTGACCCGGAAGCCGCAAAGTTCAGAGAAATCACCGCCGTTGACAAGTTTTTCAACGGAGTAATCAAGATCACGCGTTTCATCCGTGGACAACTGTGCAACGGAAATGAAAAGAACACCGCCAGCTTTGACGTAATCCGTAAGAATTTTATACTGCTCCGCGCTGCAGGTGTTCCAGCCGGTAAAAAGCAGTGCTTTGTACTGTTTGGCAAGTTTTTCCGCATTGACGGCATCTTTTGCAAAGCTCACGATATCCACCTGACCATAAGGCGTACCGGACAGCTGGATATTCACGTATTCTCCGGTCACATCCTCGCAGGGGAAGAATATGTCTCTCGCAACCGTCCACCCCTGCTCCGGTGCGCACTGATACCAGCTGGGATTCTTTTCTGCGATTGGGAACATGCCGGCAACAACTGCACCCGGCTCTGAGGAGCCGTGTGACAGGTCATAATTTCCCTTTACGAGTCCCAGAACGGTTTCCGGCTGACCTTCCGGCGTGCCATTTGCCTTGACAAAGTTCCAGAAATCGGAAATGATTTCACGGTATTTACGGCAAATCGGGGAAGTGTAATCCAGCTGGGGGAAGTATTCTTTCGCTTCCGCAAGATATTTTTTCATCCGGGCGGGATCATCGTGAATCATCTGTTTTGCACCACCCCAGCCGATAATGCCGACATCTTTCCGTGCTGTCTGAGGCACCAGGAATTTTGGAGAATCGGGCGACAGGGTATGTTCCACAAACCAGTTTCCGCTTTCATTGATAATCATTTTACTTCCTGCCATGTATTTCAGGTAGAAAGCAGCGCGCAGTTCATCCCAGCGGTATTTTTCACTGTTCGGAAGCCAGGAATAGTGTTCATGTGCCAGATGAGAACCCCAAATTGGCAGATCATGCTGACGGTACAGACCACGGGACAGAGCTGTAGATACATTCAAATTGGCAAATGCGAAATCTTCCACAAGCGGAACATCCGCACCGCCCAACACCTCGTAATCCAGAGAGAAATTCGAACTTGTCGCCATCACCAGTCCCCAACCGGCGGCATGACGTTCATCCGTATGACTGCGCACCCGGGCAATCAAATCATCGGCTAATGCGCCTAAACGGACTTCCTGGCCTGCGGCAAGCATTTTTTCCGCAGTGTCCAGGCGGAAAGTGTACCGTTCCCCGAAGTCATATCCCAGGTAATGATCCCCGCCAACCTCGTTCATTCCCTGAATCCATTGCGGTTCCGCATTCGTATAGATAAGGCAGGTGTAAATATCCCGTTTCTTCGCCTCCCGGATAAAACGCACTAACCCGGCTCCGAAACGGTCCTTGTTCGCCTCGAAAACTTCCGCATATTCATCGCAAAGCAAATTACGGTAATTCTCCCAGTCCGGTGCGGGAATGTCAATGCCGATCTCATCCAGGGCATAGAACCAGTCCGCCCGCAGTTTCGGAGAAAATCCGCGCGCAATTCCCCATACCTGCGCCAGATTCCCCTGATTGTCTTCCAATATCTTCTCTATCTGTTCCAGAACATCAAAATGCTGACACTGCCAAGTATAGTGCCCCAGCATAGTGGACAGCAGGGTATCCGTATCCGTCGGATAAATGCCGGATCCTACAAATATACCGCATTCCGGCAGTTTGACTGATTTTCTGCAGTGGACTGCTGTTTCCGTTTTTTTGTTCTCTTCTGCGTTTTCCATTTTCTTTTCCTTATGGTTTGATGAGGAATCATGCGTTATTTTTATACCGCAGACGGGACGTCTTCTTCACCCGTAAAACATGCGGCAACTTTCTGATGATGTTACGGGCGTTCCGGCAGTTTTCGATTGATCATATCTGCCGTCCGGGAAGCAATTTCCGCATAACTGTCCTTCTCCTCCGGCAGGAATGCGGGCAAAAATGATATCCGGATACTGCGGAAAAGTTTCGGGAATACGTGTCCGCGCGGCAGAACCTCGTACAAACCGTCCAGAACGACCGGAACGATGGGAACATTCATCTCCTTTGCCAGAATCGCAAAAGTATTCTTGAATACCCCCGTCTTCCCGTCGTGTGTGCGTGTTCCTTCCGGGAAAATTGTAACTTTTCTGCCACTGCGCAGCACTTCCGCCAATTTCTGCAGGGACCCTTTGATATCGGAGTTCACATCCACAACAATCACGTTATGACGCGATGCCATTCCCTGGGCATAACGGCTCGACACATGCCCCTGTTTCGCATAGAAAAAGGTGTTCTTCAACGTTTTGCTGTCAAACTGCGTCATCAGAAACGCACCGTCAAGATAACTCTGGTGATTGCACGCAAAAATACAGGGACCAGCCGGAATATTTTCCTTTCCCTCACTCTTCACCCGGAAGAAAAGATTCTGCACCAGCCACCGGAACGAATTGACCATCACCGGATGCGTCCACGCACAGGTGGGAAGCATCACTTTCACTTCTTCATTCAGAATATTTTTCCAGTTGAATTTTGCAATTTTCGCCCCGGATGAACCATGCTTCTCATGCAAAAACTGCGCCAGCGAGGCGGGCGTCGGATGATCCGCAAGCATTTCCTCCGTCAATTCCGCCTCAAACGACTCATTCAGAAATACCAGCATTGATACCTTCGCCAGAGAATCAATCCCCAAATCGATCTCAAAATGATCATCCGGATGCACCGCCGTACATCCCTGCTCCTCCTTCAGAAAGTCCCGTATCACACGGTATTCCGGCAAATCCGGTTCCGGCGTTTCCACCCGTTTTGCGTCATCTGTGGCGGACTCAACGATCTGAGACAATTTGTGACGCTGCAGTTTTCCCAGACGGGTACGCGGGAACGGCGAAGAAACAAACGAACATTTCAATATCCGCATGTAGGGTTCTGTTTTCTGATTGTATTTGGCTATCACGTCCTGACGGATCGTTTCGGAAATGTTCACAATCTTCGCAGCCGCACATGCCTTGAAATCCGGCAGAATAATCGCATTCAAAACGTCACCCTTGCCAATCACGGCGATTTCCGCTATCAAATTACTCTGTTGCTGAAGCTTCTCCTCAATCACTAATGGCGGTACATTCTTCCCGTTCGACAGAATAATCAGCTCCTTCTTGCGACCCGTGTAAAACAAATAGTTCTCTTCATCCAGAAATCCCAGGTCACCCGTATGAAACCAGCCGTCCGGCTCAAACGCAGCCGCAGTTTCCTCCGGCTTCCGCCAGTAACTCTTAATAATGTTCTGTCCGCGCAGAAGGATTTCTCCGTCTTCCGCTATCTTGCACTCATTGCAGGTGCAGACCTGACCCGCTGAATCCCTTTTCGGTTTTCCCGGTCGCGTAAAAGCAACCGTCGGTGACGCCTCGGACATGCCGCTGCCGGGCAACAACTCAAATCCAAGTGCCGCCAAATCATCATATACACTATAATCCAATGCTGCCCCGCCAGTGGGGAAATAACGGATGCTGCCGCCAAAGGCATTCTGAACTTTCCGGAACAGAAAACGACTGAATTTGATATTCCCGACCGCTTTCGATAACGCATAAAGCATCTTTGCTATCGGATTGGCGTTAATCTTCTTCAGCAGCGCATCCCGGAACAACTGGAATACCCGCGGAACCGCTATGAATATGGTAACATGATTGTCATGCAATGCCTGTATGATATCAGGTCCGTTCAAAGACGGACAGAACACAATCTTCGTACCGGGTGTGTGCAGCGGCATAATCAGACAGCCCTGCAACGGAAGAATATGGTGGAATGGGAGCATCGCCAGGGTTGTCTGATTCGGCAGCCAAATCGGAACATCCTCGGTCATACACTTGTAGTTGCATTCCAGATTGTCAAATGTCAGCATACACCCTTTCGCTGCTGAGGTCGTCCCGGATGTGTAAATCAGCAACGCAAGATCCTCATCCCGGTGTTCCGGCATAGGCGAAACATCGGATTCGTCTTCCCAATTGGGTGTCAGTTTATCCAAATTCAGCAGAATCGGAGTCAGACCGGACATTTCTATTGCCTGACATGCCGTTTCCATTGTCTTATCGGAACAGAAAATCGCCTCCGGCTCACAGTCTTTGAGAATGTAAGCCACATCTTCTGCAGATGCCATGGCATCCACCGGAACTCCCACCGCACGATTCTTCCAGGCACTGAACAGCGCAGCAGCCCAATCGGGACGGTTCTCCGCCATAATGACCACCCGGTCTCCGGGACTCACAGCATAAAGACGCGCATAACGGGTTATGACGGATAAAAGCTGTTTTCTCGTAATCTGCTCGGCACCGTTGATGAAACAAACTTCATCACTCGCCTGAAGATAATAACGGTATTGGGGTTCTACTATCAGCATGGTACTACTCCATGGGTTACTCATTTTATTCCACAAAAATATAGCACAGCATGGAACGAAAATCAACAGAAAAAACAGCTTTGAGGACGAGAAAACGGAAGTTTCTCTCGTTTACAACACATTCACAAAACTTTTAAAGCGAAAGATTAAAGGCGCCTCATCCTTATCAACATCCCGCATACAAAATGTTGTGTACCGGTAGAGCCACGCTATCAGGGTCAGCGCTGCCGGAGTACCGGCATTTTCCTGTATTCGCCTGAATAAGCACAGGACTGAGAGTTCCTCAGTTTGACTTCAGCGGCATTAACCTTTAGACAAAAGAAATTGACAAAACGACCTTTTCGGAACGACATCCTCTTGTTTGAAAGAATGTCATCTCGCCTTATTGGGGCTAATTTGAACTGAAAAAGGGGATATCCGTGGAAAAAATGATTTTTTTGCAAAAAACAGTTTGCATTTTCGCTAAGTCGGTGTAGATTATTATGTTTTCAGTTGCAACACCCGATTATGCACTGACAGCGGGAAGACATGTATGATCTGGCAGTCACGCAGGAGATCCCGGTTCGTGATCGTAAAGAATGTTAAACATGATTATGGAGTCATCCAAATGAAGACTTATTTAGCTAAACGCGGGGAAATAGCGCGCAAGGACGTCGTTCTCGACGCCACGAATGTGCCGCTGGGACGTCTCGCAGTGAAGATTGTCAATATGCTGCGTGGGAAAGATAAACCGACCTTCACGCCGCATGTCGATACCGGTGTTGGTGTTATCGTGATCAACGCGGAAAAAGTTCTGTTGACCGGGAATAAGGAAACGGGAAAGATTTATGATTCTTACTCTGGTTTCCGCAGTGGTCTGAAGCACGCGAGTGCAGCAGAAGTACGTGCAAAACATCCGGATAAACTCATCCGTGATGCCGTGTGGGGCATGCTTCCGGAAGGACGTCTTGCCAGACAGCAGTACAGAAAACTGAAAGTTTACGCCGGCCCGGAACATCCGCATGCCGCGCAGAATCCGGAATCCGTGGAATAATAGGAGAAGGACTGAAAAATGAGTGAAAATACAATTACCACAACTGGGCGTCGGAAATGCGCCAGTGCCCGCGTAAGACTTGCAGCGGGAACAGGGAAAATCGTAGTCAACGGACTTGAGATGGACAAGTATTTCGAAACCGAAGCACTGCGCGGTTACATCATGCAGCCGTTGAAGCTCCTCGGAATTGAAGGTACATTTGATATTACTGCTACCATCAGCGGCGGCGGAAAAGCCGGTCAGGCAGGTGCTCTGCGCCACGGTATTGCCCGTATCCTCGTAAAAGAAAACGAAGACTACAAGGCAAAACTGAAAGAAGCCGGAATGCTCACACGCGATGCCCGCGAAAAAGAACGCAAAAAGCCCGGTCAGCCCGGTGCAAGAAGACGTTTCCAGTTCTCGAAACGCTAAACGTTCCCGAACGCGAAAATGTTTTTACAACGGGGTATGGCCGATTGGGTCGTCCCCGTTTTTTTATTGAAACATATTGCATAACAACTATTCAAGGAAAATTTGTCAGATGGAAAAAATCAAAGTTGCGATTGTTGGAGCTGCCGGTTATGCCGGTGAGGAATTGTTGCGTCTGCTGACCCGTCATCCAAATGTTGATATCAAAATCATTACTTCCCGCCAGAATGACGGCAAGGACATTGCAGAGGTATTTCCGAAACTTGCCGGAACCGGTCTGAAATTCTCTATGCCGGATGTGCAGAAAATCATTGAAACCTGTGATGCTGCGTTTCTTGCGCTGCCACATGGTTTAGCAGCGGAATACGCAATTCCACTGATGAAGGGCGGTGTCGCCGTATTTGATATTTCCGCTGATTTCCGTCTGCGCTCTGTTGAAAAATACAAGGAATATTACAAGGCGGATCATCCGGCACCGGAATTGCTGAAAACAACGGTTTACGGTCAGCCGGAACGTTACCGGGAACAATTGCGTACTGCCAATCTTGTGGCGTGTGCGGGATGCTATCCCACCAGTATCATTGTTTCCGTGAGTCCTCTGCTGGCAGCGGGACTTGTTTCCCCGGAAGGAATCGTAGTGAACAGTTTATCCGGTGTTACCGGAGCGGGCCGGAAAGTGGATTTGCCGTATATTTTCCCTGAATGCAATGAAAGTATTCATGCCTACGCGCCGGCGGGACATCGTCATTTGCCGGAAATCGAACAGGAACTCGCGGCGGCAGCTGGAGTAGATGAAGTTACCATCAATTTTATTCCGCATCTGATTCCCGTGAACCGGGGTATCAATTCCACAATCGTGCTGAATCCTACAGAAAAATTCACACCGGAAGGAGTTGAGGCAGCATATAAGGCAGCCTACGGAACAGAACAGTTTGTCCGGGTTCTTCCGGCAGGAAAACTTCCGGATACCAAGCATGTGACGTTCACCAATGTCTGCGAAATCGGCTATGTGTACGACAAACATGCAAAAAAACTGCTGGTCTTCAGCTGTATTGACAACCTGACAAAAGGTGCTTCCGGTCAGGCTATCCAGTGCATGAACATCCGTTTCGGTCTGGATGAGGCGGCAGGATTGAAATAAGAAATATCTCAAAAACATACAGGTAAGAAATACAAAAATGATGAAAAACAAATTTGTTTCGATCTGCGTTCTTGTTATTCTCAGTACTTTACTCTGCGTCCCTTGCCCGGCTTCGGATAAGCCGTTCTACGTGTTAGACAGCGATCCGGGATTGGATGATTTGTTCGCACTTTTCGTCTTTGTGAAAGGCGGCGGAGAACCCGATGCATGTATTTCTTGTTATGGAAACAAACCGCTTTCGATGACACACCGGAATCTGCTGCTGATTCAAAAGTATCTGGGGTTTAAGTGCAAAGTTTTCGCCGGGGCATCGACACCGCTGAACGGCAAACCGTTTTCTGAAGGAGATTTTCATGGCAGTGACGGTCTGGCAGGAATCCGCGAACTGGCAATGAAGATGCTTCAAATGGAGGACCCGGGAGATCCTGTCGCAGTTGCCCCGAAAACGATTGCCAGTGAACTAATGAAACATGATAACATCGTCTATGTGTCTTTTGGTCCGCTGACCAACCTCGCCCGTTTACTGGACGCTGAACCGCAACTGAAAAAACGCATTTCGAAAGGCTGTCTCATGGGGGGGGGCCTGAAAGTTTTCAATAAAGAACACCAAACTGAGTTCAATTTTTTAGCCGACCCGGAAGCCGTCAAAAAAGTTTTCGCATCAGGATTGGATATCACGATTTTTCCGCTTGACTTCACGCATAAATACCCCCTCCAGAAAGCCCAGCTCAATGCGCTTGCGGGATTGGACAAGTATAAGCATCCGGTGCTTGTCATGTGCTTATATCGCAGTTATCTTTCCTGTCTCATCTATAATGACAATGCCGGTGGTGCCATTCTCCATGACGCATTTACCGTACTCTATGTGCTGAATCCCGGAGAGTTCACAATTACAGACAAGCATCTTACAGTTGATGAATGGGGACATATCGAGGAAAATCCAAATGGAGCTTTGATTCATGTGTGCACGGATACGCGTCCCGATATACTCTATCAGGCTCTGAAAAAGGGACTGTCCAACCCCTAATAAAAAACTTGGAATTTCATTTTCCCGGAAACTGTGGACATCATGGATGACTCAGCGTTCCGGGAGAAGTTTTTCCAGCATCGGAGTAATCGCATCGATCCAGGCATCGTAACCAGCCTGATTCGGATGAAGCAGGTCCGGGAGCAAATCCTTGCGGACAACCCGCTTATCCGTCATGAAAACAGATCCGATATCCTGATAAAAAACGGTATTACCATCAGCGTACGTTTTGAGGATATCGTTGATTTTATCAATACGGCAGCCGACGGGGAACTCTTTTCCTCTGGGGAATATCCCGAGCAGAAGAATTTTTGTTTCAGGTGACTTTTTCTGAATGAGTTCCAGAATGGCTTTTACGCTGTCTGCCACTTCCTGAATGGAATACCGGTGATTATTGGTTCCGATCAGAAGGACAGCGAGTTCCGGATTGTATTCCTCGAAAATACCATGCTGCAGACGCCAAATAACATTCTGGGTTGTATCGCCGCTAATACCCAAATTCACAGGATTATATTTTGCAAGCCTGCTCCAGGCTTGACCACGAAAACCATCGGTAATGGAATCGCCGATGAAGAATACGCGCGGTGACATTTTGTTGTCACGCATCCTGCGTATTTCAGCAATATGCCCAAGTTGACGTGCAAGATAATCATCCGCGGGAGATCCGTCGGGAGCCAGCTTGGGAACGGCTTCCCGGACACCGGGGCGGCTTTTTACATTTATTGCCTTTCCCGGGAGGAGACCATTGTGTAATTTTTCGATGGCGAAATCCAGGGTGAAGGAAAGCGTTTTTGCCGGAGGGATGGCCGCTACGGTAAGAATATCCCCCTTTTTCAGATTACCAAGTTGGATATTGAGCGGCAATTCGGAAAAATTACCGGCAGTAAACGATTTCCCGTTCAAAGCCACTTCCCAGAGGATATCATTCGCATTCAGGGAGGCGGCGAAATTTGTCATATAGTAATTACCGTCGGAAGGGATTGTATAGTTTACAAGACGGTAAATTCCGTCGGCCTTTTCTCCTTTCGGGGCAGTAAATGACCATGGGGACCGGAACGCATTGCATTCCATCGGTTGCAAGTCGGTAAAACGTCCGTTTTTGTCTTTTTTTCCGGTAAAAAAGGACCAGTCGGGATTTTTGTCGGTGACGCTGCCGGGAACAGCGTCAATAAATTCGCGAGTTTCGAGAAAATTACGCATGGAATGAAACACGGCGGCATATTGAGCGGCGGCGTGTTCATTCGCAGCATCCACTGTATCCGCTTCGGCTGCCAAGGCGGCGAATTGCGTTTTGACCATCGTTTTCCAATTCAGGAAAGAACGGTTGTTGAACCGGTTCGCATCAAAGGGAAAATCCTCCCGGGCAGCGCGATCCGCAAGTCGCCGGATGAGACAACGGTACATAGCGCATTTCTGTTCCGTGGTAAACTTGGGGAAACGTATACCCCCCCACTGTTCCGGACGGTGCAATTCGCCTTGCCAAGTCTGCATAATCCCGTTTCTGCCACGCACAATATTGAATTGCCATTCTTCGTTGTCTTCAGGAATGAGATACAGGAAAGTTTCCCAGGGGAAAAGGATTCGGACGCAAATCGTATCGCCGTTGGTCCGGTAACTTGCCTGCCAGTCTTTCAGAAACGGATAGAACTTTCCGGTTTTTCCACGCGGATAAAAGGCAATGGACCGGTCACGGGCACTGCCGTACAGTTGGTAATAAGCCTTCCCGGAACGCGGAGACTGAAAAAAGATCTCAAGGATATTATCTTGAACGGCGCCCGACTTCAGCGTCGGCTCCGTCAATTCAATTTCCAGACCAAGAAAAAATTCATTGCAGGTAACCCGGAAAGCCGTAGTCGGCTGACCCGGCGGAACGGTTCCGTTGTACGGTTGAAAACTCTTATCGGCAACGGGAGAATCCTGTAAAGGCTCCAGCCAGGAAACGGGAAATACTATCCGTTCCGCAGGGGAACTCAGGACAGACAGAACAAGAGCGGGAATCAGAAAAAAGGTGCGCCAGAATTTAGATATCATAATAAAACTCCGTTGTTGGGACATTGCAGGGACACGTTACAAGAACGGAATATAATGCAATATTTCAAAAAAAACAAATACGGACAGTGAAAAAAAAGAAATATATGCTATATTTATGAGGATGACCGGAAGAACTTTGCGGTGTTTTGCGTACGGATGTCAGTCGGACCGGGATTTTTCTTCAGAACAATTGATACGGAATCAGGGGAAAATATGAGTTTTTTTGCGGAATTGCTTTTGGCATGGCACTATTTCAAACCGAAACGCAGTGCTGTCAGTATTATTACGCTTATCAGCGTGATAGGCGTAGCTTTGGGGGTCTGCGTATTGATTGTCGTAATTGCCGTAATGACCGGTTTTTCCGACCATCTGAAAAATAAACTGATAGAAACCGGCTCACACGGACAGTTGCGGCGCGCGATTGTCACTTCTGCCAAACATCCCGACGGAGTCGCGTCTTTCTTTACGGAAGAAGAAGCGGCGTCAGCCATTGCCATGCTGAAAGCCAAGGGAGCAACGGAAGCGATTCCCCTGCTGCGTTCTCCCGTACTGATGCAGGTGGGCGAATCCTTCCAGCCGAAATTTGTTCTTGCGTTTCAGGAGGATAGCGAATGCAGCCATTTCCCTGTTCGGGAAGCCGTGGAGCGTGCGGAAAAAATGGAAAAGGAAACAGCTGCGCGTTTCGGACTGCCCCCCCGGGATACGGGAAAATACTCGCTGGGACCGAAAGAAGTCATGATCAGTAACGTTCTGGCAGAGGACTATCATTTGCAGGTCGGCAGCAAAATTGTGCTGCATACGCAAAGCCGCCTGATGGGATTGTTCCGGAAAGATGAACAGGGGCGATATACCCTTGACAGCGAATCGGAAAAATATTTACCGGCTGAGTTCACGGTATCCGGTATTTTCACGTTCGACAAATACGATTTCGATAAAAACATTATTTTCATGAATCTGCTGGATGCCGATGATATCTGCGGTTTGAACTGGGGCGATGCCACGCATATTTATTTCTGGGTAAAGGACCCGTTCCACATGAAAACGTTCAGTGAGGATGTTCAGCGGGAACTTGCAAATAATCCGGTCTATCAGACGCCTGACAAAAGAATACTGTACAACACTTGGGAAGACATGAACCGTCAGTTTTTAGATGTGTTGCAGGTGGAAAAAAGCATGATGTTCTTTCTGCTGATTTTCATCGTACTGGTAGCAGCATTCAGTATAACAAATACTCTGATTACCACGGTCATTCAGAAAACGAAGGAAATCGGATTACTGAAAGCAATGGGAGCAAGTTCCGGTGCTGTTATGCGGATTTTCGTGCTGCAAGGTGCGTTTGTCGGTATTCTCGGTGTCGGATTCGGTGTATTTCTCGGTTGGCTTGTCGTTTTCTACCGTATGAATATTCTTTACACCATGCGCGCCGTTACCGGTATGGAAATATTCCCGAAACAAATGTATCTCTTCAATGAATTGCCCGCTCATATCATCTGGAGCGATGTCTTGCTTATATCCATTATCAGTATCCTGCTCTGCACCTGCGGAGCGATTATTCCCGCTCTGCGGGCTGCACATCTTGACCCGGCAAAGGCTCTGCGCTATGAATAATACATCCAATCCCGAATTTCTGAAATTAACGGATATCCGAAAAAAATTCCGCGTTGCAAAACATGAAATATCCGTATTGAAAGGCGTTTCTCTTACGGCAGCGGAAGGAGAATGGATCACTTTGCTCGGTGCTTCCGGAAGCGGAAAAACCACTCTTCTGGACATCATCGGCACGATATCCACGCCTGACAGCGGTTCTCTTTCCATCGCAGAGGTCAATCCGGCAAAACTCTCTTCTCGTCTGCTGGTGGATTTCCGGCGCGAATATATCGGGTTCGTATTTCAATCATATCACATTCTGCCGGAATTGAACATTCTCGAAAATGTAATGCTCCCCGCTCTCCTTTCCGGGGAAAAACGTTCCTCAGTAAAAGAACGTGCGATGGAACTGCTCAAATCTGTCGGACTCGAACAGCGGATCCTGCACCGTCCCAACGAACTCTCCGGTGGCGAACAGCAGCGTGCGGCTATTGCCCGATCCCTGATTAATGAACCAAAATTACTTCTTGCGGACGAACCGACCGGCAATCTGGACCGTGAAACCGGAAACGGCATTTTGGATATTTTCAAAAAAATACACGAAAAAGGCGAAATGACAATTGTCATGGTGACGCACGACCACTCCGTGGCAAGTCTGGCGGATCGTACAATTGAATTGAAGGACGGAATCATCCGGACCCGATGAACGCCTTGATGAGGACCATGTTTGGAACCGCATCAAATACACTCGCGTCTCACTGGTCGAAACACATCTCCAGATAGCTGCTTTCCAGTTCCGGATTTCTCATTTTGCGGATAGCTGACAGTTCAATCTGACGAATTCTCTCACGACTGAGTCCAAAAACCTTGCTGACCTCGAGCAAAGTCTTCGTTTTGCCCGTATCCAAACCATAGCGCATCCGGATAACCTGTTGTTCGCGCTCTGACAGAGAACGTATCGCCCGCTCAAGCTGTTCCGAAAAATGCATTGTTACTGCCTTGTAAACCGGATTCCCCGATACACCGTTGCTCAGAAGATTATCCAACGCGATTTTTTCCTCGGTATCGGGAAGCGGCGCCTGAAGAGAAATTGCCTGTTTCGCCATCTTCTGTATGGCACTGACACGCTCTTTCGTCAAATCCAGCTCGGCGGCAATAGCGGCTTCATCCGGCATGGTACCATGCCGCTGCAGATAATTCTGTTCCGCCCGGTTGATCCGTGCGATAGTGGCAATCATGTGTGCCGGCAGGCGAATGACTCTGGATTGGCTGGTAATAGCGTAATTGACAGCTTGTTTGATCCACCAGGTAGCATACGTGGAAAACTTGTGTCCCAACTTGTAGTCAAACTTGCTGATAGCGCGCATAAGGCCTAAATTACCCTCCTGAATCATGTCAGACACCTGCACATTACTTCCATGCGCATGATTGGCCAGACTGACTACAAGCCGCAGATTCCGCGTAACCATCTGCTGAAGATAATCATTCATCATCTGAAAGGATTTTTCCACACATTCAAGCGATTTTTGGAACGAGACCGGCGAACAAAGGAGTTCTTCGGAAAGACTTTTCTGTGTTCCGGGAATCATTTCACTGCCACTGAACTGGTAGCCATGAAAAGCCATCAGCAGATATTCGGTCCACTCATTTATTTTTTCACGGGAAACCGGATAACGTGAAAGAAGTTTGACCGCTTTCTTTCTGAGTGCTGCAGCTTTTTGATTTTTACCGTTTTGAAATGCAGTTTCCAGTTCCGTGTAAAGAACCTGTATCTCCCCGCACCATCTTTTCAAATCCGGAAGAACCGTACCGATATTTTTTTTATCGTCAAAATCTCCAAGGGAAGACAACGGGAAATAATCTGTAATAGCAGACTGCGCACAATTGGTCAGAAAATCAATATGCTTTTTCAAAACAAATCCGCAAGAGCAGAGAACACTGCGTATTTCCTGGTCAGCACGGTCGATATTTTCCCAGAGTTCACGTTCCTGTTCGGATGTCAATGGCTCACTTGCTGTCTGCAACTGCCGAAAATAATTTTGCAGAGAACCGGACTCGCACTGGAAATTGAATCGTTTTTTTTCCTCACCGGAAACTTCGTTGATATTTTGTTTCAGATCTGCCACTGCCGTTATCCATTATTCTGCATGTAATTGTAATCCTTGAGTCGCCTTTTGGAAGCACTGTTCTTAACTATACTCCCGGATTTCTGTTTTTTCAAGTCTGTTTTAAAAAGTTTTCAACAGCATATTACTTCACCCGGTCTGCCGATTCCGCGTTATGCCTTAAAATCCTTCATTTTCACAGTTCCGGAAAAAGCATTTACAGGGCAGAATTTGACGTACGTGAGTTCCGAATCCGGCTCAGGATGAAGCCAGGAACATTCATACCAGGTAATGCCGTTGGCATCCGCAGCGGGCAATGTTTCCGCAGCGACCTCCGCGTACTGCATACTGAACTGGTAGTTGTCGCAAATATCGCACGGATCCTCACGCCGGATTGCATTAACCTTTTCGTTCGATATGTTCTGTCCGAAAATAACGGGCAGTGCATACTCATGTCCCGTACTGCTGCGAACAATATGATGTCCCAGCAGATATTTCTTTTCATCCACAAACCATCCGTCCACAAAACAGCGGTATGGAATATTCTGTGTCGTGGTATGTTTCAGAGTCACAAATTTTGACCCGGCGGGAAACAGGGACTTTCTCATCCTGTACAAATCCGCCATGACAAATTTCACAACTTCCCGATGCCGTTCCCCGCCAACAGCAGGATTCCAGCTCAGAAGAAACGCATACGCCATATCAAACCAGATCCCGTTCCGTTGCAGGGTACGGAAATCCGCATCTCCCCAATTGGATATGATATATCCCCGGGCACCCGGTTGTGTCATCCGGCGTGACCATTCCGGCATTCCCGCAGGAGAGAAATTACCGAATGTGAATGAAAAACCGCGTTTAACATATTCCTCTTCGAATCTGCGGTCAATGGACCAGTACCAATGCAGAATTTCCAAATCCTTCGGGATCAGATCAATGGCGGGATAAGTTGCATCCAGAATGGTACCGTCCGGCTGGGTACGTTCCGATCCGCCGATAGCCTGACCATCCAGAAAATGTGAATTAAGCAATTTTTCGCCCCACAGCATGGTTTTAACGCCCTTTTCCGCCAGATGGTCCCGGATTTTCAGGATATCTTCCGCATAAATTTCCGGTGCGGTACGCTTTTTGCACTTTTCACACAGACGCATGGTATAATATTCATCGTGACCGATGTTGATAACGGCAGGATGAAATACCTCTATGACTTCATCAAACAAATCAAAAATCAGTTGATAATAGGCCGGTTCAGACGGACAGCAGGTATCCGGATACGGGTCATCTTTCCTTTCGGAAAGTTCGGGATGACGCGTCAGCAGATAATCACAATGCGAAAGCGTCGGCATTTCGGGAATGATATCAATATAATGTTCTTTACAGCAGTCAATCAGTTCCCGGATCAAATCTTGTGACAAGACCTTGCCGCGCCCGTTTGCCGCGTGAATGGAATTTTTGTGCCAGGAGAACTTTGTCTGGATTTCATTTGCTTTGCCGGGATACTCGTTCATAAAAGCTGCGTATTCCAGCCAGCCTTCGTTGATCTCCGGATGCGATTTGTACTCCATAGCTCCGCCCAGTTCAATCATAATCGTATTGAAATGGTAGCGTGCTGCGATGGAAACCATGTTCTTCCATTCTCGAATAAAAGTTTCCGTAGGTTCCGGCAAATAAACTTTAATACCGCGGACAGGCACGGTTGGTGCGGCGGAAAACGAACCTTCCGGTAAAGATCCGGATTCCGCAAGACGGAATATCGATTGCAGACCATAGAAAAGACCGCGCTCCGAGCTTGCCTCGACCGTAATGACATCGGTCTGAACAGACAGAAAATACGCTTCGGAACAAGTATTTGCTTCATCCAGCGAAAAATGTATTTCCGTTACAGTCGAACCGGAATTTGCCAGCCGTGAAAAAGCGGTATCGCAAAAAGTCCCGAATCCCTCCGGAACATGACCGGTCAGTTTGGTTCCGGATGCGGGAACAGGAATCGTTTTGCCTGTAAAATTAACTTGGGATGCTGGAAACATTTTTTACCTTTCGTTGTGTACAAAACGGTATATCTTGCCGCTTTGCGATTTATGATTTGGCAATCCGTTTGAAATAATGAGGGGAATCACCATGTTGCGACCAGTTGATAGTCTCTCCGATTTCCGTAATGGAATCTGTAAGACGACGACGGATTTCAGGAGCATTTTCATCGCAGTCCGGCTTGCCGGTATAAAGCTGATAACTCCCGCGATATGCAGTATCCGTAATGTTCGGCATAATCACATTGGCTCCGGCAAGCAGTCCGCGTTCCCTGCCATTCGCTGCAAGCGTCTGTAAGGCAGTAGTAGCTGCAATATTGGTATCATGGAGAAAGAGTCTGGTAACCGCAATCATTTTCAAGCCGGATTCGAGCTGCCGGAAACGGAAGTCTGCGGTATCGGGGAAATCTTTGCCCAAAGGCGTATCCGGATGCGGCAGCCAGGGCCCCATGCCGATCATGTCCGCATCCTGCGCTGCAAAAAAGAGAATATCATCCGCCAAATCTTCAAGCGTCTGACCGGGCAGACCGATCATTACACCGGTCCCGACCTGATAACCGCAGCGTTTCAGAATATCCAAACATTCTTTCCTCCGGACATACGAATGGTTTGACGGATGAAGTTCCGCATATAATGCCGGATTTGACGTCTCAATGCGAAGCAGATAACGATGCGCGCCCGCCTGAAACCAACGGCGGTAAACCTCTTCCGTCTGCTCCCCGAGAGAAAGCGTAACGCCCATTTTTCCACCCGAAAAATCTCGAATACGATGTAGAATCTCCTCAATTTCTTCCGTGTGCCGGTCCATTTCAATTTCACCGGACTGAATCACTACAGAACCATATTGCAGGTCATCCGCATATTTTGCCATTCTGACAACATCGTCAGCACTCAACCGGTAACGCTGTATCCGGGAATTGGAACTGCGAATACCGCAGTACAGACAATTCTTCGAACAGATATTACCCATCTCAATAAGTCCGCGTAAACTGACTGTCGCGCCGGAATATTTCAACTTCAGGCGATATGCTGCTTGAAAAAGCTGTTCCTTTTCCGGTTCATCGGAAAGCTGCAACAAAAAAACCATTTCTCGGCGTGACAGATTGTGCGGGCAGGAAACGGCTTTTTCCAGAATGGATGAAAGTGTCATTCAGCTGAATCCGGAAGCAAATCTGCCAGAATTTTGATACAGACTTTTTTGACCTTGCCGCTTCCTGCCTCAAAACCGCCCCAATGACCATCTTGAGGGAAAAGCACAGCGAAAACACCCGGCTGCATGTCCAAATAAGCAACAGCATCCGTATCGGCAGTCGTAGAGAACTCAACATCCTTTTCCGGCGAATACGGTGTCCGGATTTCCGGGTTGCAGGTCTTTAACTGTCTCCATGCAATTCTTTCACTGCCACTGATGGTGTATTGAATGTCAATGTATTTCCGATGTGCCTCAAAAAAACCTTTTTCCTTGCCACCAGTAGCATAACTCTGCACCATGGCATATACATTTCTACCGTCCAATTCGTATGTCCCGTCGGGAGTATCTCCGGTACAGTTTTCGAGGAAAGCAAAAGCCTTTTCGAAAGCCGGACAAAGAGTTACCCTGTGCCGGTTTCCAATTCTGTCGCAAATCATCTTATTCGCCTCACTTTCCGCAGCATTTTTTGTATTTTTTACCGGACCCGCAGGGACAGGGATCATTTCTTCCGATTTTCGCTTCTGCACGGACCAGAGGCGGTTGGGAAATCAACTGTCCATCGTAGAAAAACCAGACTCCATTGATTTTATGGAACTCTGCCAGTTCATGGTGCGGCAGCTTGATTCCACGTTCAATATAAGTGGCGGTAAACTCCACAAAACCGATATCCGGATTTTCGGAATCAATTTTCGTATTGTGTATTTCAAGGCCCAGCCATTTTGAATTTTTAGACCACTGCTCGATCCCGGCACGATCATTTTCTTCCCGCTTTTCGGCTGCAATTGTGTTGTAAATGAAATCCACTTCCCCCTTCGTAAAGGCGGTATAGCGCGCTCTCATCAAATCCTCCGGACTCGCAGCAGATTTTGCGCCACTGATAATGGCACCGCAGCACTCATCATATTTTTTCCCGGACCCGCAGGGGCAAAGTTCGGTATTGATGTTTTCGTCGGAATTGATTTTTTCTGTTTTACTCATTGTTAGAACTCCTGTTAAATTGGTTATTCACGTATAATACGCCTTTTTTTAAAAAAATCAAATGAAATTTGATTGCAATACGGATATTTCAGTGTTATAATACGTATGTTTGTGTTCTTTACGAAGAAAACTGTGTTCTTTATGGTCTTTATACCTTCAATTTTATCCCGGAGCCTACGAAAAATGAAAACTAAAAAATTCTTCACTCTTATCGAAATCATGGTCTCAATGCTGGTCGTCCTGATCGTAATCGGTGCCATTATGGTAATTGGGCCGGCAGTCAAACGTATGAACGGTGAATCAAAAACCAAGGCTTTGATAAAAATCGTCTGTGTCGCTTTGGATGAGTACTATTCCACATTCGGGTATTATCCGATTAGCCGCCTGCCCGCCAGTATTGAAACCGGCAATACCGATAAGATTAATGAAATCGGTTATCAGGTCTTTTATTTAGACCATAGTGAATCCAACGGCGATGAATACACTGCCGAAAGCAACAATATGATGCAGTTCTTCGACTCGGATTCTCTGTCCGGAAGCATGAAAGCCGATTTGGCAACCCAGCTCCCCTACCTCAATGATGCCTTCGGAATGCCTCTCATTTACCGGTCACCCGGTCAGCACAATACAAATTCTTTTGACATCATTTCAACGGGCGCCAACCTTAAGCCGGGTACCGGAAAGGATCCCAATACAGGAGCCGTGCTGGTCGATGCATTGAAGCTGGAGGAACAGGTCAATTCCAAAACAGGAAAGAAATACGGGTTGAGTACTCAGGGAAAACCCCCTTATATGTGCTTCAACCCGGATATCGCTCCCTATCTTGGACAAGGGGATGACCTTTCGAATTTCAACGACTGATTCCGGAGTGAATGGAACGAATACGCAAATTTCGCCTTTTCATTGCTGAAAACATAGAAAATACCCCGATTTCCATCCAAAGACGGTTTGAAAAAGTAAAAAAACACGCTATTTTATCGAATATATCTTGAAGTTTACAAGTCAAAGAACATAAATTGGAAATGTCAAAATGAATACTGACATTCCGGAAAGGAATTAGAAAATGGGCCTTCATAAACACAGTTTCACCTTGATTGAAATCCTCGTTGTAATCGCTATCATCGGCATACTTGCAAGTATCCTTTTCCCGGTTCTGCTCGGCGTCGGAGAACAAGGAAGAAAGACGGAAACACAAACTCTCGTAAACGGAGTCCGTCAGGCTGTCATGCAGTATAAAAGCGAATATTTCTCGCTTCCCAACCCCAGAGGTGACAGCGGAGACTCAAAAATCGGTGGTTTCGATGCCAATAACCACAGAAAAATCGGTGATACAAACTACTATACTTTCTTTGACATTCTGACCTATTCCAATCATAGCGATAAGGATGGTGACCCATCCTCTGCAGCCCAGAAACAGAACCCCAAAGGAATTTCCTTCCTGACACCAACCAAATCTTACTTCGATAAAAACAACGAAACGAATGGTATTCGTGACTCCTGGCATCAGCCTTTGGAAGTTCACATGGATTACAGCGGGGACGGCAAAGTGGACCTCGGAACAAACTACGGCAGCTTCAGCGGTACTCATAAAGCCGAATGCGTTGTCCTTTCCATGGGCCCCCAGAAGGGCAAAGGCCTGAACAAGGGTATTTACATCTCCTCCTCCAAGTAATTTCAATTGAAACCAATAAGGATGTCCGGACAATTTCCGACATCCTTTTCCATATTCAAAAACACGTTACAATAAGGAAAATCAAATGATTACAATCGGCTTAAGTTCCTATAGCATGTCTCGTGCCATCAATGACGGACGCATGGACATTTTTCAGGTTATGGATTTTATCAAAGCCAACGGCGGAAAACACATTGAAATGGTTCCCTGCGGAAAACTGAGCATGTATAAGGATGGAAAAATCGATGAAGAGTTCATCGATAAGATTGTTCAGTATTCTCAAAAAATCGAACTTCCCGTTTCCAGTTATACCATCGGCGCAAATTTCGCTTTGGACAGCGATGAAGATGTCCGTAAGGAAATTGAACGTATTAAAGTCGAAATCGATGTCGCGGCAAAACTGGGTGTTAAACGTATGCGTCACGATGCCGGCTGGTCAAATGTCGCAACCTATTCCGTTTATGAAAAATATTTGCCGAAAGTTGTCTATGCTTTTCAGGAACTCGCGGACTACGCAAAACCCTTCGGCATCACAACCAGCCTGGAAAACCACGGTTATTTGTTCCAGGGAAGCGAACGTGTTCAGCGCGTAATCAATGCCGTTGCACGGGATAATTTCCGTACCACTATGGACGTCGGCAACTTCCTCTGCGCTGATGAATGCCCGGTAATCGCTGCTCAGAATAACCTGCCTTTTGCTTCCTTTATCCATTTCAAGGATTTCTATATCCGCAAAAATCCCGCTTGCAAAGACGGTTATTTCCGCTCTATGCACGGCATGTGGCTGAAGGGTGCCGTCACCGGAGAAGGTGATGTGGATCTGGTTACTATTACAAAACTTATCAAAGAATCCGATTATGACGGCTTCCTGTCCATTGAATTCGAAGGATCCGAAGATTGTGTAGAAGCGTGTGTTCGATCCCTGCGTAATGTCAATGCTCTTTTCGAGAATAACTGACACAGCTGACAAAGAATAAATCACAACTGTTGAATTTTCAAAGCCGTGTGCCTGCGAAACAGGTACACGTTTTTTTTACGCAAAAATATTTTATATTTTTTCACAGATATATCTTTTGGTAATCTGCCGGAAACAACGGACAAGAATATCTCCAGTGTTGCATATTGTTTGACCTGATGCATAACGTTCGCATCAGGTCATTCCCCCCATCCCGTTTTGCACAATCACGAAAATATACTATTTATAGGTCCTATAGGTCCTATTTTTCCACCCACCCTCGCAAAATCACGAACAACATCCGGAATTTTCTTCCACCCGTAGCCCCCAACGGGGCGGCACGATTAATAGCCAGGGGTGGAGCAGCCGAAGGCGGCGCAACCCCTGGTTTACGGTAACCAAAACCTCCCGAGCCCCAACGGGGCGGCACGAACCACTCACGGAGGAAGCCGCCTTGCGGCGCATCTCCGTGCATAACGTTCGCCTCACGGTCACCTGCCACATCCCGCCACGAACAATCACGAATAACATCCGGCGGTTTTCCCGAAAAACCTATAAGACCTATAAGTCCTATAGGTCCTATTTTTATTTGTGCCGGAAAACTCCGGCATTTTCCTCGCCACTATCCCCTATTTATTGGAGTGGAACGGAAAAAATTTCTCCGGATCTTCACCGAGTGCCGCACCGATTTTCATCGCCGCACGGCGAGAAAGAGACCGCCTCCCGGTTTCATAAGCCGAAAGCACAGTCTGACCGATGCCGGTCATTTCCGCAAGTTGCTTTTGTGAAAGGTTGTGCTTCAAACGAAATCCCTGAAGCAAATCCCCTGGAGTCGTCTCTTTCCAAAATTCCGTATCAAAAGCATCAACAGACTCCTCTTCGGAAGTTTCCGCTTCGTTCAAAACCGCAACAGAATATCGACTGCGGAGAAATTCCAAAATTTCTGCAACCGCTTCTTTCGCTCCGGAAAGATTATTCGGTCTCTTTTGCTGTGTTGATGGACTTTATCAGCATTACCCGAATTTGAGAGCAGTTAGTGTCAAGTCCCTGATATTTTGCTTTGTCAATATAATTTGTTTTCAGCAGAAGTTCCAGCCAGTAACTGGTTTCATTGGCTTCTTTCAAGGCGATTTGCAGTTTGGCGACAAAGTCTGCTTTGCCGTGAGCATATTGCGCTTCGTGGATATTCGCTCCGATGCTGGTTCCGGCTCTGCCGATTTGATTGGATACGATCGTTTCGTGCTGACTTTTTAACACTTTTACCAAATTCAGAATTTGCACCGCAAAGTCAATAGATAATGTACGCAACTTACTTTCTGCCATAATGAAATTCTCCTTACAGAAAATAATATAGCAGCGAGAAAACAAAATTCAAGACGGCTTGCCAACTGGTAAGCAAAGCGCAGTAAAAAGAAACAACCATCCTTACTCGCGGTAGCGAGCAAACTTCACAAGCGGAATGTAATGGAGCGCCTTCACAAGTGTAATGGAGCGTTAGCGGAATGAAACGACTTCACAAGCAAGGCTTCAGGAGTTTTGGTGAAGATGTGAAGAAAAAACTTCGTTTTTTGAGTGAAGTTGAGCCTGACGGCCCAGTGAAGAGAAGCCTTGCGGCTTCGTTCGCCATTTTTTGGACAAAAAAATGGCGGAGAGAGTGGGATTTGAACCCACGATAGAGTTACCCCTATACAGCATTTCCAATGCTGCGCCTTCGACCACTCGGCCATCTCTCCGCAGTAAACATCTTAAAATATACAGCAACTCCGACAAAATACAAGTCAGGAATATAAAAAAAAGCAAAAAAATTTCACCAAGTCAGAGGATTGTTTTGAATTACGGTCACTTGCCACATCCCGTCAGCACAATCACGAATAACATCCGGCGGTTTTCATACCGAAACACTATCCCCTATCCACTATCCCCTATCCCCTTGCCTGTGCGGAAACGATAGGGAAAGAGTCTTTTTTACCGGATTCCGAGGGAACGCATAAACTCGTCGATATCGCGTTCTTCCCCGATAACCAGGCGGGGGAAACGTTTTTTCAGCATAGCTGCAAAGAGGCCATTTCCGGACTCGGTAACGATGCGTTTCCCGCCTGGAGCAAAAATTTTGGTATCTGCGAGTCCGCAGCTGGGCGACTTGGCTTGAAACAGGAAACCGGATATTCCCATAGCCTCCAATTGTTCCAGTTTATTGGCGATCCAAGAGGTCATCCGCATAGTTTCATCTGCACCGGTTTCCGTGACTTTCAATCTTGTCCCTGCGGGCGAGAACTCCAGATGCATTTTAGGACGCGGGATAGACAAACCGCATTCGACTTCGGGACAAACGGGAATCAGATCGACTTTTCCGCCGAGTTTTTCGGTAATTGTTTTACTGAAACGGGACTCGCCGTCATACCGGTATTTGAAACCGATCAGGCAGGCGCTGACGCCGATTTTAAGTTTTTTCATAATGACCTTTCATACGAATCTGCCGATGGTACATTTTCTGCAATCGCAGGATAATTTTTCGCACCATGTTTTATAAATGTGAATGACGCCCTGCTGTGCAGCTGCGGTATGGAAGACAGCTTCTCTGCCGGGGAAACAAAGTTCGACGGCGCGCCGGATCACGGTATTGGAATCAGTTTTGGGCAAAGCGGTAAAGAACGACTCCACAGCGGCACTCTGACGCAAATCGCCATTCATACCGGAAAATGCATGCATAGCGGGAATCAACACATCTGCAAGCAATTGCAGGATACGTCCGCGTCCGAATAAAGCGACCGGTGTCTTCCGTTCGGGTGCGACAAAAGACGTATGTGTGAGCCAGAACGGATCCGTCTGCGGGATTTTCTCCAGGAACAGCGCAACGGCTTCTTTTTCCGGATTTGCCATGAGGATATCGAGCATCTTCGGAAGCGGATTTTCCCCGTACTCGTCGATAAACGCTGTCAGCATCGCCAGACGCCGTTCGATACTATTGACCGGCCGTGCCCTGCGAATAAACTGCAAAGGTTCCGAATACATGCGCCGGACCGCCCACCAATCATTCCAAAGAGAGCAGACGATTTTTCTGGAATCATCCGGGAGTTCGGTTTTAGCGGGATCCGGCAGACAACCGGATTCTCCCCAGATCAGGACTTTGATATATTTTTTCCGGATATCTTCCGGATAAGCCAGTATGCGTTCCGCCAAGGCACGGAACGATGTGCGGTTTTCCGGGACTCCCAACTGTTCGAAAAGTTTCAGCAGAACAGTTTCCGCAGTACCGCGTTCAATCATGTCCGCCAGAAGGATATTGGCTTTCTGTTTCATCCGGTCCAGTCCGGCATCCCGGGCAAAATTCAAAAGTGTTTCATCGGAAAGACGTTCGAAAAAAGCGGAACAGATTCCGGTGGTATTCGTGTTCTCCTGTTTTGCTTTATATGTGGACGGGAGGATATAAACGGGCACTGCGGGCAATCCGGGCGCTGCGGAAGGGATAATATCATCCGCGCCCAGCACATGTAAAATAACCTGTTGATAGGCGACATCACTGGTATGACCGTGTCTCACCCAGTCGGCAGCCCGGAAATGAACTTCCACATCACCGGTAACCTCTTTGCCGTCGATTTCCAGTTTAGCATTCAGGAAATCGGGACCTGCCGCATGGTTCCAGACACCGCGTGAAATCACTTTCAAAGCGCTCCCGCCGGACCGCAGCGGCAATTTGATTCCAAGTGGAACGGTATTCCACATGGCTTGCAGGGCATCTTCATAAAAGACAGCCGGTTCCATCAAAAAAGAACAACTGCCGGATGCGTTTTCCATATCCATAATCTTGCCTTAAAAAAACAATTCAGTTATCGTCTTTGCTGCACTGCGGGCAAATCGCGGGAGAGTTATCCGCACTCCAGCTCCGCAAGAAGGGTCTTCTGCATCAGTCGGGCATCCCCACGGTGACCTCCTCGTGGTCACCCTCGCGATAGGTGTCGACGGAGAAGCCGTCATAGTACAGGCGGCCGTCCTCACCCTTGCCGAGGCAGCTGGGGGCGTAGTCGGTGGAAACAGGCTCACCGATGGCGGCGATGAGCTCGTCCACGCTCTCGCCCTCGAGAGCCTTGGCGGTATCGGCGGCAGAGGGTGCGGCCTCCTGCGCGGGTTCTGCGGGCTGTACGGGCTGTACGGGCTGCGCTGCGGGCTCG